>NZ_PAZX01000006.1:0-61684 GCF_002716225.1 Croceibacter sp. | reverse complement strand
TTTTTCTGAAATAACTACATCTTCTGAAATACTGAAAATATTACTATTCATGTGATACATTTCTTCTTTTGTAATTTCGAAGACATTGTCTTTACCAAAGAAATTTACCAACCATTCATATTCTTCTGCTTCTAAAAAACCATTTTGATGAATTATTGCTTTTCCTTTTCCTACAGGCTGAAAACAACAATCTAAATGAAGAGCATTATCTTGAGGAATTGTATTAGACTTTCTAAGATTAAACGATTTTACTGTTTTATTAGGAAATAACTCTGTAAGCGCCTCAACAGCTTTCATATTTGTACGAGCTGTGATATAGCTAGGATAATCTTCACCTCTATAAGTTCCTATAAATATATGATCATCATAAAGCATAACATCACCACCTTCTACGTGAGCTTCCTCAGGTAGTTTAATTCTATTTTCTTTTGGCACTTGAGACCATACGTGCTCTATAGCATCAATCTCTTTTGCTCTATCTGGTAATATATTTGCTATTACCATCTTATCATCTATTACAAATGCTATATCGCGAGAAAATATTTGGTTGTAATCTTTTATTATAGTTGGCCTAAACACCTGTACATCATATTTTTCAAGCACCTTTGCTACAGCATTCATCTCCTCAACCATATCTTCTACCTTGGGATATGTACCTGCCTTAATATGAAGTTTAGATTTAGGATCATAAGCTTCCTCAAGCGTTGGTGCAGGACCATTACTTTTAGCTCTTCCCAATACAACCGCTCTAAGCCGAGAGGTTTCATTTGTAACGTGTAGTTTAAGCATAGGTATTTTTTTTGCAAATATAATTAAATGAAAAAGCGTGCCGTTAAAAAAAACAACACGCTATATAATTTTTTAGAGAAAAGATTAACGCTTATCTACAGCTTTAAATTCTCTGTGGTTCTCCCCAATGTAAACCTGTCTTGGTCTTCCTATTGGCTCTTTACGTAAACGCATTTCGCGCCATTGTGCTATCCAACCTGGTAAACGACCTAGAGCAAACATTGCTGTAAACATTTCAGTAGGTATTCCTAAAGCTCTGTAAATAATACCAGAGTAAAAGTCTACGTTAGGGTATAATTTACGGTCTACAAAATAGCTATCTTCTAAAGCTTCTTTCTCTAAACCTTTAGCTATATCTAATACTGGATCTTCAATACCTAAAGCACCTAATACATCATCTGCAGATTTCTTGATAATCTTAGCTCTTGGGTCGAAGTTTTTATAAACTCTATGACCAAAGCCCATAAGACGGAAAGGATCTTCCTTGTCTTTAGCTTTCTCCATAAACTTATGTGTATCTCCACCATCTTCTTTAATAGCCTCAAGCATTTCGATTACGGCTTGGTTGGCACCACCGTGAAGTGGACCCCAAAGCGCATTAATTCCTGCTGAAATAGAAGCAAATAATCCTGCATGAGAAGAACCTACTATACGTACAGTAGATGTAGAGCAGTTTTGCTCGTGATCTGCGTGTAGTATTAATAATTTATCTAACGCTTCAACTACTGTAGAAGACGCATTATATTCTCCATTAGGTTTCTTAAACATCATCTTTAAGAAATTCTCTACATACCCTAAAGAGTCATCACCATAATCTAATGGCTTACCAACTCGTTTTCTGTAGGCCCAAGCTGTAAGTACTGGAAATTTACCTAAAATCTTCACTATTGCGTTATACATTTCCTCTTCAGAATCTACATTAACTGAAGATGGATTAAATGCAATTAATGCATTTGTAAGTGAAGACAACACGCCCATTGGGTGTGCAGACTTTGGAAAACCGTCTAATATTTTCTTAATATCCTCATCTACGTGAGAGTGAGATTTAATATCTGTATGAAACTTTTCGAATTGTTCTTTAGTAGGAAGTTCTCCAAAAATTAACAGGTAAGCTGTTTCTAAAAAACTTGCTTTTTCAGCTAAATCTTCAATAGAGTATCCTCTGTAACGAAGAATTCCTTCTTCACCATTTAAAAATGTAATTGCACTTTCACAAGAGCCTGTATTTTTGTAACCTGGATCTATTGTAGTTAAGCCACCTGTAACACCTCTTAAGGTCTTAATGTCTATGGCAGATTCGTTTTCTGTTCCCGTAATTACTGGGAATTCGTACTTTTTTCCTTCGTATTCTAAAGTCGCATTCTTGGACATTCTTCTTCTAAATTTTATTGTTTTTCTGAATTCGCTAAGTTACGAAATCTACTGTTAAGAAACCATTAAACCATATCTTGAAAACATGGTTTTTTAATAAAATTATCATAAACATTTAGATCTGTATTATCATACTCTTATAAAAACCCTTGTTACATTACTTAATCCCGATGTTAGAATGATTTTCAATTATTGAAAAACTAATAATATATAGACTCATATAAAACATATATTTTCAGTAATAATGCTATCGAAAATAGATGCTTTTGGAAAAAGAACCCATATCACCAAACTTCAATTCGAGGTCTCCAGTACAATATATGTCTAAACCTACATAAGCTGATTAACAACCTTTAATACAGCTACTTATAATATTTAAAATGCCATTACAACATCGAATAAAAAAAGCCATTTATAAAAATTTGAATTCACACTTTATATTAACTACGAGACCTAAGCCTAAAAAAATTCAATTTTTTAAGTTAAAATACTGTTAATGAATTGATTGAATTTAAATGTTTAAACTATAATTACTAAAGATTTTATTTATTCTTTAGAAATAAAACAGTAAGAATAAGGCCCTGTTAAATCATATATAATTAATTTTTATTAAACCAACCATAAAATTTATCACTATATGAAATACTTTACACAAGCACACAAGCACACAAGCACACAAGCACACAAGCACACAAGCACACTAAAATTAAGTTTTTCTTTCTCATTGTTTTGCTTAGCCTAAGCACAACCCTGTTATCGCAAGAATATAAAAGCTTTTATTTAGAACTAGCTTCTGGCATTGGCGTGGATTTACTCGATGGGAGCCAAATAGTTATACAACCCGACCAAACCATAAAACTAGTTACAAATCAAACACATCCTATTTTTGATTTCCTAAATTCGAAACCTTTCTATTCTATAGAAAAAGCATTTCCAATGACTTCACTTCCTCGACTTAAAAAAGTATATATAATATCTATAAAAGATGATACTTTAGTGACTGACTTTGTTAATAACACAGGAATCACTTACTTTAAAGAGATAGATGATGATAATAATATATTAACTAGCACTACAACAGCAGTTAACAACACACAAATTTCGATACCAAATGATTACGAAGACTTACTTTATGGCGGCAATAATGCTTCTTTAGAATTAATTAATGCGCCATTAGCTTGGGCAATTACAACTGGTGATTCGAACATTTTGGTAGGAGTAGTAGACTCATCCTACGAGTTAAATCATCCCGATTTGACCGGGCAAATAGTTAACAATATTGAAGTCGTGCCAAGTAATTTTTCTCACGGAACAGCTGTAGCGAGCATCATAGCAGCAAATACCGATAACAATGAAGGACTATCAAGTCTTGGTAGAGATTTAAAGTTAGTAACTGCTACCTGTGGAGGTGGAGGTAACAATCTAGTTTCGGGTTTGGAAGAATTGGCAGATTATCCTGGTGTAAGAGTAATTAACTGTAGTTGGCGTATTTGCGAAGGCTCTCCTGTCAAAACTTATCTGGACGATGTTATGGATTATGTCCGTACAAAAGACATTTTAGTTGTAGCAAGTGCAGGCAATGGTGTTCAGGGAGATGGTACTGTAAAGGGTTGCGATTCAGACGGCAATGGTTATGGATATCCTGGCTCCTATGATGATGCGATTTCTGTTACAGGCGTTGGCCATAGATTTTCTATAGGCACTTTACAGGACAATATTCCTGGCCAAACTAAATCTTGGATTGACGTTCATAGGCAGCTACCTGACAACCCTAACAATTTTGCATCTCATACGCACAATGACAAAGTCAATGTTTCAGCTCCTGGTATTTACGTGCTATCTGCCACGGAAACATCCAACAATCAAACTGGATATACTGCAGGTATCGGTACGTCGTCATCAACGCCACTTGCTTCAGCACTGGCTGGATTAATTTTCTCCATTAATCCAAATTTCACAGCAACACAAGTTAAAGATATTATTGAATCTACGACAGATAACATATATGACATAGATTTAAATCAACCCTATATTGGCGAATTAGGAACAGGTCGCATCAATGCCTATGCTGCTGTTTTAAAAGCGCAATGTTTAACCAACCCTGAAAGCGGACTCGATCTTGCAATGCAAAATTCTCAACTCGACAATTTTGAAGAACCCGACACCTTAACAACACAACCATACCGAAGCAAGGATATATGGGTACGCAATCAAGATGATGGATTATTAGTAAAGGAGCATCAGAATCCTGAATATGACTCTAACAACCCCAATTACGTTTACGTAAGAGTAACCAATAGCAGTTGCGATAGCTCTACAGGATCAGATCCCTTAAAGCTCTATTGGGCTAAAGCCAACACAGCTTTATCTTGGCCAGACCATTGGGATGGCAGTTTAACAATGACAGATCCTATTACAGGAGAAGATATTCTTATGGGTGACCAGATTGGAACAGTTAACATTCCACCTTTAGATATTGGGCAGGAAGCCATATTGACTTTTGAATGGCTAGTGCCTAATCCCGAAGATTATGAAAATATCAACCCCAATCCCTGGCATTTTTGCCTTTTGGCTCGCATAGATACGCCTAACGACCCTATGACTACCCCTGAAAACGACAATATTGTCTTGAATGTGTGGAACAACAATAATATTGTATGGAAAAACACTACTGTTGTAGATGTCGTTGAAAATAGTTCTAATTATGGTGGTGTAGTCGCTGTGGGTAATTACAGTAATCAACAACAATCATTTGATCTCGTTTTTGTTAAAGATGCCAACGAAAAAGGGAAAGCTATTTATGAAGAAGCAGAAGTAGGTTTAGAAATGGACACCACCTTATATAATGCTTGGCAAGATGGTGGAAAAAGCCAATCGCAACTAAAATCTACCAAAGATGATTATAAGAAAATTCTCACCACCAACAATTCTAAACTAGGCAACATTATATTAGACGCTGGAGAAATTGGGACGTTATACGTTTCCTTCAACTTTTTTACTAACCAATCTACATCAAAGGATAAATTTGCATTAAGTGTTTTGCAACAGGATGCAACTACAGGTTCTCTTATTGGTGGTGAAGAATACATTATAAACAAAAAAACCAGCAGTAGTTTTAGGGCGAATGCCGGTGAAGATCAAGATATAAAAAAGGATGAGTTTATAGTACTTAGTGCTACACCCATAAATGAGGATGTCACTTTCAATTGGTATGACCAAAATAATACACTCCTCTATTCTGGTGAAAATGTATTGGTTAATCCCGAATTCACTTCAACCTATAAATTAGAAGTGATTTCAAACCTCAACGGATTTAAAGATTATGACCATGTAGACATTACTGTTAATCCTTTTTATCTCGAAAGTCTAATACCCAATCCTGCAAACAACCTAGTTACAGTGCAATATAAAGTCGATGAGGCAAGTTCTGCTTACCTATCAGTAGTTAATACTGCAACAGGACAACATCACAACTATATACTCGATACCACTCAAACCAGTAGACTTTTAGATATTTCTAATTTGAGTTCGGGGATTTACAGTATAATACTAGTGTGTGATGGCGAAATTCAAGACTCATTAAATCTTTCAAAACTATAAGTTATGAAAACCTTAATCATATTATTTTTTTTACTAACTACTTTATATTATGCTCAAGCCCAAGACTCGCAGCTTCTTGACAAAGAATGGACTTTAGATCATATAACACTCGATAATTTAAATTATTATCCTCCTTTTGAGAATGGTGAGGGTTCAGATTCTCAAATTGAATTTTATGATTCAGAAGTCAGTGAGTTAGTTGTTGTGTTTTGTTCATTTATAAGTGTCGTATATGAATTTTCTTCAACAAGCTCGGAATTCACAACGATAGGAAGCTGGGGAGGCTCTACTAATCAATGTTTTAATGAAGATAATCAAAATTATGAAGGTATGTACTACAATGATTTTTGGCTTACACATAACGATACCTCCAATAATACATTTTCTTATAACATTGTTACTGGAGATGATGGCACAATGATGCTCACTATCACCAACGAGAACGGCGATCAGGCCTTTTATAACAGTGCAGCACTTGGAGTTGAGGATAATGCAGGACAACAAATTACCATATTTCCTAATCCTGCGGAAGATGTGTTTCACATTATAAATGAGATGCCGTCTTCAATTTCTAGTTTGACTATATATAATATTAAAGGAAAACGGATCTTGCAAAAGGACAATATTTCCAAGAATGAAATAATAGATGTATCCTCATTACCATCAGGACTATATCTTGTAGATGTAAATAACACGGAAGGTCATCGTGAAGTTATAAAATTAGTAAAACGCTAAAGCCTTTCTTTAGCTAAAAAAAAGGCTTTCCTCATACTTACGGAAAGCCTTTTTCTATTGTGTCATTATAACACGCTCAATCGTCGTATTTGCACTAAATTTTAAACGCCAAGCGGCCTGGAAAATAAGCCGTATCACCCAATTCTTCTTCAATACGAAGTAATTGATTGTACTTAGCCATACGGTCACTACGAGATGCAGATCCTGTTTTAATTTGACCACAGTTTAGCGCTACAGCTAAGTCTGCAATAGTATTATCTTCTGTTTCTCCAGATCTATGAGACATTACACAAGTATAACCTGCATTCTGCGCCATATTGATTGCCGCAATAGTTTCAGACAATGTTCCTATTTGGTTTACTTTAATAAGAATTGAGTTGGCGATACCTTCTTTTATACCTCTAGAAAGTCTTTCAACATTAGTCACAAATAAATCGTCTCCTACTAATTGTACATTATCGCCTACTTTCTCAGTTAAAGATTTCCAACCATTCCAATCGTTTTCATCCATACCATCTTCAATAGAAATAATTGGATATTTTTTGGTAAGGTCTGCTAAATATTGAGCTTGTTCTTCTGAGGTTCTTGTAACTCCAGATTCGCCTTCAAATTTTTTATAATCGTATTTACCATCTACATAAAACTCTGCTGCCGCACAGTCTAATGCAATCATAATCTCATCACCAAAAGTGTACCCTGCATTTTCAACAGCTAGCTTAATACTGTCTAAAGCATCTTCTGTACCATCTAAAGTTGGCGCAAAACCTCCTTCATCTCCTACTGCCGTGCTTAAATTTCTTTCGTGAAGTACTTTTTTAAGGTTATGAAATATTTCAGAACCCATTTGCATTGCATGCGTAAAGTTTTTTGCTTTAACAGGCATTACCATAAATTCTTGAAAAGCAATTGGTGCATCACTATGTGAGCCGCCATTTATGATATTCATCATTGGTACTGGCAGTGTTTTAGCAGCTACGCCACCAACATATCTATACAATGGTAAGTTTAATTCATTTGCGGCAGCTTTTGCAACAGCCAATGATACTCCTAAAATAGCATTAGCTCCTAGCTTAGATTTGTTAGCTGTACCATCTATCTCACACATTTGTTTATCGATATATTCCTGCTCAAAAACAGAAACACCCATTAACTCTTGAGCAATGATTGAGTTTACGTTATCAACAGCTTTTTGCACGCCTTTACCCATATATGCTTTACCACCATCACGTAACTCTACCGCTTCGTGCTCTCCAGTTGAAGCTCCTGAAGGAACTGCTGCACGGCCAAGCACACCGTTTTCTGTAATAACATCTACCTCTACCGTTGGGTTTCCTCTTGAATCAAATATTTGTCTTGCTCTAATATCAATTATTATACTCATAATTTATAGGTTCTATTTTTCTGAAAATTACAGAAAAGGATCTTTAAAATAACTATTTTTTATAGGCTTTAACCTATAACGTTTTCGCCTTAAGCAGTTACTGGTTTTGAATTTTCTATTAATGTAATAAAATCATCAAACAAATATGTCGCGTCATTTGGACCTGGACTTGCTTCTGGATGGTATTGTACAGAAAAGCAGTTTTTAGATTTATGTTTTAAGCCTGCAATAGTATTATCATTGAGATGGCGATGAGTAACTTCGATATCTGGATGATTTTCTGCTTCCTCAATATTAATCGCGAACCCGTGGTTTTGAGATGTAATTTCTCCTTTACCAGTAGTAAGGTTTTTTATAGGGTGATTTATACCGCGGTGACCATTGTGCATCTTATATGTAGATACGCCTATTGCTAATCCTATAACTTGATGCCCTAAACAAATACCAAACAAAGGTTTGTTCTTTTCAATAATAGTCTTAGCTAATGTAATAGCATCTTTCAAAGGTTCTGGATCTCCAGGTCCATTAGATAAGAAATATCCGTCTGGATTAAATTTACCCATCTCCTCGTATGTAGAATTGTATGGAAAAACCTTAACGTAACAATCTCTTTTAGCTAAGTTTCTAAGTATGTTTTTCTTTACTCCAATGTCTAAAGCAGCGATTTTATATTTTGCATCTTTCTCTCCAATAAAATACGGCTCTTTAGTAGACACCTTAGATGCAAGCTCTAAACCAGCCATTGAAGGCACTTCTGCTAATTCTTTTTTAAGAGCGTCTATTTCATTTACACGTGTTGAAATTACAGCATTCATAGCGCCATTATCTCTTATGTATGCAACAAGTGCACGAGTGTCTACGTTCGAGATAGATAATAAGTTGTTTTCTTTTAAAAACTGCTCAAGAGACATATCACTACGTTGTCTTGAAAAATTATAACTAAAATTACGGCAAACTAAGCCAGCAATTTTAATATCGTCACTTTCTACATCATCAGAAAAAGTACCGTAGTTACCAATATGAGCGTTGGTAGTTACCATAATCTGACCAAAATAAGATGGGTCTGTAAAGATTTCTTGGTAACCAGTCATACCAGTATTAAAGCATACTTCACCAAAAGTGGTGCCTTCTACGTTTCCTACAGATTTACCATGAAAAATGGTGCCATCTGCCAATAAAATTAATGCGGGTTTATGATCTTGATATCTCATAGTATGTTATCATTAAAGTTTTGCAAAAATATAAAAACCAAATATTGTTTTGGGTTTGTTTTAAATATGAGTCAAAAAAAAAGGACAAGTTTTTCAACTTATCCTTTTTTCCTATATAACTAAGTGTCGAGTCATTATTACTCTTCTTCTTTGTTTGCTTTAGTTTCTGTTGCAGCTGCAGCAGTTTTGCTACCTCCACCACGACGACTTCTACGAGTTTTCTTTTCTGGTTTACCAGCAGTATAAAGCTCATTAAAGTCAACCAACTCAATCATTGCCATATCAGCGTTATCACCAAGTCTGTTTCCAAGCTTAATAATACGTGTATAACCACCTGGACGATCTCCTACTTTTGGTGCTACGTCTCTAAATAATTCAGTTACTGCATATTTATTACGCAATTTGCTAAATACTAGACGACGGCTGTGGGTAGTATCTTCCTTAGATTTTGTTACTAAAGGCTCTACAAACATTTTTAAAGCTTTAGCTTTAGCAACAGTTGTATTTATTCTTTTGTGCTCAATTAGGGAACAAGCCATATTAGCTAACATAGCTTTTCTATGCGCTGTTTTACGTCCTAAGTGATTTCCTTTTTTTCTGTGTCTCATGACAGGTTGTTTAAATCATCATCTTGCTGCAACTTATTTTTAAAGGAGCAAAATATGATGTATTACTAATCTTTATCTAATTTATATTTTGAAAGATCCATTCCAAAATTAAGTCCCTTGTTGTTTACAAGTTCTTCTAATTCTGTTAAAGACTTTTTACCGAAGTTTCTAAATTTCATTAAATCGTTCTTATTATAAGAAACTAAGTCTCCTAATGAATCTACTTCTGCAGCTTTAAGGCAATTAAGTGCACGTACAGAAAGATCCATATCTACTAACTTAGTCTTTAATAACTGACGCATATGTAAAGACTCTTCATCATAAGTTTCAGTTTGAGCAATCTCATCTGCCTCTAGGGTGATGCGCTCATCACTAAATAACATAAAGTGATGTATTAAAGTCTTAGCAGCTTCAGTTAAAGCATCTTTAGGATGTATTGAACCATCTGTTTGGATTTCAAAAACTAACTTTTCGTAATCTGTCTTTTGCTCAACACGGTAGTTTTCAATACTATATTTTACATTTTTTATAGGGGTAAAAATAGAATCTGTGAAAATTGTACCTATTGGTGCGTTACTTTTCTTGTTTTCTTCTGCTGGAACATATCCGCGACCTTTTTCTATAGTAATTTCTATATTAAGGTTCACTTTTTTGTCCATATTACAAATTACCATATCTGGATTCAATACTTGGAATCCTGAAATGAATTTCTGGAAATCACCAGCAGTTAACTGCTCTTGACCAGAAATATTCATAGTTACAGTTTCATTGTCTACTTCGTCAATTTGTCTTTTAAAACGTACTTGTTTTAAATTTAATATGATTTCAGTTACATCTTCAACAACACCTGAAATTGTAGAAAATTCATGATCTACACCTTCAACACGTACAGAAGAAATTGCGAAACCTTCTAAAGAAGATAATAATACACGTCTTAGTGCATTACCTACTGTTAAACCATAACCAGGCTCCAACGGACGAAATTCGAATTTACCTTCGAAATCGGTTGAATCAATCATGATTACTTTATCGGGCTTCTGAAAATTTAATATTGCCATTTTTGTGTCTTCGTTTTAATTGTTATTAGGTTGCGCGGTTTAAAAGTTTGAAGAATACTTAAAAACCCTTTGGCCCAATACCAATGGATTAAATATTATTTAGAGTATAATTCGACGATGAATTGCTCATTAATGTTCTCTGGAATCTGAACTCTTCCTGGTACACTTACGTAAGTACCTTCTTTCTTTTCGTTATTCCAAGTTATCCATTCGTAAACAGTAGAGTTGTTTGATAAAGATGATTGGATAGCATCTAAAGATTTAGATTTCTCTCTTACACCTACAACATCACCAGCTTTAAGTTGGTAAGAAGGAATATTTACTAACTCACCATTTACAGTTATATGTCTGTGTGATACTAATTGTCTAGCACCTGGACGAGAAGGAGAAATTCCCATACGGTAAACAACGTTATCTAGACGAGATTCACAAAGTTGTAACAACACCTCACCAGTAATACCTGTTGCAGCTGTTGCTTTCTTAAATAATCCTCTAAATTGACGCTCTAATATACCGTAAGTATATTTTGCTTTTTGCTTTTCTGCTAATTGTATAGCGTACTCAGATTTTTTGCCACGACGACGGTTATTACCGTGTTGACCTGGAGGATAATTTCTTTTTTCAAAAGATTTATCTTCTCCGAAAATAGCTTCGCCAAATTTACGAGCTATCTTAGTTTTTGGACCAGTATATCTTGCCATTTCTAAAGTTTGTGTAAAAGAGACTATGAATTAAGGTCTAAAGTTAATCCTTCGACAGTCTTAGGTCTTTTACTATTGATATTTATTAAACTCGACGTCTTTTTGGTGGACGACAACCATTGTGAGGCATTGGAGTAACATCAATAATTTCTGTTACTTCAATTCCTGCATTGTGAATAGAACGGATAGCAGATTCTCTACCATTTCCAGGACCTTTCACATATACTTTTACTTTACGTAAACCAGCTTCATGAGCAACACCACTTGCATCTTCTGCTGCTAATTGAGCAGCGTAAGGAGTGTTTTTCTTAGATCCTCTAAAGCCCATCTTACCTGCAGAAGACCAAGAGATTACATCACCTTTCTTATTGGTTAAAGAAACGATAATGTTGTTGAAAGATGCAGAGATATGTGCTTCTCCAAATGCTTCAACAGCAACTTTACGTTTTCTAGCTTTGGCTTTAGCTGCACCAGCTTTACCTTTTACTTGTTTTGCCATTACTACTTATTATTTAGTTGCCTTCTTCTTGTTAGCAACAGTTTTACGTTTTCCTTTACGAGTACGAGAGTTGTTCTTAGTACGCTGACCACGTAATGGTAAACCACTTCTGTGGCGAATACCACGATAACAACCAATATCCATTAAACGCTTAATGCTTAAAGACACTTCTGTACGTAATTCACCTTCAATAGTGAACTGACCTACCTGCTGACGAATTCTACTGATTTCCTCATCATTCCAGTCTGATACTTTTTTGTCTTCACTTACATTAGCATTCTTAAGAACTTCTTGGGCTCTACTTCTGCCAATTCCGAAGATATAGGTTAATGCTATAACTCCTCGCTTTTGTTTTGGTATATCAACACCTGCAATTCTTGCCATAATTATCCTTGTCTTTGTTTGAATCTAGGATTCTTTTTGTTAATCACGTACAATCTGCCTTTTCTGCGTACAATCTTGCAGTCGGCACTTCTCTTTTTAATGGATGCTCTAACTTTCATAATGAATGTTTAGTATCTATAAGTTATACGAGCCTTTGTTAAATCGTAAGGGCTCATTTCTAATTTTACTTTATCTCCTGGTAATAATTTTATGTAGTGCATACGCATCTTTCCAGATATATGAGCCGTTACCACATGCTCATTTTCTAACTCTACACGAAACATCGCGTTTGAAAGTGCTTCTATTATTGTTCCGTCTTGTTCTATCGGCGGTTGTTTTGCCATAATTTATGCTACTGCTTTTCTATTCTTACCTGTTTTCATTAACCCGTCATAATGCTTGTTCAACAAGTACGAGTTTATTTGCTGCATTGTATCTATTGCAACACCAACCATAATTAATAGTGATGTTCCTCCAAAGAACAATGCCCAACCTTGTTGAATACCTAATAATCCTCCTACAATTGCTGGAAAAATAGCAATTAGTGCAAGGAAAATAGATCCTGGAAGTGTAATTTGAGACATAATCTTGTCTAAATATTCAGAAGTTTCTGTTCCAGGTCTTATTCCTGGTATGAAACCTCCACTTCTCTTTAAATCATCTGCAATCTTATTAGTAGGTACTGTAATTGCGGTGTAAAAGTACGTAAATACAATGATTAATAACGCAAATACTAAATTATACCAAAATCCGAAGATATCACTAAATGCTGCTGCAACACCTTGAGACGTTTCAGACTCTGATAATCCTGCTACTGCTGCTGGTATAAACATAATTGCTTGAGCAAAAATGATAGGCATTACACCAGATGCATTTAATTTTAGTGGTATAAATTGGCGTGAACCAAAAACATCTTTTTCATATCCTCCAGATTGTGTTCTTCTAGCATATTGTACTTGAATTTGTCGTACAGCCATTACTAACATTACTGAAGCAAATATGATAAAGAACCAAATTACTAGCTCTATAAGGATCATTATTAGACCACCGTTAGATTGATTTACTCTAGACACCCATTCTTGTGCAAATGCTTGTGGTAGAGTAGCAATAATACCAACCATAATTAATAATGATATACCATTTCCTATACCCTTATCTGTAATTTTTTCACCTAGCCACATTGCAAATATTGTTCCTGTAACTAAGATAATAACAGATGTAAAGTAAAATTGGAATGTTAATCCTAATACAAAGGCTTCTGTTGGTACACCTAATGCTGGTAAACTTGCTAAATAACCTGGTGCTTGCACCAAACAAATTGCAATTGTTAACCATCTTGTAATTTGATTAATTTTACGTCTTCCGCTTTCTCCATCCTTTTGAAGCTTTTGTAAGTAAGGTATAGCAATACCCATTAACTGTACAACAATAGATGCTGAAATGTAAGGCATAATACCTAATGCAAAAATTGAAGCATTAGAAAATGCACCTCCAGTAAAAGCATCTAAAAGACCTCCAATACCGCCACCTGCAAAATTTCCAGAAAACTGACCAAGTTGATCAGCATCAATACCTGGTAAAACAACTTGAGCACCAAAACGGTAAACTAATAACAAACCAAGCGTTACAAGGATTCTGTTTTTAAGTTCCTCAATCTTCCAGATATTTTTTAAAGTTTGGATAAATTTCATAAGGTGTATATATTATAAGGTTGTAGCTTCTCCGCCAGCTTTTTCGATAGCATCTTTAGCTGTCTTCGTGAATTTGTGAACAGATATTTTTAATGCTGTTTTTAATTCACCACGACCCATAATTTTTACTAGATCTTTTCTATTTGCCAAACGGTTCTCAACAAGAACATCTAAAGTTACTTCATCTGTAATGCGACCTGCATCAACATACTCTTGAAGTGTATCTAGATTAATTCCTTTGTATTCCACTCGGTTTCTGTTTGTAAAACCAAACTTAGGAACACGACGCTGTAATGGCATTTGTCCACCTTCAAAACCAACTTTTTTAGAGTATCCTGAACGTGACTTTGCACCTTTATGACCACGAGTTGCAGTACCACCTTTACCGGTACCTTGACCACGACCTTTGCGCTTAGCTTTATTTTTAACTGACCCTTCTGCAGGTCTTAGTTTGTGTAATTCCATTTGTAATGTGTTATGCTTCTTCTACAGAAACTAAGTGAGACACTTTATTTACCATTCCAAGGATGTTTGGTGTATCCTCGTGCTCGACTACTTGACCTATTCTTCTAAGACCCAATGCTCTTAATGTAAGCTTTTGGTCTTTTGGTCTTTTAATGTCGCTTCTTACTTTGGTTACTTTAATCTTTCCCATTGTTCCTAAGAATTATCCGTTAAATACTTTGTCTAAAGAGACACCACGTTGTTTTGCAATTGTATCTGCACTACGTAATTGTAATAATGCATCAAAAGTTGCTTTTACCACGTTATGTGGGTTTGATGAACCTTGGTTCTTTGATAATACATCATGTACACCAACTGCTTCTAATACTGCACGTATTGCACCACCAGCAATTACTCCTGTACCGGTTGCTGCAGGCATAAGCAAGACTCTAGCTCCACCATATTTACCCTTTTGCTCGTGTGGTAGTGTTCCTTTATTAAGAGGAATACGTACTAAGTTTTTCTTTGCATCTTCTACTGCTTTAGAAATAGCTTCAGAAACCTCTTTAGATTTTCCTAAACCTTGTCCTACAACACCAGATTCATCTCCTACAACTACAATTGCAGAAAAACCGAATGCTCTACCACCTTTAGTAACTTTAGTTACACGTTGTACGCCTACTAAACGATCTTTTAACTCTAATCCGCTTGGTTTAACAAGCTCTACATTTTTATACTTCTGATACATAATTTAGAATTTAAGTCCGGCTTCGCGTGCACCGTCTGCTAATGATTTAACTCTACCGTGGTATAAGTAACCACCTCTATCAAATGCAACTGCTTCGATACCAGCTTTTGTAGCTTTCTCTGCAATTGCTTTTCCTACTGCAGCAGCAACCTCCATACCGGTGCCTTCTGCGTTAACTTCTTTATCTCTAGAAGAAGCTGAAGCTAAAGTAGTTTCATTTACATCATCGATAATTTGAGCGTAAATTTCTTTATTGCTTCTAAATACTGCTAATCTTGGACGGCTAGGTGTACCGCTTAAATTTTTGCGTATTCTTCTTCTAATTCTAAGTCTTCTTGTTTCTCTTGAAAATGCCATAATACTGAATAATTATGCAGACTTACCTGCTTTTCTTCTTATTTGTTCTCCTACAAACTTAATACCTTTTCCTTTATAAGGTTCTGGCTTACGGAACGCACGGATCTTAGCCGCAACTTGTCCTACTAATTGTTTGTCGAAAGATGTTAAAATCACTATTGGGTTTTTACCTTTCTCAGATACTGTCTCAACTTTAATTTCTGGAGCAAGGTCTAACACAATATTGTGAGAGAAACCAATTGCTAAATCAAGCTTTTGACCTTGGTTTGAGGCTCTATAACCTACACCAACCAATTCTAATTTTTTAGTGAACCCTTGTGATACACCTTCAACCATATTCTGAATTAAAGCACGATATAAACCGTGTTTAGATTTATGGTCTTTTAATTCTGAAGGACGCTCCAAGATAACTTCGTTATCCTCAACTTTTACATTGATATCCTTAATCTCTTGATGGAGCTCGCCTAACTTTCCTTTAANTGTAATTACGTTATCATTTAAGCTAACGGTTACGCCATCTGGNATCGTCACTGGACTGTTACCTATTCTTGACATTGTTTTACCTTTTAATTGGTATTATTAACTTAGTATACGTAGCAAAGTACTTCACCACCAACATTCTCCTTACGAGCTTGTTTGTCTGTCATTACACCATGAGATGTAGAGACAATAGCAACTCCTAATCCGTTAAGGATTCTAGGAACTTCTTGTGAACCTGCGTACTTACGTAAACCTGGTTTACTAATTCTTTGAATCTTTTTAATAACTGGTTCTTTAGTAACCTTNTCATATTTTAAAGCTATCTTAATACTACCTTGAGCAGTTGTATCTTCAAACTTATAACTAAGGATAAAACCTTGATCAAAAAGAATTTTTGTAATTTCTTTCTTAAGATTAGATGCAGGAATTTCTACAACACGATGGTTTGCAGCATTTGCATTTCTAATTCTTGTAAGGTAATCTGCGATTACGTCTGTATTCATCTGTATGAAATTGCGGTGATGGTTTTCTTAAATAGAACCTTCCACCAATTTATATAATTTTTCTGCTTTTGCAGGAATTACCAAGATGCTTTTTTAACACCTGGAATTAAACCTTTATTTGCCATTTCACGAAACATTACACGTGAAAGACCAAATTGTCTCATATAACCCTTAGGTCTTCCTGTAATTTTACAACGATTGTGTAAACGAACAGGTGAGGCATCTTTAGGTAATTTTTGTAATGCATCATAATCTCCAGCTTCTTTAAGAGCCTTGCGCTTTTCTGCATACTTTTCTACCATCTTTTCACGCTTTCTTTCGCGTGCTTTCATTGATTCTTTAGCCATAATTAATTCTTTTTAAAAGGTAAACCTAATTCTACTAACAATGATTTTGCTTCTTTGTCTGTATTTGCAGTTGTAACGAATGTAATATCCATACCTGCAATTTTATTTACCTTATCAATATCTATTTCTGGAAAAATAATCTGCTCNGTAACTCCTAAATTGTAGTTACCTCTACCATCAAAACCTGTAGCTTTAATTCCGTTAAAATCTCTAACACGTGGAAGTGCAGAAGTTATAAAACGGTCTAAAAATTCATACATACGCTCACCTCTCAACGTAACTTTAACACCAATAGGCATCCCCTTACGTAGTTTAAAGTTAGCGACATCCTTTTTAGATATAGTAGATACTGCTTTTTGACCAGTTATTGCAGTTAATTCATCAATNGCATGATCAATNAACTTNTTGTCAGCTACTGCTCCACCAACACCTCTACTTACAACTATCTTAGTAAGTTTTGGCACTTCCATGATATTGCCATAGCTAAACTCTTCCTTAAGAGCAGCGATAACGCGCTCATTATATTCTGTTTTTAGTCTCGGTACGTAACTCATAACTAAATAGTGTCGTTTGTGGTTTTTGCAAACCTTACTTTTTTACCATCTTCCATTCTATATCCTACACGTGTAGTTTTTCCATTACCGTCTATTAATGACAGATTAGAGATATGAATAGCTGCTTCTTTTTCTTTGATACCACCTTGAGGACTAGATGCACTAGGCTTCTCGTGTTTCTTTACAAGGTTAACACCTTCAACAATTGCTTTGTTTTTTTCAACAAGAACTTTCTGGATTTTTCCTTCCTGTCCTTTGCTTGCACCAGCAATTACTCTTACAGTGTCTCCTACTTTTATTTTCAACTTTGTTGCCATCTTTTGTTTCAATTACAGCACCTCTGGCGCTAGTGATACAATTTTCATGAACTGCTTATCACGAAGTTCTCTAGCAACAGGTCCAAAGACACGTGTTCCTCTCATCTCACCAGTAGGATTCAACAATACACATGCATTGTCATCAAAACGGATATATGAACCGTCTGGTCTACGAACTTCTTTCTTAGTACGTACAACTACTGCTGTAGAAACGGCACCTTTTTTAATTCCACCGTTTGGTGTTGCCTCTTTTACACTGACAACAATTTTATCTCCTACAGACGCATATCTGCGTTTGGTACCTCCCAATACACGGATAGTCAAAACTTCTTTTGCTCCTGTATTGTCTGCTACTCTTAATCTAGATTCTTGTTGTAACATTATTTAGCTCTTTCAATGATTTCTACTAATCTCCAACATTTCGATTTGCTCATTGGGCGAGTTTCCATAATTCTTACAGTATCACCTTCGTTGCAATCGTTTGTTTCGTCGTGCGCTACATACTTTTTCGTTTTTAAAACGAATTTTCCGTACATAGGGTGTTTTACTTTCTTAATTTCAGAAACCACTATAGATTTCTGCATCTTATTACTTGTAACAACACCAACACGCTCTTTTCTTAAATTTCTTTTTTCCATTTCCATCAGAATTAAGCGTTTAGTTCTCTTTTTGTTAACTCTGTTGCAATTCTTGCAATAGACTTTCTCATACTTCTTAACTGCATAGGGTTTTCCAGAGGAGAAAGGCTATGCGCCATTCTTAATTCTGAATATGCTTTCTTAGACTTTACAAGTTCTTCTTGTAGCTCTTCTGTTGAAGCTTCTCTTACTTGTGGTTGTTTCATAACGCTCATAACTTAGTCTTTATAATCGTAATCTCTAGAGACAATAAACTTTGTTCTTACTGGAAGTTTCTGTGCNGCAAGNCGTAATGCCTCTTTTGCTGTTTCCATATTAACACCACCAAGTTCAAACATGATTCTACCAGGTTTTACTACTGCTGCCCAATATTCAACTGCACCTTTACCTTTACCCATACGTACTTCAAGAGGTTTTTTAGTNATTGGCTTATCTGGGAATATCATAATCCAGATAGAACCTTCTCTTTTCATATAACGAGTAGCTGCAATACGTGCCGCCTCAATCTGTCTAGCTGTGATGAAGCTTGAGTCTAAAGACTTTAATCCAAATGTACCACTTGACAATCTGTGTCCTCTTTGGGCTAAGCCCTTCATACGACCCTTTTGCTGCTTGCGGTATTTTGTTCTTTTAGGCTGTAACATTGCTCTTTACTTTAAAATAATTATTTTCTACGACGAGATTTTCCTCTTTGACCACCAGATTTACCACCTTGCTTTTCAAGGCCTACTAATGGAGAAAGCTCTCTCTTTCCGTAAACTTCACCTTTCATGATCCATACTTTAATACCCAACTTACCATAAGTAGTTTGAGCTTCAACTAAAGCATAGTCAATATCGGCTCTAAAAGTAGATAAAGGAATACGTCCTTCTTTATAAGACTCTACACGTGCCATTTCAGCTCCGTTAAGACGTCCTGCAATCTGGATCTTAATACCTTCTGCATTCATTCGCATTGCAGCCGCAATAGCCATCTTGATTGCACGACGGTAAGAGATTCTGTTTTCAACTTGTCTAGCTACACTAGCTCCAACAAGATGAGCATCTAACTCAGGTCTTTTAATCTCAAAGATATTAATCTGTACTTCTTTACCAGTTAATTTCTTAAGCTCTTCTTTTAACTTGTCTACCTCTTGACCACCTTTACCGATAATAATACCAGGTCTAGCAGTAGTGATAGTAACGGTTACAAGTTTAAGCGTACGCTCAATAATTACTCTTGACACACTAGCTTTAGAAAGACGTGCATGGATGTACTTTCTAATCTTATCGTCTTCGGCAAGTTTATCACCGTAGTCATTTCCTCCGTACCAGTTGGATTCCCANCCTCTNANGATACCAAGNCNATTNCCGATTGGATTTGTTTTNTGTCCCATACTCTAACTTAGCTTTGTGTATTATTNTTNNCTCCNANNACCANNGTNACGTGGTTNGANCNNTTTCTNATTCTATGTGCNCGACCNTGTGGTGCNGGACGNAGNCTNTTNANCATTACTACCACCATCCACTCTAATCTCTTGTACAAATAACTCAGCCTCTTCTACACTAGCATCCTCATTCTTTGCTTGCCAATTTGAAATGGCAGAAAGTAATAATTTCTCTAATCTTCTTGAAGCTTCCTTACTGTTAAACTTCAAAATATATAGTGCTTGTTCTACATCTTTACCTCTAACTAAATCTGCAACGATTCTCATTTTACGAGGTGATGTAGGGCAGTTATTCAACTTTGCAATAGCTAAGCTTTTCTTAGCCTCTTTCATTTGCTCTGCTCTTTCTCTTTTACGAACTCCCATAGCCTATTATTTTTTTCCTTTATTTTTCGCACCTACGTGTCCTCTAAAAGAACGTGTTGGTGAAAATTCTCCAAGCTTATGACCTACCATATTCTCAGTAACATAAACAGGTATAAATTGCTTCCCATTATGTACTCCTATAGTTTGTCCTACAAAATCTGGAGTTATCATAGAGGCTCTAGACCAAGTCTTAATAACTGTCTTTTTACCGCTATCCACATTTTGAGCTACCTTTCTCTCTAATTTATAGTGAACGTAAGGTCCTTTTTTTAATGAACGTGCCATATCTTATTTTTTCTTTCTAGTTTTTCTGCGTTCAACGATAAATCTGTTACTCGCTTTCTTCTTGTAACGTGTCTTATAGCCTTTTGCAGGTATACCATTACGTGATCTTGGGTGTCCTCCAGAAGATTTACCTTCACCACCACCCATTGGGTGATCAACTGGGTTCATCACTACTGGACGAGTTCTTGGTCTTCTACCTAACCATCTTGAACGACCTGCTTTACCAGATACGATTAACTGATGATCAGAGTTAGATACCGCTCCTATTGTAGCTTTACAAACAGACAAAATCATTCTAACCTCTCCAGATGGCAACTTAACAGTTGCATACTTACCATCTCTTGCCATTAACTGAGCAAAAGTACCAGCACTACGAGCCATAACAGCTCCTTGACCAGGATGTAATTCTATACAAGAAATTACAGTACCTAAAGGAATTGAAGATAACGGCATAGAGTTTCCAATTTCTGGAGCCAAGAAATCTTGACTTGAAATCACCTCTTGCCCAACTTCTAGTCCGTTTTGTGCAATGATATATCTTTTCTCACCATCTGCATAACTCAACAAAGCAATAAATGCTGTTCTGTTAGGGTCATACTGAATAGATTCTACTGTACCAGCTTGATCAAACTTATTACGTTTAAAATCAATGATACGGTAACGTCTTTTTGCACCACCACCACGGTAACGCATGGTCATACGACCAGAATTGTTTCTACCACCAGATCTTTTTCTCGGAGCCAAAAGGCTTTTTTCCGGCTTATCAGTTGTCACGGCATCATTTCCGTTAACAACTCTAAAACGCTGTCCTGGTGTTATTGGTTTTAATTTTCTTACTGACATTTTTTAGTCTTAAAGATTGCTATATAAATCTATTGTATCTCCGTCTGCAACCTTAACTACTGCTTTTTTATAAGCTGAAGTTTTACCAGTCACGATACCAGTTTTGGTATATCGCGTTCTGCGGTCTGGACGTACATTTAAAGTTCTTACTTGGTCTACATTAACGCCATAAGTACTTTCAACAGCTTCCTTAATCTGGATTCTGTTTGCCGTCTTAGCAACCTCAAAAGTAAAGCTATTTTCTAGCTCACTTAAACGGGTCGCCTTTTCTGTAATAATTGGTTTTATCAAGATGCTCATGACGATTGTTTAACTTAAGTTTGACTCAATTTCTTCTAATGAACCTTCTAAAAGCACTAAACTTTGAGAATTCATTATTTTGTAAGTGTTTAATTCTGAAACAGTTACGACATTAGAGCCTTTAAAATTTCGCGAAGACAAATATACGTTTTTATTTGTATCTCCCAAGACTATCAGCGATTTATTGTTTTCTATCCCTAAATTAGTTAAGAAATCAATATAGTTTTTAGTCTTTGGAGCGTCAAATGAAAAGTTCTCAACAATTACAATTGCATTGTCTTGAGCTTTTTGTGATAACGCAGATCTACGCGCTAATTGCTTCTGTTTCTTATTTAATTTGAAACTGTAATTTCTTGGTCTTGGACCAAATATACGTCCACCACCTCTGAATACAGGAGATTTAATACTACCTGCACGTGCTGTACCAGTTCCTTTTTGTTTCTTGATTTTGCGTGTACTACCAGCGATTTCAGCACGTTCTTTAGCTTTATGCGTACCTTGACGCTTGTTAGCTAAGTGTTGCTTTACATCTAGGTAAACAGCATGTTCATTTGGCTCAATACCGAAAACAGCGTCAGAAAGAGTAACCTTTCTACCTATTTCTTTTCCTTTGATATCTAAAACTGCTATCTCCATTACTTCTGAATCGTTACATAAGAGTTCTTGTGTCCAGGAACAGCACCTTTAACTACTATAAGGTTTTTGTCTGCAACAACTTTAAGTACTCTTAAATTTTGAACTTTAACTTTCTCGTTACCCATTTGGCCAGCCATTTTCATACCCTTGAAAACTCTTGCAGGGTAAGAAGCCGCACCAATAGAACCAGGAGCTCTTAAACGGTTATGTTGACCGTGAGTTGCTTGACCAACACCACCAAAACCGTGACGCTTTACAACACCTTGAAATCCTTTACCTTTAGAGGTACCGGAAACATCAACGAACTCGCCTTCTTTAAACATTTCGACAGTTACACTGTCACCTAAATTGAAATCATCTTCAAATTTCTTGAATTCCGCGACTTTGTACTTAGGCGATGTTCCTGCTTTCTTAAAGTGGCCTACAGCCGCATTAGATGCACGTTTATCTGCCTTGTCATCGAAACCAAGTTGAAGAGCTTTGTACCCGTCAACCTCAGAGGTTCTGACTTGGGTAACGACACAAGGTCCAGCTTGAATGACAGTACAAGGAATATTCTTCCCGTTTTCGTCAAAAATGCTGGTCATGCCGATTTTCTTTCCTATTAACCCAGACATATTTATTAATTATAAATTACTATTACTTATTAATCTGAAGGACTTTCCTTCTAATAAAACAACAGGGTCAAAAAACTTCAACCCTGTTGATTTTTTTTGATTCCGTTTTTCCCTTGCTAACAAGCTTGGGACATGTTAAAGAGTTACTCAAACTCTTTTGACATAAAAGTTAAACTTTTATCTCTACTTCAACTCCACTAGGAAGCTCTAATTTCATAAGAGCATCAATAGTTTTAGATGAAGAGCTATAAATATCTAACAGTCTTTTATAAGAGCTTAACTGAAATTGCTCTCTAGACTTTTTATTTACGTGCGGTGAACGCAATACTGTAAATATTTTTTTATGTGTAGGTAAAGGAATTGGCCCTGTTACTACAGCTCCAGTACTTTTTACCGTTTTTACAATCTTCTCAGCTGATTTATCTACCAAGTTGTGATCGTAAGACTTTAATTTTATTCTGATTTTCTGACTCATTTTCCTTGATATTAGTCGTTTGCTGTTCCTTTAGTTGCTGCGATAACTTCTTCAGATATGTTTGAAGGTGTTTGATCGTAGTGAGAGAATTCCATAGTTGATGTAGCACGACCAGATGATAATGTTCTTAATGTAGTTACATAACCAAACATTTCAGATAATGGTACTGTTGCTTTTACAACTTTAGCTCCTGCTCTATCAGACATATCACTTACTTGACCACGACGACGGTTAAGGTCACCTACGATATCACCCATATTTTCTTCTGGAGTAATAACTTCAAGCTTCATAATTGGCTCAAGGATAACAGAACCTGCACCTTTAGACGCAGCTTTATAACCCATTTTTGCAGCCAACTCAAAAGAAAGTTGATCAGAATCCACAGGGTGGAAAGATCCATCTTTAAGTGTTACTTTTAAAGTATCCATTTGGAAACCAGCTAGTGGTCCAGACTTCATTGCTTCAGTAAATCCTTTTTGTACAGATGGTATGAATTCCTTAGGAATACGACCACCTTTAATTTGATCTACAAACTGTAAGCCTTCGCCTTCAAAATCTGAATCTACAGGACCCATTTCAAAAACAATGTCAGCAAATTTACCACGACCACCAGATTGCTTCTTATAAACCTCTCTGTGCTCGTTAGCTCTTGTAACAGCTTCTTTGTACTCTACCTGAGGCTGACCTTGACTTACTTCTACTTTAAATTCTCTTTTAAGACGATCTACAATAATATCTAGGTGTAACTCTCCCATTCCAGAAATAACAGTTTGACCTGAAGCCTCATCTGTTCTTACTTGGAATGTTGGATCCTCTTCAGCTAATTTAGCTAAAGCCATACCTAATTTATCAACATCTGCCTTAGTTTTAGGCTCAACCGCGATACCAATTACAGGATCTGGAAAGTCCATAGATTCTAAAACGATAGGCGCATCTTCTGCAGATAACGTATCACCTGTTTTAATATCTTTAAATCCTACAGCCGCTCCAATATCTCCAGCTTCGATAAAATCGATTGCGTTTTGCTTATTAGAGTGCATCTGATATATTCTAGAAATACGTTCTTTTTTACCAGAACGGTTATTCAATACATAAGAACCAGCATCTAAACGTCCTGAATAAGAACGGAAGAATGCTAAACGTCCTACGAAAGGATCTGTAGCAATCTTAAATGCTAAAGCAGCAAATGGCGCCTTAACATCTGGCTTACGAAGTTCTTCTTTTTCTGTATCTGGATTTACTCCTACAATACCTTCCTTATCTACTGGAGAAGGCAAGTAACGACATACACCATCTAACAAGAACTGTACACCTTTATTCTTAAATGCAGAACCACATATCATTGGTATGATAGCCATATCCATTACCGCTTCACGCAATGCTGCGTGAACCTCATCTTCTGTAATAGAGTCTTCATCTTCGAAGAATTTCTCCATTAACTCCTCATCATACTCAGCAACAGCTTCAATTAGCTCAGCTCTGTATTTTTTTACCTCTTCTTTCATATCCTCAGGAATCTCAATCTCATCGAAAGTAGCTCCTTGAGTTTCATCGTGCCATACAATTGCTTTGTTAGACACTAAATCTACAATACCTTTAAAGTCCATCTCTTCACCAATTGGCAATACAATTGGCACAGCGTTAGACTTTAACATATCACGAACTTGTTGACAAACTGCCAAGAAGTTAGATCCTTGACGGTCCATTTTATTAACAAACCCAATACGTGGTACTTTGTAGTTATCTGCTAATCTCCAGTTAGTTTCAGATTGTGGCTCTACACCATCAACTGCTGAAAAAAGGAACACCAAACCATCAAGAACTCTTAATGAACGGTTTACCTCTACTGTAAAGTCTACGTGACCTGGAGTATCAATAATATTAAAGTGATAAGGCTTTGTATCTGGAAGATCTTGCCCTTGATGTCTTGGAAAATTCCAAGTACATGTTGTAGCAGCAGATGTAATGGTAATACCACGCTCCTGCTCTTGCTCCATCCAGTCCATTGTAGCAGCACCATCATGTACTTCTCCAATTTTATGACTTACACCTGTATAAAAAAGAACACGCTCTGTTGTTGTTGTTTTACCAGCATCAATATGAGCAGCAATTCCTATATTTCTTGTATATTTTAAATCTCTTTGTGCCATTTTGGTTTTTTAGAATCTAAAGTGAGAGAATGCTTTGTTTGCTTCCGCCATTTTGTGAGTGTCTGTTCGCTTTTTAACGGCAGCACCTTCTTCTTTTGCAGCTGCAAGAATTTCTGCAGCAAGCTTATTGGCCATAGATTTTTCATTACGCTTACGAGCGAAAGATATTAACCACTTCATTGCAGTTGACACCTTACGGTCTGGACGTATTTGCATTGGTATCTGAAATGTAGCACCACCAACACGACGACTTCTCACTTCT
This sequence comes from Croceibacter sp., assembly GCF_002716225.1. Taxonomy (NCBI): domain Bacteria; kingdom Pseudomonadati; phylum Bacteroidota; class Flavobacteriia; order Flavobacteriales; family Flavobacteriaceae; genus Croceibacter; species Croceibacter sp. Next base: position 35,908 of record NZ_PAZX01000006.1, on the reverse strand, counting down.
ACGTGAGGCATCACATTTGATAACGCTTCTTTCCATACTTCTAAAGCAGATTTTTCGTCATCCTGCTTTTTTTCCTCTACTACCTCCATTGCGTCGTAGAAAATCTTAAACGCTACAGATTTTTTACCATCCCACATCATCATGTTAACGAAACGAGTCACTAACTGATCATTAAATTTTGGATCTGGTAAAAGAGGTCTCTTTTTTGCCTGTCTTTTTCTCATGTCTTCTCTTTAAAAAAAGTTTTTTGTTTTACTTCTTTGGGCGTTTTGCACCATACTTAGATCGACGTTGCGTTCTTCCTGCGACACCTGCGGTATCTAAGGCTCCACGAACAATGTGGTATCTAACTCCTGGCAAATCTTTTACCCTTCCACCTCTTACCAATACTATCGAGTGCTCTTGAAGATTGTGACCCTCACCTGGAATGTATGCGTTTACTTCCTTACCATTAGTCAAACGTACACGCGCTACTTTACGCATTGCAGAGTTTGGTTTCTTTGGTGTAGTTGTGTAAACACGCGTACATACTCCACGTCTCTGAGGACACGAATCTAAAGCAGCCGATTTACTCTTCTTGGTAATTTTGGCTCTTCCTTTTCGTACTAATTGTGAAATTGTTGGCATATTATTCTATACACTAATTATTAAAAATAAAATATCCCTATTTTTAGGGTTGGCAAATGTAGTACTATTTTTCAGTAAATCAAACGATAAGACATTAATTTTCTTCAGCAGTTTTAAAAAGCTTTCACAACTCGCATAAATTACCTTATAATAACGTTATTTATATTCAGAAAATAAATCAGCATTGAAGAGAATAGTTTTTATTGTCCTTAATTTATACCTACTAAATTTTAGTAATGTTTTTTCACAAGATCTAAAACTTCAAATTAAAGTTGAGGATACTTTAAATTTGAAACATTTAGACAACTCATTAGCACTAAAAAGATTCAAAAACTTTTCAAGGCTTTCTTCATCATTTGACTCTATTTTCAACAATCTTCAAAATAAAGGATTTATAAATCTGAAGGCAACCCCTATACAAAAGGTTAACGACAGTATTTTTGAAAGCACTTTAAACTTAGGAAAACAGGTAGATTCAATATTTATTGATATTCCACAATCCACATTCACCCTGAAACAACTAAAATCTGTAGACCCAAATGCCAAAGAGTCAAGAATAAAAATACCTATAAGCAAAACGCAAAGCATACTAAACTATCTAAATAATTTACAAGCAAACTCTGAATCTCCATTTAGCTCACTAAGCTTAAAAAACATAAAAATTAACAAAACATCACTTTATGCAGATTTAAGTTTAGAAAGTACTAAACAAAGAACTATTGATAAGATAATTATAAATGGTTATGAAAAATTTCCTAATTCATTTATAAGGTATGGCGCAAGACTAAAAATTAAACAACCTTTTAATAGAGAAACATTAAAGCGAAAATCTAAACAGTTAGACAATTTAAGTTTTGCGACCACTAAAAAAGATCCTGAAATTCTATTCACTAAAGATTCCACAAGTGTCTATTTATACATAGAGAAGAAAAAATCTAATTCATTTGATGGCTTTTTAGGCTTTTCAAATAATGCAGAAACCGGCAATCTTGAATTTAATGGGTACCTAGATTTAAATCTTACTAATAATTTAGATTTTGGAGAATCTCTTAATCTAACCTATAAGTCTGACGGAAGAGAACAAGTTCAATTTAAATCTGGCATTAACCTTCCATATTTATTCAAGACACCAGTGGGTTTATTGCTAGACCTTGAAATATTTAAGAGAGATTCTACGTTTGTTACTGTTGACCAAAATGCGCGACTAAATTATCAAATCACCAACAACTCTAATATTTATTTAGGCTACAAAGGAACAACATCCAGCAACCTTGAAGAGGAACCAATTGCAGGCACCACCATTGTAGACTACACTTCTAACTACGTAGATTTTGGAGGTAAAACAGAACAACTTTCGTCCAACAAGCTATTCCCGACTACATTTCACGTTAGCCTAAACAGTTTAGTGGGGAAAAGATCTACCGAATTGCTAGAGGACACCCAAGTTAGAGGCTCTATTAATTCTCAATACAATTATCAACTTAGTGACAGAAGTTATTTGTTTGCAAAAAACTACGCTTCAATACTATTAACAGAAAACTACATAACAAATGAACTGTTTAGGTTTGGAGGCATTCAATCAATTAGAGGATTTGAAGAAAATAGTATAGATGCATCTCTTTTAAATTCATTTCAGTCTGAATTTCGCTATATCTTATCTCCAAATCTTTATACGCACTCTGTGTTAGATTATGCATATTATGAAAATGATGTGTTAGGCATAAAGCAGCAACTCGTGAGTATTGGTTTTGGTTTAGGGCTTTATACCAATTCGGGTTTATTAAAAGTTGTTTTTGCCAATGGAAAAACAAGCGATCAGTCATTTAAATTCGACAACACGAAAGTACACCTAAGCTTTTTTACAAAATTTTAACCAACAAATGTTAAAATATGTTAAAAGCGAATAATAGTGTTCATAAACATTGCAATTATTAGGTTTATTGCTGAGTTTCGTGCCGGCTAATTCAAATAAATTATAAGATGAAAACAAAGTTTAGTGGAATTTTAACGCTAATCCTAGCGTTTGTCGTGCAATTTTCTTTTGCACAGGACAAAACCGTAACAGGTGTGGTTACAGATAATTCTGGCTTACCACTACCAGGTGTTACAATTATTGTAAAAGGGACCTCTAATGGAACCCAAACCGATTTTGATGGAAATTATTCTATCAACGCAAGCGAAACAAGTACTTTAGTGTACTCTTTTATTGGTTTTAAAACACAAGAACAGCTTGTAGGAAGCAAAACCAACATTAACGTTACCCTTGCAGAAAGCACAGCAGAGCTAGACGAAGTAGTAGTTGTAGCATTTGGACAACAAAATAAGCGTAAGCTTATACAAAGTGTTTCTGTGGTAGACGAAGAGGCTTTAAGAGACATTCCCGCAAATTCTCCTCAAGAATTGATTCAAGGTCAGGCAGCTGGTGTACAAGTAGTACAATCTTCTGGTGTTCTTGGAGCTGCTCCAACAATTAAAATTCGTGGTGTTGCATCAGTTTCATCTGGAGCTAGACCTTTATTTGTTGTAGATGGTGTACCATTAAATGACACAGACCTTACATCAAACCAAGGTGCGAACCAAGGACTTAACCCTTTAGCAAACATAAACCCTAATGATATTGCATCTATCTCAGTACTAAAAGATGCTTCGGCAACTGCTGTATACGGATCAAGAGGATCTAATGGTGTTGTATTAATTACAACTAAGACTGGTAAGAAAGGGCAAGATACTAGAGTAACATTAAATATGAATACTGCTTTCAGCGAATCTACAGACACATTTGATATGATGACTGCAGACGAGTTTAGACAATATGCAGTTGATGCAGGTTACTTCTCAGGAGTGACTTCTCCAGACGACTTACCTCAAGGTGATTTTGATTGGGTAGATGGTGTTACAAGAACTGGAATCTCTAAAAATATAGATGCCTCTGTAAGTGGTGGTAGTGAAAAAACTTCATTCTTTATTAGTACAAACTTTAAAAATGAAGAAGGATTTATTATTGGAAACGGACTTAAAAGAACTGCTGGTCGTATAAACATTAACCACGAAGCTAATGATTGGTTGGATGTAGGTGCAAACATTGGTGTAAGTTTAAACGAATTTGACAGAGTAGGTGCAGAGAACAGCACGTTTGCTCCACTTACATCTGCTTATTTAATAAGACCTTGGGTTGAACCAAGAGATGAAAATGGACAGTTTGTAAACACTGGTTTTATTGCAAACACAATAGCAATTGAATCTTTAGACATCAACAAATCTGATCAATCAAGATTAACAGGTAACTTTTTCGCAACTGCCGGAATTACAGATTACTTAAGTTTTACTTCAAAATTTGGTGTAGATAGAGTTTTAATTGAGGAGCAGCAACGTTCTTTTGAGATTAACACTCCTGGTGGATTCGCTTCAAATAGTTACGCTCAAGACAATAGAGTACTATTAACTAACTCTTTAAACTTTGACAAAACGTTTAATGACGTACACTCTGTAGGAGCTGTAGTAGGTATATCTTATGAAGAAAACAAAATTAGAACATCTACAGTAGCTGGTACAGGCTTTGTTAGTGATGCAAGTATAAACGTAGTTTCTGCTGCAGAAAAAACAACTACTACATCTGGTGCAACAGAAAACAGATTAGTAGGTTATTTTGGTAGAGTAAACTATGCTTACGACAACAAATATGTATTAGAAGGGTCTTTAAGAAGAGATGGATCTTCTCGATTTGGAGCTAATGAGCAGTTTGGTACATTCTACTCAGTAGCCGGTGGATGGAACATCTCTGAAGAAGCATTTTTAGAAGATGTTGATTGGTTAAACAACCTAAAGCTTAGAGCAAGTTATGGTACAACAGGTAATGACAGAATTGGTAACTTTAGCTCTTTAGCATTATACCAAGGTGGTGTAATTGGTCAATATAATGGTTCTGCTGGTTTAGCACCAGATTCACCTGGAAACCCAGATTTAAGATGGGAAGAGTCTAAATCTTACGACTTAGGTTTTGCAACATCTTTGTTTAACAATAGAATATCTTTAACTGTTGATTACTACAACAAAGTAACATCAGACCTTATATTAAACGTACCATTATCAGTTGCTGCTTTCCCAGGACAAAATTCAAGACCAGAAAACATTGGTGAGATTGAAAACACTGGATTTGATATCAGCTTAACTACTGATAACGTTAGAAATGACAACTTTACATGGACAACTAGTATAAATGTTGGTATTAATGAAAATAAAGTTAATTCATTACCAGGTGCTGCAGTAGATGACCAAGGCAGAGAATTTGTTGCTGGATCTGCATCTCAAAGAGCAATTGTAGGTGAGTCTGTAAACACATTTTATTTAATAAGATATGTTGGTGTTAACCCACAAACTGGAGATGCTGAATGGTTAGATAGAGATGGGAACGTTACAACTACACCAACTGCAAGTGATAGAGTTGTTGTAGGAGATGCAAACCCAGATTTTGTTGGTGGTATTACAAATACCTTTAGATACAAAAACTTCGATCTTAACTTATTAGCAAACTTTAGTGTTGGTAATGATATTTATATTGACGGTTTAAGGTTTACTGATAATGCAGCTTCAGGAAGTTTCAACAACAGAAGAGCGTTATTAGACGTTTGGCAACAACCAGGTGACAATGCATATGTACCTGCTTTTGACAGCCCAACATTCTCTACATTCGATCAGAGATCAACATTACAGTTAAGAGATGGTTCTTATTTTAGAATGAAAAATGTAACTCTAGGATACTCTATCCCAGAAACATTTATGGAAAAAATTGGTTTAGTAAAAAGCGTGAGACTTTATGCAACAGCTACTAACCTATTTACTATAAAAGCAGACAACTTAGAAGGTATTGATCCTGAAGTTACAGACACAAGCTCTGCTTTAGGACAAGGTGAAACATTTTTTACACCACCTCAGTCTAAGTCATTCTTATTCGGAGCAACACTAACATTTTAATTGAAAAAAGAAAAGACATGAAAACATATAAATATTTATTTATTCTAATCACAGCTTTAGCATTTACAAGCTGCGAAGATGAATTGAATGTACTTCCTGAAGATGACCAGTCTACAGAACAAGTATTTTCAAGTGAAGCAGGTGCTCAAGGAGCATTAGTTGGTGTATACAGTTTTGCACAACAAGACGATGTTCTTAATGGTACATCTACATTAGCTACAGAGTGGCAAGCAGATAATGTTGATTTTGTAGGCTCATTCCCAACATTTAACGACATAAGAACATACGAAACACAAGCAGACAACACTTCAATATTTGCCATTTATGATGACAACTATGAGGTTATTGGTGCAGCAAACAACGTAATTGCATTCGTTCCTACAATCGAAGATGAAAACTTCACAGAAGAAGAACGTGCTCAAGTGATTGCTGAAGCTAAATTTATGCGTGCTTTAGTATACTTTAAATTAGTTAATTTATTTGGTCAGCCATTACAAGTTGGTGGCGGAACTACATTAGCTGTTCCTTTAGTTACTGAACCATTCTCAATTTCTGGAGAAGCAAATCCTCCAAGAAATACAGTTAATGACATACACGCACAAATTGAGCAGGATTTAACAGAAGCTATACCGTCATTAACAAATGCAGACAACTCAAGAGCTACTACTGGTGCTGCGCAATTGTTATTAGCGCGTCTTTATTTATACCAAGAGCGTTTTGGCGAAGCAGCAACTTTAGCAAATGATGCTATTAGTAACGATGAGTTTGTATTAGCTACAAATTATACATTCTACAATACGCAATCAACTGAGTTCTTTTTCACACTAGTTAACACACCTGCAGATGGTCAAGATAGTGGCCAAGGTTTTTCAGGGTTAACAAATCCGGCTCCAGCTGGTCGTGGTGATGCTCCTTTTAGTGATAATTTAATTGAAGCATACCAAGAAGAAGCTGGTGATTTAAGATTCACATTAACTCAAACAGGTACATCTGCTTCAGGTGAAGACAGATTATTTACAAGTAAATTTCCTGATGGGAACACAAACTCAGATAATGCACCTGTATTAAGAGTTACTGAAGCTTATTTAACAAGAGCTGAAGCAAACTTTAGAAACGGAAGTACTATTGGTGCTGCTCCACTTGATGATATCAATGACTTAAGAGACAGAGCAAATTTACCACCACTAGGTGCTTTAACACTAGACCAGATCTTAAATGAAAGACGTAAAGAATTAGCATTTGAAGGACAACGTAGAATGGATCTTTTAAGAAACGGTTTAAACTTGAGACGTCCAGGCATGCCTAATGAAGCTGAGTCTGCACCAGGTCAAAACAAGACTATTTTACCTATTCCAGCAAGAGAAGTTGACTTAAGCGGATTAGAGCAAAATCCAGGTTATTAACAAAACCTTTTTAAAGTAAAATTAACGCCACCTTAAAAGGGTGGCGTTTTTTATTACACAAAATTCATTGAAACCACTTATAAACTGAAAGATTGGTAAAGCTTAATCTAAATTTTAAAAAATTAATATTTTCCTAATATATATTGCATATTTAAGTTTTTATTAGCACTTTTGGCGTTGGCTAATTCAAATAAATTATAAAATGAGAACAAAATTTAGTGGAATTTTAACGCTATTCTTAGCGTTTATGGTGCAAATGACCTTTGCACAATCAAAGACGATTACCGGTACGGTAACCGATGGTAGCGGCTTACCGCTTCCAGGTGTAAACGTCATTATTCAAGGTACTTCAAATGGTACTCAAACAGACTTTGATGGTAATTATTCTATCTCAGCGTCTACAGGAGACATTTTAGTATTTTCTTACATTGGTTTTACTACACAAAATCAAACTGTAGGAGCAAGTAACACAGTTAATGTTAAACTTGAAGCTGGTGAGGAACTGGACGAAGTTGTTGTAACTGCCTTAGGTATTAAGCGTAAGCAGGATGAGATTACAACTGCTAACCAGGTTGTGAAGAGTGAAGAACTTACTCAAGCACAAAACCCTAACGTTGCTCAAGGTCTTGCTGGTAAAGTATCTGGTCTTCAGATTAATACTACAAACAGTGGTGTAAACCAAAATGTACGTATTAACTTGAGAGGTAACAGATCTTTAACTGGTGACAACCAAGCTTTAATTGTAATTGATGGTGTAATTTCTTCATCTCAAGTACTTACTGCTTTAGATCCTAACATTATCGAGGATATTAACATTATTAAAGGTGCAAACGGTGCTGCACTTTACGGTTCTAGAGGTTCTAACGGTGTATTTATCGTTACAACTAAAAAAGGATCTGGTGGAGACAAGCTTACTGTAGCAGTAAACTCTGCAACTTCTTTTGAAGAAATCGCTTACATCCCACAACGTCAGACTAGATATGGTCAAGGTTGGAATGGAGAGCACGTAAACTACGAGAATGGTGGTTGGGGACCAGAATTTGATGGTTCATTACAACCAGTTGGTCTTCCTCAAGAAGATGGTTCTTACAGATTTTTCCCTTATGTATCTTTAGGGGATAACATTAGTGAATTTTTCCAAACAGGACGTACATTCCAAAACACTGTATCTTTAAGTGCTGGTAACTTAGAAGATGGTTATGTATTCTTATCTGCTAACAAGACAGACACAGAATTCGTAATTGCAGATGACGTTTCAGAAAGAAACACATTCAACTTTAAAGGTGGTAAGAAAATTGGAAACTGGACATTAGAAGGTAATGCTACTTATTTAACTAGCAAAACTACACAGTCAACAGGTACTCTTTACTTAGAGTTACTTCAAACTGCAACTAACATTCCAGTACAGGAATTTTCTGAGCCTAATAACGCTACACACTGGACATCTTACTACAGATCTCCATATTGGATTAGAGATAACGAAAGAACAACAGACAGATACGATATCTTTAGTGGTATTGCTAACGTAAGCTACCAATTTAACGATCATATTAGTATTGGTTACAACGCTAACATCAGAACTCGTCAAAGAAGTGGTTTAAGCTACGTAAACGGTGATGTTGATACTGTTAATGTTGGTGGTGGAGATTACACTACTATCTCTAGCTTTGATACTTATGCAGATACACAGAGAAACTATTACGGTGATTTAATCATTAACTTTAATGATTATAACATTACTGATGATATTACTTTTAGTGCTAACATCGGTCAGAACTTACAGGATAACTTATTTACTCAATCTACAAATGGTGGAGATAACTTAACAATTCCTGGTTTCTACAATGTAGATAACATTACTGGAACACCAAGAGTATCTAACACTATATTAAGATCTCGTCGTATGGGTCTTTTTGCAAACTTAGATTTTGGATATAAAGATTTCTTATTCTTAAACGTTACAGGTCGTAATGACTACGTATCTACATTAGATAAAGAGAACAATTCATTCTTTTACCCAAGTGCTGGTATATCTTTCATTCCTACTAAAGCATTCCCAAGCTTAAAAGGTGATGTATTAAACTTTGCTAAGATTGCAGTTAGTGCTGTAAAAGTTGGTAACGACGGTAGTATTGGAGCTTATGAAACAGTACCTGTTTTCGAACAAGCTGCTAACTATCCTTACGGAACGTTAAACTCTTTCAGACAAGATAGAACTATTACAGACCCATTATTAGAGCCTGAATTTGTAACGTCTTATGAAGGTAACTTAAACTTAGGTTTCTTTAAAGATAGATTAACTTTTGACGGTTCTTACTATTTCTCTAAAAACACAAACCAAATTGCTAATACATCTACGTCTTCAGCATCTGGTATTAGTTCTTCGAGAATTAACATTGGTGAGACTGAAACAAGAGGTTTTGAAATTGACTTAGGATTTACACCTATCAAAACTGAAAACTTCCGTTGGGATGCTAGAATTTCTTATTCTACAAACGAGACAAAAGTTATCAAGATTAGTGATGATACAGATGAGATTGCATTACAATCTTTCCCAAACAATGCTAACCCAGTTGGTGTATTTGCTGTTGTTGGAGAAACATTCCCTACTATTAAAGGAACATCTTACTTAAGAGACCCTCAAGGTAGAGTATTGATTGATCCTACTACTGGTACTCCTAGAGTATCTTCAGATCTTACTAACTTAGGTACTTCAAACCCTGATTATATCATTGGTTTAAATACTTCTTTTGAATATAAAGGTTTCCGTTTAGCAGGTGTATTTGATTACAGAACTGGTCACCAATTCTGGTCAGGTGCTAAATCTTGGTTATCTTGGTCTGGTCACTTAATCGAAAGTGCTGAAAACGGACGTGGTGGATTTATCTACCCTAACTCTGCTATTGAAACTTCTCCAGGTGTATTCGAAGAAAACACTAACGTAATTACAGGTGGGACAACGTATTCTAACTACTTAAACTACTTCTCTAACGATTACTACACAGTAACTGAGAACTTTGTTTTAGATGCGACAGCTTTCAAAGTAAGAGAACTTTCATTAACTTATACTTTACCACAAGATTATTTAGCTAAAACACCACTTACTGCTGTAACTGTAGGTGTAAATGCTAGAAATCCATTTACTGTGTTACCAAAAGAAAACAGAGGTTACAACGACCCTGAAACTTCTAACACAACTGGTAACGGTCAAGGTTTAGCGGCTATCAACCAATACCCAGTAACAAGATCTTACGGTCTTAACCTTAACATTAAGTTTTAAACATATATCATAATAACATGAAAAAAATAATTTATTTATTTACATTAATCTTAGCCGTTGGAACATTCCAATCGTGTGAAGATTACTTGGACATCAATGATCCATTAAACGATCCTATTGAATCTCAGGTAACACCAGACTTAATATTAGCTGGCGCTATGACAGGTTCATTCCCATCTCAATCTAATAACATGAACCGTTTAGGTAATGTTATGATGAACAACTGGGCTGGTAACATTAACGCCTTTACAGGTGGTTTTAATGAAGAGTACCAATTAATTATTACAAGTACTTTCTATAACTTTATCTGGGATGGTATCTACTTAAACGTTGCTAATTTCCAAGCAATGATTGATGCAGATTTCGAAAACTACGAAAATCACAAAGCTATTGCTAAGATTATGAAATCTTACTACATGCAATATGTTGTTGACCTTTACGGTGATGCTCCTTATACTGAAGCTTTCCAAGGTGGTGATAACCCAACTCCTACTTATGATGATGACATGGAAATTTACCGTGCATTAATTACAGAAGTTGATGAAGCATTAGCATTAATAGACAATAATACTGACCTTACAAACCCTGTAGGTTCTGAAGATGTTGTTTACAATGGTAATATGACAAACTGGGTAACTTTTGCAAATACTCTTAAGTTACGTATCTTAATGAGACAATCTACATTAGCTGAAACTGATGGAGAAACTGCTTCTTATTTAGCAACACAGTTCCAAGCATTACAAGATGCTTCTTTCATCACAACTACAGCTGCAATTAATCCAGGTTATGCTAACGATACAGGAAGACAAAATCCTTTCTATGCTACTTACGGATTTAACGTAGATGGTTCTCAAACAACTTCTAACCGTTTTATCGTTGCTTCTCTTTATGCTGAGCAATATTTAGATGGTACATTAACTGGTATTCTTGATCCAAGAATTAACGAGTTATATACTCCGGTTGATGGTGAAGTACAAGGTGTACAACAAGGTGTTGATAGTAATGATCCTAGTGTTCCAGACGAAATTTCTCCACTTGGTGAAGGTCTTTTAGTTGATGCTAGTCAAGATGGTGTATTATTTTCTGCAGCAGAAAGCTTTTTCTTACAGTCTGAAGCTGTATTTAGAGGATATATCGCAGGAGATGCTAAAGGTTTATTCCAAGACGGTATCAGAAGTTCTTTTGACCAATTAGGAATAGGAGCTCAAGCAGAAGCATACATTACTAACAGTGATGGAGTTGATGAAATTGGTTGGGATGGTAGTGCTAACAAAATTGAAGCTATCATGACTCAAAAGTGGATTGCTACTAACGGAATTAATGCTATTGAATCTTTCATAGATATGAATAGAACTAACTTCCCACAAGTACCTTTAGCAATCAACGCGCAACGTGATAAAAAACCAACGCGTTTATTATACCCATCATCTGAATCTATCGCAAATGCTGCTAATAAGCCAGCACAGGAAACTGATGATGCTTTTAATACGTATATATTTTGGGATTCAACACAGAATTAATTAAAAAAAAAGCAATATGAAAAATTTAAAATTTTTAGCCCTTACAGTGTTCTGCTCAACGATGTTTACATCTTGTTTAGTAGATGATACTGATGAGACTTTAGAAGCAGTAGCTAACACTCCATACACAATTGGATTTAGCCAACAAGTAGCAAACGAAAGTTATTTTGAGGATATAGGACCTATTGAAGCTGGTTACAACGTAGTTGTAATCGGTGGTCAAGATGGTAGTGATCCTTCACAGGACATTACAGTATCTTACACTGTAAACACTGAATTATCTTCTGCAACAGAAGGTGTCGAGTTTGACTTTGTAGATAACAGCGGTTCTTTAACAATTCCAGCTGGTAGTGATTTTGGAAGATTTAATTTATTAATTAACACTGGTGGTCTTAATGAGACAATGCCAACAAGATTAGTTTTAGATCTTACTGCTGCAGATTCTACTGGAGCTCCTGCTGTAGTTGCAGCTAGTAATAGCAGAATTGCAATTACGTTTGTTGGTTGTAACTCTCAATTAGCTCAGGAGGATAATAACTTCACAGACTATTTTGTACAGTTAACTAGAGAAGATGGTGGTAGCTACAATGGTAACGAAGTAATTGAGTGGATTGCTCCAAACCAATTCCTTACTGAAAGTACTGGATTTTGGGGTGTAAACACTATTGCTCCAGATACATCAATGAACTTTGAAGTTATTTGTGGTGAAGTATTTGTACCTAACCAAGGTCTTGCTCAAGGATTTTACAGTAACGAAGTTTACGGTGTTAACTTAGATGGTCCTGATGGATTAGTTGACTTAGAAACATTAAACTTTGACATGTCTTACATCATTACTTTTGGATCAGGTCCATTAAGACACGATGTAACTTATACAAGACTATAACAAAACATAACATAAAACATGAAAAATACATTTAAGAATATATTATTACTTTCAGCTTTATCTATTTTTGCTGTAGGTTGTATGGATGACGATCAAAGTTATCCAGATCCAAACAAACCAGAAGTTAATGTAGTAAACCAGAGCATCACAATTGATGAAGCTGGAGATGCTGCAATCATTAACCTTACTGTTAGTCGTGCAATTGGAGATCCAATTGATTTAGTACTAACTCCAGTAAGTGGTGATGCTGTTGTTGCAGATTATAACGTATCAGGAAACGGAACGTTCAACTCACCAGATGATGGTGTTGGAGCAACTCCATCTTTTGATATTGTAATTCCTGCTGGACAAACTTCTCACGAGATTCCAGTAAGTGCTATTATCGATTTAGATACTAATGCTAGCGAATCTGTTGTTTTTGAATTAAGAAGTACAGGAAGTGGTCAAAGTTTTGTAAACCCATCTACTTCTACTATTACTGTTAACATCAACAACGCAGCTAACACTAGTTTTGGTGCATTACTTGAATGGGAAGGTGATGTTACTTACAGTTTCTTAAACGCAGATAATGAAGAAGAATCTTTAACTGAAGGATTATGTGATCACGTAGATTTCGATTTATTCCTTAATCCAGTTGGTTATGTTGCAGGTTCTGCAGCTTGTCCAGAAGTTAACTATGCTTTTGGTGAATTAGCTGATGGTGATTACCAAGTATTTGTAGATCTATATGATGTAGCGCCAGGTGAAACTCCTCTTGCTCCATTTGCTATTCCTTTCAAGTTAACTTTAGGAAAAGTAGGTGTAATCTCTACAACTTTAGAGTACAATGTATATACTTCAGATAGCCCAACTAGTGCTCCTGCTGGATTAAACGATGGTTTATTCTTAGCTGCTACAATAAACGTAGCTGGCGGAAATTATACTATTGCTGATGCAGAAGGTACCGTAGTTGCTGCTGAGTAATTACACTCATTTTTATAATACTAAAACACCTCTTTTTAAGAGGTGTTTTTTTTATCTTTATACCCTATGACAGAAGACACTAAAATATACGGATTAAGAGCAATTATTGAAGCTATTGAAGCCGGTAAGGATATTGAAAAGGTATACCTTCAAAAAGAATTAGAAGGAGATCTTTTTAAGGAGTTAGAATCACTAATAAAATCTAAAAGAATAAGCAGTTCTTATGTTCCTGAAATTAAAATTGAAAAGTTAAGTAAAGGAAGGAACCATCAAGGTGCTGTAGCTAAAGTGGCACCTATATCATTTCAGGATTTTGAAATAACTATAAATAGAATAATAAAGGATATTGAGTCTCCAATCTTTTTAATGTTAGATCAAATATCAGATACTCGTAATTTTGGTGCAATTGTAAGAACCGCAGAATGCACTGGTGTTTCTGCTATTATAATTCCTAAAACAGGCTCTGCTCCTATCACTGCAGATGCAGTAAAAACATCGGCAGGAGCTATTTTTAATATTCCTATATGTAAAGTAGATCATATTAAAGATGCAATCTATTATTTACAAAGTTGTGATGTGAAGATTGTAGCTGCTACTGAAAAGACAGACAATACAATTTACGATGTACCTTTAACAGGTTCTCATGCTTTAATAATGGGTAGTGAAGGTCGTGGTATAAATCCTTCAGTTTTAAAGATAGTAGATTACAAAGCTAAACTACCACTATTGGGTAAAATTGAATCTCTAAATGTATCTGTTGCTACTAGTGCATTTCTTTATGAAGCTATAAGACAAAGACAGTAATTAACTGTCTTTTTTGTTTTCTATATAATGGTACTCAATATCTAAGTCTTCATCTTCTGTTTCTGTTTTTTCAACAAAATTCCCAGACTCATCAAAATGTGACATAAACTCATCTTCTTCTTCATTGTAATCTGCCTTTTCCCAAATAAACTTTTCCTTTTTTAAAGACACTCCTTTAAAGATTAAAGCTCCAAAAATTCCAGTTAATAATCCAGATAAGTGACCCTCCCAAGAAACATTTTCTGCTACTGCATTAGGTAAAGTACCCCATATTAAACTTCCGTAAATAAAGATTACAACTAATGACAGAGCAATTAATCTGTAATGTTTAGACCAAATACCCTTAAAAAACAAGAAACTACTCAGAAAGTAAATAACACCACTAGCACCAATGTGATTAGATGGTCTTGCTATTAGCCAAGTTATAAGTCCCGTAATTAGTAATCCAAAAATCATAATTTTTATAGCCTTGGACCTATAAAAATAAAACAATGCTGTACCTAATATTAAAATGGGTAACGTATTATGCCATAAGTGACTTAGATCACTATGTATAAATGGTGAGAATATTATACCTCTTAATCCCTTTAATGTTTGTGGCTGAACTCCAAAATTATTGAAATTATAATTAAATCTAATTTCAAACCAAAACACCACCCACATTAGTAGCACAAAACTTAATGGAACAAGAATTGTATATAGTGAAAAAGTAAGTTGGCCGTTTCTATTCATAAGGTTACACTAGCAAAAGTATTACCAATTTAAACATTCTGTAATAATGTCACGAATACTTACTTTTGCGTTTATGAATACACCTTTAGCAGAACGGTTAAGACCAAAATCTTTAGATTCTTATATTAGCCAAAAGCATTTAGTAGGACAAGACGGCTCTTTATCTAAACAAATTAAAGCAGGCGTTTTACCCTCATTAATTTTTTGGGGTCCACCAGGCGTCGGAAAGACAACATTAGCTAATATTATAGCTAATGAAAGTGATCGTCCTTTTTATAGCTTAAGTGCAATAAATAGTGGTGTAAAAGATGTTAGGGAAGTTATTGAAAAAGCTAAAAAGAGTGATGGCTTGTTTAGTAGTAAGAACCCTTTATTATTTATAGATGAGATTCATAGATTTAGTAAATCTCAACAAGATTCTCTTTTAGGCGCTGTAGAAAAGGGTTGGGTAACATTAATAGGAGCAACTACAGAAAACCCTAGTTTCGAGGTTATACCTGCACTATTATCTAGATGTCAGGTTTATGTCTTAAAGCCTTTCAGTAAAGAGGATCTATTACAATTAATTAATAAAGCTATAATTGAAGATCCCTATATTTCTAAAAAGAACATAGAACTAAAAGAAACAGAAGCATTATTAAGACTTAGTGGCGGCGATGCTAGAAAGCTACTTAATATATTTGAACTTCTAGTTAATACCTCAGCATCAGAAAAGGTTGTAATTACAAATGATTTTGTTTTAAAAAATGTGCAGCAAAATACTGTTCTGTATGATAAAACAGGAGAACAACATTACGACATAATTTCAGCCTTTATTAAATCTATTAGAGGAAGTGATCCTAATGCAGCTGTATATTGGCTTGCGAGAATGGTTGAAGGCGGCGAAGATGTAAAATTTATTGCAAGACGTCTTATAATTTTAGCATCTGAGGATATTGGTAATGCAAACCCTACAGCATTGGTAATTGCTAATAATACATTTCAAGCTGTTACTACAATCGGTTATCCTGAAGCCCGCATAATACTAAGCCAATGTGTTATTTATTTAGCAACTTCTGCTAAAAGTAATGCGAGTTATATGGCTATTAAGAAAGCGCAAAGTTTAATAAAACAAACTGGAAACTTACCTGTGCCATTAGAGCTTAGGAATGCGCCCACACAACTTATGAAAGAACTTGGCTATTCTAAGTCCTATAAATATGCACATGACTATGAAGGTAATTTTGTTCAAGCTAATTTTTTACCTGAGGAATTAAAAGGCACAGTACTATTTAAGCCTGGCAATAATGCAAGAGAGTCTGGGATTAAAGAGTTCTTAAAACAACGTTGGTCTTCACATTATAGCTATTGAAGCTCATAACTAAGAGATACCAAAACATTGTCTGAATCTAAATATTCAATATTTAGGTTACCATTTATTGAAAAATATGCGATACCCTTAGTATTCTTATCTTTTAAATAATGAAACACATTGTCCTGGCCACTAATTAATAAACTAGCAATTATTTTGTTGTTTAAATTTGAAGCTCTTAATTCAAAACCACCATCTGTCTTTATTAAGCTTACAATAGAATCTCCTCGTTTATATTTGGTAACT
Organism: Croceibacter sp.; assembly: GCF_002716225.1. Taxonomy (NCBI): domain Bacteria; kingdom Pseudomonadati; phylum Bacteroidota; class Flavobacteriia; order Flavobacteriales; family Flavobacteriaceae; genus Croceibacter; species Croceibacter sp. The sequence goes on along the minus strand of NZ_PAZX01000006.1, from coordinate 19,125 downwards.
CCAAGAGGCTTTACAACTTCAATTTTTTCTTCTGCAATCGTACTTTCTGCTTTATTCGCTATAGGTTCATTTACATCTATATCTTGCTTAGCTGCAATCTCCTTATCTGTAAACTTTGGTGTGGAATCTTTGTTAGAGTTTGAAGTTTTTTCTTCGTTATAAGAATAATTTAAGGTTTCTAAGCTTTTAAAAGCTTCTCTTGTAGAGATTATATAAGCTTGTCCCTTACGCTTATCCTTACTTGTTCCTTCGTCTGTAATATATACAAGGTCTCCATTACAATCCAGCAGCTCTATACTAACTTTTGTTACAAATAATCCAGAATTACCTATAGCGTTAGCATACAATGCCAAACATCTATCTTCAGCAAGATCTGTAGGATAATTATCACCTTCCATGATAGTATTAAAACCGTGTTTCTCAAATAAAAATTTTGAAAGTGAATTTAGTTGGTATTGGTCCTGCTCTTGTGAGAATTCATAAGATTTAGGAACCACTACATACTTATAATCATTTATAGAAGTTTGTGCAATTAATGTCATGCTAAGAAACACGAACATAAAGCTTAAGATATATTTCATCACTCTTTAGTTATAATAAATTGAAAACCTAATTGTAAAGATAAGGCGTTTGCTTTGGCAAGATTTCTATAACTCAATAAATTATCTGCAGCTATGTAAAAATTAAACGTCTTACCAGTTACCGCAATTAAAGCTCCTATATTAGTGTATGAAAAGGCGTCTATAGTATAGGTAAGCTTACCTCTTAAACCATTTGTAATACGTTTGTCATAATACAGAGTAGCAGCTCCAGAAAAAGCTCTTGGCCGTTTTACAGCATATAACTGAAGACCGACATTGTTATCATAAAGCTCATCTCCTGTAGCATAACAGTTACAAGCTCTATAAGTATTACTAAAGCCATAGTTAAGTCCTGCATTTAATTTTACTGGTCTTAATGTTGTATAATTAGTTGTTAATGTATCAATTGGTACTGCAGCTTCAATAGCATCACTAAGTTGTTGATAATATGGAGGTGCAGGATCATTGTTATTTTCAGGAAACTCTAGCTCTATACCATCAAGTTCATAACTTCCTGAAGCTCTATAAGTCTCTACATTTTTTGTGTGAGAAATAAAACCCAAATCAAGAACACTTGCAGATAAAGACCACGCATCGTTAAGAGTATAGGTTAAGCCTAAGTCTACGCCAAGTCCTAGATTTCCTCCAAAAAAATAACGTCCAGCTAATACACCAAAAACATCTTTTGGCGTACTTCCTTCTGGTAAATTATTTAATTCTGAATACCCAGATGTTTGTATTTTTACATTTGCATTTAGTAATGAGTGCTTGTAAAAATTAGGACCGTTTGGGGTTTCTTCTGTAATAAATGTTCCTTTATTATCTGTGCTTCTAAAATCTACAAGACTTGAATAAATCTTAAAACGACCTCCCAATCTCAAGTCTTTAGAAACTTTTTTATTGACCCCAAAATGCCAAACAGCTACCGCTTCACCTTGTGCTTTAATTTCGTTAAATGAAAAGGGTTTGCCAATATTACTTCCTGCATTACCTTGGTAACCCAATAATGCAAAGTTTTTAGGCAAGTAAGAAATAGCATCTACCTCTTGATATAGACCACCAGAAAAATAATAGTTTTTATTGTTTTGCCAGCCAAAGGATAGTATTTCAAATTGCTGGTTAACCTCAACAAAATCGTTTGTTGAAATTCTATTTAATACGTTTAAAATTCTTTGGTTTATTGAAACTACTTGAGAGTCTTCAAAAATATCGAAAGCATTAATGCCTGTTGAACCAAAATTTACATGAATTTGAGAGAAAAAGGGAATCCCTATATGTTTATTAAAAGTAATATTACTTCCTGGATTAAGCATTAAAGTTTGCGGTAAACCATCTACGCCATATAGTAATTGCTTATTCTGAGCAGTTAAAAAACTACTTAATACACATAAACAAAGTAGGATTACACATTTTTTCATCCGCCAGTACTTTCTCCTCCAACTTCTAAAGTAAAATCTGCTTTAGATCTTAAGCTTAAATCACCTTGAATTGGCATACCATTATCTATCAACTCAATTTCAACCTGTAATTTAATAGATTGCCTTATGCTGTCTAACATGTTTACTGGTACTTGCTCTATATGTATAGTTTGCTCTACAGTGCCATCTGGGCTTCCGTTTATCACAAAATTAATTGGATATTTTTCTTCATCTGCTTCAGACAAAAACGTAAGCGTGGTATTGAAGTCTTGGGAAAAGGTGTTATTGTATTCAATATAAAGCTCTAACGCCACTAAATTTTCTTGAATAAAGCCATCATCTAGAAAATCTAATCTAGTTACATCTGTTACGTAACCATTATTTACTGGGTTTGTAAAATCTAGATCATCTACCTCAAAAAAGACTAGAGAGATAGTATTGTTTTGGTAAAATGTAAATGCTTCTCCTTGTTCAAAATCTACATCATCTACACAAGATGAGAGGTTAAAACAAAGACATAACATTACCAAAACTATGATGTAACGGGACTTTAGCATAGTTTAACAAGATATATGTTTAATAAAACTTTCCTAATTAAAGAAACGTTATAATACTTAAAAGATTGTCTACTTTAATCTGAGTATCAGGCACATTATCGTTATGCACGTCATAGTAAATAGATGTTATACCTAGGTTATTTGCGCCCAAGATATCTGCTTCATAACTATCACCAATCATTATACTATTATTTACAGTAGCGTTTGCCTGCTCAAGTGCATATTCAAAAATCTTTGGGTCTGGCTTCTTTACACCTACCATTTCACTAGTGACAATCACATCAAAATAATCGTTTATTTTACTGTTATGCATTTTCTTTTGCTGTACCTCATTAAAACCATTTGTGATTATATGCAATTTATAATTTGGTTTTAAATAGTTTAAAAGTTCAAACGTACCTTCAAAAAGATGGTTAAATGATGAAAGATGCTCTATATAATCATTAGATAATTTATAAATAAGGGTGTCATTTATAGTGTAACCTAATTTATCAAACGTTTTTTTTAATCTACCATACCTTAATTCTTCTTTAGAAACTTGGTTGGTTCTGTACAATCTCCAATATTCAAAATTAATTGGACTGTAAACATTTATAAAATCATTAAATGATAGGTTTACTTTATTTGAATTGAAAATATGCTGAAATGTAAGTGCAGAGTTTTTTTCAAAATCCCAAAGGGTATGATCTAAATCGAAAAAAATATGCTTTTTATCTTTAAGTTTCATTAAGTTGAATTATTAAATCAAGATAAGCATTTGCTGTGGTTTGCGTTGAAAAATCTATATTATTAAACACCAAGTTCATTTCTCCTTCTAGCCTATTAATTGCAGATTTAACTTGTAGCAATTTTTCTGAAACTTCTTTGAAATTTTCTGGACTTACACATAAACTATTAAACACATAAGGATGAAGCCTTACTGGTGTAACACGCTCTAAATTTATATCATAAAACAGGAATGGAGAACACGTATTTGCTCTAAAACCAACATACTCTGGATATCCCATTGAAAACGTATGAGGAATTTCTAAATCTGCAATATGGTTTTGAGTTTCCGGTAAGTTCATAGGATACTTTGCATTAAGCATAGATTTAAGTGGCCTATTCATAATATTTTCCAAGCGTTTCTTTTCTTTTCTAAGCACAGATTTTTCGATAGTAGAGTTATGTCCAGATAACAATCCGACCTCATTATAATCTGCCATAGATTTTATAAGGGAATGAAAGTTTTTTCTGTTGTGGTTTACATTTCTATCCTTAGCAGAAAAGTCACTAAGCTGAAACATATATTTAAACTTGACATTATGTTTTTTAGAAAAATCTACTAGCTTCTCAAACACATCATAATCATCTTTCTTTAAAAACAAGAGGGTTCTCAACCTATTAAAAACTGAGCCTAGCCTAAGAGTCGCTAAATCTCTCAAACCTCCTACAACAGACCTCATTATGCCTTTTCGCTTGTATTTGTATGCTTCTTCTACAGCAACAATTGTACTAAGCTTAAATAATTTATTTTTAAATGTTATTGTATTAAAGCGTTCTTTTAGTACAGACCTAAAACGTTCGACCCAAAAATCAACTACAGGTTGATGAATAAAATTAGATTTATAAGCTAAACTTTCTGTAGCAGGAAAACGGCCTTCACTATCTTTTACATGTGGTGAGTATTCTTCATAACGGCTTAATAAATAGAATGATGCTGCAAAAATATCATACGGCAATGCACTCTTGTCTGTAACCTTAAAAAACCCGACTGTGCTGCCCCATTCTTGTACTGTAGGCTCTATATCACTAAAACCTTGTTCAAATAATAAGGGTACGTTTTGAAAAAACAATTCATTTCCTAAGGGTTGTCTTCCGTAAGACATTTTAGGACCATCATGACCAATAAAATCTTCTATTTTTGATGTAAACTTTACCTCTACTCCAAGCATATGGGTACAGATATGCTTAAATGTATAAACTATTCTTGGCGTTTGTTTTTTGGTGAAGACTAATAACATTGCGAACTATAAGATACCATTGTCGGCAAAGCTAAAATACGCCTTTTGGGTTACAATTACGTGGTCTAATACTTTAATGTCTAGACTCTGTCCTGCAAGTTTCAATTTCTCAGTAAGTTGCTTATCTGCTTGGCTTGCTTTTAAAGTGCCACTAGGATGGTTATGAACTAAAATTATTGCAACTGCACCTACTTGTAAGACCATTTTAAATAACAGCCTAACATCTACCAAAGTACCCGTAATTCCTCCTTTGCTTAATTGCGTTTGTTGAATTACTTTATTGCTATTATTTAAGTATACAACCCAAAACTCTTCGTGCTCTAAATCTCCTATTATAGGTTGCATAAGCTCAAAGACAGAGGCGCTTGATGTTATAACCTTACGCTCCAAAGCAGCTTCAGAACGTCTTCTTCGTCCTAGCTCCATAGCCGCTACAATTGATATTGCTTTTGCTTCACCAATGCCTTTATAACTTGTTAAGGTTTCTACAGATTGCTTACCTAACTCGTTTAAGTTATTATGAAAGTCTGCAAGTATACGTTTGCTTAACTCTACAGCACTTTCCTGTCTGTTTCCTGAGCCAATAAGTATTGCAATAAGTTCTGCATCACTTAATGCTGTTTTTCCTTTTAGGAGTAGTTTTTCTCTAGGGCGATCATCTAAGGCCCAAGTGGTAATAGGAAATGAAGATTTTCCTTCCATAATTAAAATTGGTTGTTTTAAAGATATGAAATTTATGAATGACTACATTTACACTAGTTTTACCTAAACAGTTATAGTTTTAATTAATTATGAGTTATCCACCTAAGCATTATCAGGAAACTAATTTTAAACACATTATTTCTACTATTAAAGCCTACCCTTTAGCTACTGTGATTTCTGTAAAAGACGCCAAGGTTTTAGTGACGCATTTACCACTAACCTACAAGGAAACCAAACAAGGTGCTGGCAAATTAATTGGTCATATAGACAAAGCAAATCCGCAAACCTCATTACTATCTAATGGCAATCCTTGTACAATCATTTTTAATGGCCCAGATTCATATATTTCACCAAGTATTTTTGAAAGCAAACAATTACCTACATGGAATTACATTAAAATACATATTGAAGGTAGTGTAAGTAAAATTGAAAATGCTAATGAGGTAAAGGAATCAATAGTAAATATGACTGCTCAACTAGAAGGTTTGGAACAAAAGTTTGTTTTAGACAAAAACGATGTAAGAATGGAGCGTTTAATAGATTTTATTGAAGGTTTTGAAGTAGACATTACTTCTTGGGAAGGCAAATTTAAAATAAGCCAAGATAAACCTAACGCTGAACAAATGCTTGCTAAAAGTGCTTTAGAAAACTCTGAACCAACACACAAACTAAATTACATTAACTCAATTTTTGACAGTTAACTGTACTCTATATTACAGACTTTAGCTCATTAAAATCTAAACCACCATAATTACCACTACTCATTAATAGTAGTACACTATCCTTAAAGTCTTGTGCATATAAATACGTTTTAAAATCTGCTGGATTTGTAAAAATTACCAAGTCATCTCTTTTAAAAGCTTCATTAATCTGCTCTGCCTTCACCTCATCTAGCTGCTTAATTTGAACAGCATCTGGTGAGTAAAACACAATAGCTTTGTCTGCAGCATCTAAAGCTCCTTCATATTGGTCTAAAAATTCAGCATTTAAACTACTGTAGGTGTGCAACTCTAAACAAGCTACTAATTTGCGGTCTGGATATTGATTTTTTACAGCTTTTGTGGTTGCACTTACTTTACTAGGACTATGGGCGTAATCTTTATATACAACGGCATTATTATTTTCTGTAATTTTCTCAAGACGTTTAGATGCACCTTTAAAAGTTGATATTGCTTCATAGAATTCGTCTTCGTCTACGCCCATATGTTGGCATATCCATTTGGCACCTGCTAAATTATTAAGGTTATGAGCCCCAAATATTTCAATTGGCATAGGGCCTTCAGGAGTTTCTAATAATGTTTTACCATTCTCCACAGAGTAAGCTGCTGTTGTATACGCATGTTTGCGAGTTGGAGCTGTAGCCTCTTCTGCAACTTGCTTTACAGTTGGATCTTCTTCGTTGTATACTAAAATACCACCTCGAGACATTGAATCTGCAAAGATTTTAAATTGCTCTACGTAGTTTTCAAATGTTGGAAAAACATTTATATGATCCCAAGCAATACCGCTAAGTAATGCTATGTTGGGTTTGTATAAGTGAAATTTTGGTCGTCTGTCTATAGGTGAAGATAAATACTCGTCTCCTTCTAACACGATAAAATCATTTTCTTCTGTTAAGTGCACCATAGTATCAAAGCCTTCTAATTGCGCACCAACCATATAATCTACCTCTTTATCATGGTAGTTCATAACATGCAAGATCATAGCTGTTATGGTAGTTTTACCGTGTGAGCCACCAATAACTACACGTGTTTTTTGTTTAGATTGTTCGTAAAGAAATTCTGGGTAGGAGTAAATTTTAAGTCCTAATTCTTTTGCTTTCAATAATTCTGGATTGTCTGCTTTTGCGTGCATTCCTAATATTACAGCATCTAAAGAATTGGTTATACGTTCTGGGAACCACCCAAATGTTTCTGGCAGTAAATTATGCTTACTTAATCTAGATTTTGAAGGCTCGAAAATAGTATCGTCACTTCCTGTAACCTTATATCCTTTATGGTGTAATGCTAAGGCTAAATTGTGCATAGCACTTCCTCCTATTGCAATAAAGTGAATATTCATAATTTACAATTTGTTATATGATGATGTAAAAATAAAAAATGCAAGAGGGATTGAGCGCGTGTTTAAACTCTTTTTGCATTTGTTTGCAAAAAAGTGAGTAGCGAAAGCCCGACGCCATTTATAAATGGCGGCTTGCCCAACTACATATCTAGAATTAGTGAGCGTTCTTGTAGTGCTTCTTTAAAGTCTGAACGATCTTTTAAGGCTTCCTGAATCCAATATGAGGCTTTGCTCCTATTACCCATATGCCTATACATTTGTGCTTTTCGTAAATACGCCCAGTCTAATGGTACGCCATCTTTTATGGAGTGATTTTGTATATATCTGTCTGCATACACCAAACCAGTTTGTGGCTTAATATTATATTGGGCGCAAATTTTTGCAATTTGGTAATTAAGTTGATTCCTGTCATATTTTTTCAAGCTGTCTTCCAATGTATTTACAGCTTTTTCTGGCTCATTGTTTTCCTCGTAAAGTTTAGTTAGTTTCTCATACGTGTGAGGAGAGCCACCAATCTCTATAGCTTTTTTATAGTGTACTTCTGCATCTTTAGGTCTGTTACTGTATTCTGCTATATATCCTCTAGACAAGTGCCCATCTACAGGACTAATCTTATAAAGCTGCTCTGCATACTCCTGAGATTTAGACTCGCTTCCACCTAATATGCCTGGCAACTGTATATAAAGTTCAACCAAAGCCCATCTTACTTCTATATGGTTAGGGTCCAGTTTAGCTGCTTCATTTAAGTGGTACTTAATATCATCTATATAAAACACAGCTTTAACTTTATTCATCTCAAGACATTTAAGTCCTAGTGAACCTCCATATTTAAAGTGATAATTGGCATTTTTTGGAGACGCGTCTAAAAGCTCTTTATAATAATCTAAAGCGGTGTCCCAATCTTTAGAGTGACCAGCAATATCACCAAGGTATTCCTTTGTTTGTTTGTGATTTGGATTTTCCTTGAGATAAGCCTGAAAGTAAGATTTAGCTGTATTATAGTTCTCTTTGTTAAATGATTGCAGTCCTTTTTCATAATTAGATTGCGCAACACCATTTAGCGAGAAGCAAAGTATGATTGCTAAAATTATATATCTCATAGGTTTCTTAACGTAAATTGGGGATAAGTATTTTAAATAACTAATACAGATTATTCTTTAGGTGGATAGCTTTTAAGCATTTTTGAAATTAATTTCTTAAAGTAATTTAACCTGTACTCTGGAGAGGTGTTTAAATTAAACTTTTGTTCTGAAACTGCTTGCCAAATAAGATTATCTGAAGACTCATCTATAATATCCAGCGTAAGTTTAAGAAAGTTAACTCTACTCTTACCTAACGGAATGCCACCAGAAACGCCAACGCCTACATTACCGCCACCACCAAAACCAATACCAATTGTGTTTGGGTTTACATCTTCATACTGTAAAGTATATACATTTATATAAAGATCTGGAAATCTTGATTTAGTAATTCCTTTTTCCTTTAAAGCATCATCTAAAGCACTATATAATCGCTTTTCATCTAACTGGCTCAAGTTTGTTTGTATGTCTGGAAAAATATTATACGTCGTAAAGGTTGAAAAATTTGCTTCACTATCATAATCTACAATCGGTTTAGGACCACCGCAAGACATTACTAATAGTGCAACAAAAAGTAAACTTAAACCTCTCATAGTTTTTAATTTTTAGTAAATGTATTCAAAAATTAAACCAAGATTGTTTAATCTTTTATTATTCGTTTTATAAATTTTCCTTGCTGGGTTGTAACTGTCACAAAGTAAATACCTTTAGTTAGAGAAGTTAAATTAATAGAGGTGTTCTTTGATGTTAATAAACGTTGCCCCGTTAACGTTGTTACTACTATTGATGTGACTGTATTACCTGAAACAGTTTCTACATTTAAATACGAATTTACTGGATTAGGATAAATCAATATATTTTCGGGCATACTAGTTTCTGGGACACTAAGTGGCGCCACTACCTCTGTAGTTACAGTGTTGGTGATGATTGGCTCATTAAAATCGAAAAAGATATTTGCAGTATTTTCTACAGACTCTCCAATTGTAAGGCTTGCTACTGGCTTTATTCTAAATGCAACATACCCGTTACTACCTTCTGAGTCATCTTGTTCTGCAGGAAGAAATATATCTTCAAAAATAAATTTTACAATGTTTCCATCTTCTACCTCTAATCTGTACTCATGACTAGAAGCTACTGCTTTTAAAGTTCCCCATTGTAAATTATTAGATAATGTATCTGTTACTGTTATATTTACAGCACTTGCTGTACCTGTATTTTGGAAACGAACCAGGTAATCTAAATAATTAGGCACTTCTGCTTCTAAAATACTTTCACCTTGTGTTACTTGCTTGTCATTTGGATCAAAAGAATTTACTACTATTTGCTCGAAAACCTGACTATTATCTTCTGGAATAGCATCATTTGAGTTTGGAGATATTGTTACTGTATAGCTTAGGATATCGTCTCCATTAACTGTTGGTGGCTGAAAAATGTCTGTAGTAAACACAATAGAGCCACTTTGAAATGGCTGCAAGTTGCTAAAACTCCAAGTTACCATATTACTAGTTACTGAAGTCTCTTGAGGTGTACTACTAAGGTAATTCATCTTAGTATCTTCAAACATTAAAGTTATAGTGGGATTTAAAACTGTAGTTCCGTTATTCTCAAAATTGATTAAATAATCTGTTTCAAAACCTGGTCGTGCTTCTTCTAATGGAAAAATTGAAACTGCTAGGTCGTCATAAGAACTTGAAGATGTTAGGCAGAAATCTGCAGTTACCTCTGTTTCAGATTCTGTGAATAAAACAGTTTGACTTGCAGGAGAAAACGAAACATCACTTGGTAAAGATTGTTCATTTATATATACCGTATATTCATTATCAGATAATAATAACACATAGTTACCATTACTATCTGTAAGTGTTGATAGTATTCCGTTTGAATTTTCTACACTAACAAGTATGCCTTCTGATGGTGTGTTTCCTGTACTACAGCCATTGTTATCTATATCGAAAGAAATAGTTCCTGTAAGAGAGTTAACAACACCTATACAGCCTTGTTCAATTTCTTGTAATGAATTACAACCTGTTGCGTTATTGGCAATATTAAAATTTGTATTTCCTGCTGCAATGGCCAGACAAAAGCTCTCTATACTACAATTAGACAACGCGGCATTATCTATAATTTGCACATTTCCTACTACAGTTGCATTTTCCAAGCTATTAATATTAAATAATAAAGGGTTTCTTTCAATACTAATAGAACTAACTTGAGTTGTAGTTTCTAACCCATTTAAGTTTGTGATATTAGGATTATCTTCAATAGCTATGCTAGATGTTACAGCTATTGAACCTTGCGTTAATGGTTGTTGTACATTAGGACTAAGTGTAAGCCTTAATGCTGCAACCTGTATATCACCAACACCATTTAAATTAACCATTGTCTCGTTAAGACCTACGGTAAGTGACTCAACATATTGAAGGCTAGTTAAACCATTCAAGTTGGGTAACATATCGTTAGTATTTATAATAAAGGAATTTTGAACGCTCTCTAAATTTTGCAACCCATTTAGTGATGTTATACCATTTCCGCTAAGACCGATAAATGAGGTTGAAACAATATTCTCTAATCCAGTTAGATCTGTTAACAGAGCATTGTCCACTATTTCAATTTCTTGCATCCCTTCAAGTTCACTTGTTAATGCTATTGAAGACATTGATGGATTATCTGTAACAGCTAACTCTTGAATAGTAGTGCTACCCAAACCATCTAAGTTAATCAAATCCTCATTAAACTCTACAACTAATGTCATTACACTCTGTAAATTGGTAAGGCCTGTAAGGTTAGGTAATATAATATTAGAAGCTATAGTTAAAAACCCTGTTACCTCAGTTAAATTTTCTAAGCCCACTAAAGAAGAAATAGTATTGCTACTAATTGAGACATTACTTAAGCTTGTTGTTGTTTCAAGTCCTTGTAAGTTATTTAGGTCGTCGTTTAACAAAACCTGCAAGCTTTCTGTCACCTGTAATGTATTTGTTGTCGCAATTTGCTGTAGTACAGGATTATTGCTTATAAGGACAAAAGACAAGGTAGCATCAGGCAATCCATTAAGGTTAGTTAGGCTACTATTATTATTAACTTCTAAACTTTCTATAATTCCTAAATTATCTAAACCTGTAAAGTTTGTAATATTTGGAGATTGTATAATTCTGAAAAAATCACTTATCTCCACAAGATTATTTAATCCAGTAAATGATGTTATGGCGTTGTTTGAAAGGCGAAGATCTTGAAGGTGAGTTGTCTCTTCTAAGCCAGTAAAATTATCCAAGGAAGTATTATTATTCACTTCTAAATTTACAGTAACATTTATGCTCGTCGTTGTAGAAATTTCAGACATAGCAACATTAGAGCTTATACCTAAATTATCAACAGTAAGCATTCCAACTCCATTTAAATTTTGAAGATTATTATTTTGGTTTACACTTAATCCGCGAGCTAAGGTTAAGCCTCCAAGACCAGATAAGTTTAATAGAGCGTCATTGTCATTAATTGCTGCAGAAAATGTTACAGTTGTGAGATTATCTAATCCTGAAAGAGAAGTTATAGGGTTATTACTAATCTCTAAAACTTGTAACATTGTTGTTCCTTCAAAACCTTCTAAACTAACTAATGAGGGATTATCAAGAATTCTTAGTTGAGAGGTGACTTCAATTTGACTAGTAGAAATGCTTTGTAAAGATTCATTTTGAGTAATAGTAAGATTCTCTACAGTTATATTTCCTAAACCGTTTAAGTTTAAAAGATCATCATTTTCTATAACTAGTAAGTCTTGAACAGTAGTTAATGAAGAAAGTGGCGAAAGGTCTGTAATTTGATCTGTAGATACTGCAGTTGTCCCTATTCTTAAATCAATAAGTGTGGTACAGTTTGGAAAGTTGGCGCCAAAATCATCGACATCGGCTTGTGTTCTTAAATCTGCAAAATTTCCTGTAGGACATTGTGCATAAAATATTGATGTAAAAAGAAGACTAATTAAAAGTAGNANTTGTTTCATATGCTAAGTTAATTAGCATACAAAATACAAACTCAAATGTTAAAAAAACCTTAATTTAATACAACAAGTTAATTATTAAGCATTTGCCACAGCTTGTCTTTAAGTTGTTGTAGCCCTTGTTGCGCAACAGATGAAATAAATAAATAAGGAACGTTATTAAATTTACCCTTAATTGAAGCGTCTAACTCTCCTTTTAACTCTTCATCTAACATATCGCTTTTAGATATTGCAATAAGCTTGTCTTTATCTAACAGTTCTGGGTTGTAACGGCGTAGCTCATCTAACAATACCTGATACTGCTCAACAATATCTGGAGCNTCTGCAGGTATTAAAAATAATAGGGTTGAGTTNCGTTCTATATGTCTTAAAAAGCGATGCCCTAAACCTTTTCCTTCTGCAGCACCTTCAATNATTCCAGGAATGTCTGCCATTACAAAGGTCTGGTAATCTCGGTACTCTACAATACCCAAANTTGGCTTTAANGTTGTAAACTCATAATTGGCAATCTTAGGTTTTGCAGCAGTAATTACAGACAATAATGTAGACTTTCCTGCATTNGGAAAACCTACCAAACCAACATCTGCTAGTATTTTAAGCTCAACAGTAACATCTATTTCTTCNCCTTCTAAACCAGGTTGTGCGTANCTAGGAGTTTGATTTACACTGTTTTTAAAGTGTGTGTTNCCACGGCCGCCTAAACCTCCTTTTGCAATNATTATTTCTTGGCCATCATTAATGACTTCATGAAGAATTTCTTCTGTTTCTTTATCTCTTATAACCGTACCTAGTGGCACGTCTATATATTGATCTTCACCATCTGCGCCAGACATTTCTTGTTTTCTACCATGTTCTCCATGGCCAGCACTAATGTGTCTTTTAAACTTAAGGTGGTATAATGTCCAAAGGTTTTTATTTCCTTTAATAATNACNTGACCACCACGACCACCATCACCACCATCTGGGCCTCCTTTTTCTATATACTTTTCTCTGCGCATGTGTGCAGATCCTTGTCCGCCTTTACCAGATTTAAGGTGCAGCTTTACATAGTCAACAAAATTTCCTTCAGTCATTGGGTGATAGTTTATAGTGATGAATATTTAATATAAGAAGTAAACTTCATCATACCATATTCGAAATAAAAAATTCGATATTTTTTAAAGCTTATCTATAGCTTTACTTAGTCTTTCTGTAATTTCATTAATACTACCTACACCATTTATACCATGGTATTTATCNTTCTTTTGGTAGTANTCTTTTAAAATTGCAGTTTCATTATAATACACTTTAATTCGGTTTCGTATAACATCCTCNTTGGCATCATCTTTTCTGCCTGAAGTTTTACCNCGTTCTAATAGGCGCTGTACTAAAACTTCATCTTCTACCTCTAAAGCAATCATAGCATCTATTTGCGAGTCTTTTTCATCCATTAATTTAGAAAGAGCTTCTGCCTGTGCTTCTGTTCTTGGAAAACCATCAAAAATAAAACCGTTTGCGTCTGCATTTTTATCTACTTCGGCATTAAGCATTTTAATAGTAACTTCATCTGGAACTAGGTGTCCTTTATCCATATAAGATTTAGCAAGTGTTCCTAATTCTGTGGCATTTTTAATATTATAGCGAAACACATCTCCTGTAGATATGTGTACAAGGTTATATTTTTCCTTTAATACTTCTGCTTGAGTTCCTTTTCCTGCGCCTGGAGGGCCAAATAGAACGATGTTAGTCATTTTTGTTGGTTTATGTTTATATATATCTTTTAGGTTTCTGCCTAGACCTTTATAATCTAAACCGTATCCTACAATAAATGTATTATCTATNTCTAAGCCTACATAATCTAATTTGTAATGCTTACCGTATGCAGATGGTTTATAACAAAGAGTTGCTATTTTTATAATTTCTGCACCTTCATTATCAAGAATCTGCATAATAGCTTCAATCGTATTNCCAGAATCTACAATATCCTCAACTACTACAACTGTNCGTCCTTTAAGAGAAGGCTCTGCNCCCATTACTGTTGTGATCTCGCCCTGTTGCATTCCTTCNTAAGACGCTACCTTTATAAAGCTTAATTCACACTCATAATTAAAGCGTTTTATTATTTCTGCAGAAAACAAAAATGCGCCATTTAATACTGTTAAGAATACAGGTCGTTTATCCTTTAGCTCATCATTTAATTTTACNGCAATNCCATTGATAGCGTGATTAATAGCATCATTGCCTATAAATTTCTCAAACTGTTTGTCGTGTAATTTTACCATAGAGACGGCAAAGATAATGATTACGGCTTTTACCTCATATTCATTCGGCTATTCCTTTAGAAAGAATTATTTTTACGCAAGACATTTAAGCTATGAACAACTACTTTTCTTCAGATTTTACTATAGGTATTCTTGGCGGAGGCCAGCTAGGTAAAATGTTATTATACGAAACACGTAAATACGATATTAGGACNCATGTACTAGATCCTAATCCTCAAGCTCCTTGTAAAATTTCATGTAATAAATTTACAGAAGGTAGTTTAATGGATTATGACACAGTTTATAACTTTGGAAAACAAGTTGATGTCTTAACTTTTGAAATAGAAGCTGTTAATNTTGAAGCGTTAGAAGCATTAGAAAAAGAAGGNAAAACAGTATATCCTTCTGCTCAAACACTTAGAAAAATACAGAACAAGGGTGTACAAAAAGAGTTTTACGAATCTAATGGTATACCTACAGCTCAATTTAAACGCTATGAAACCAAACAACTCTTAACTGAAGCTATAGTTAGAAAAGAACATAGTTTTCCTTTTGTATGGAAAAGTTGTGAAGGCGGTTATGATGGTAAAGGTGTGAGCGTTATTAGAGATGATGAAGATCTTATACCGTTACCCGAGGTTTCTTGTATAGCAGAGGAAATGATTCCNTTTAAAAATGAACTTGCAGTAATTGTTGTAAGAAATCCTAAAGGTGATGTTAAAACATATCCCGTAGTGGAAATGGAATTTCATCCTGAAGCTAACCAAGTAGAATATGTTATATGTCCTGCAAGGATAGAAAAAANTATTGCNGACAAAGCTAGANCTGTGGCTAAAAAAGTCTCTGAGTCTTTTGAGCACGTAGGTATTTTAGCTGTAGAGTTATTCCAGACACATAACGATGAGATACTAGTAAATGAAGTAGCGCCAAGACCACATAACTCAGGNCATTTTAGCATAGAAGGTAGCTTCACAAATCAATTTGAACAACACTTAAGAGCTATCTTAAATTTAACTTTNGGAAGNACAAAAAGTAAAGTTGGGAGTGTTATGGTAAACCTTGTTGGTGAGGAAGGCTATACTGGCCAAGTGTATTACGAAAATATTGAGAACATCATGAGTTTAAATGGTGTAACGCCACATATATATGGTAAACGTGAAACACGACCATTTAGAAAAATGGGACACGTTACTATTATAGATGAGGACATAAATGAAGCAAGACGAGTTGCTGAAAAAGTAAAACAAAAAATTAAAGTTATTTCTAAATAAGTCATTATGCCAAAAGTTGGAATTATCATGGGAAGTACTAGCGATATGCCAGTTATGCAAGACGCTATAGATATTTTAAGGGAATTTAATATAGATATTGAAGTTGATATTGTTTCTGCTCACAGAACACCAGAAAAATTATTTGATTACAGTAAGAATGCTCACAATCGGGGCATAAATGTAATTATAGCTGGTGCTGGTGGTGCAGCACATTTACCAGGAATGGTTGCTTCACTTTCACCTTTACCTGTTATTGGTGTTCCTGTAAAATCAAGCAATTCAATTGATGGTTGGGATTCTGTTCTTTCTATTTTACAAATGCCTGGAGGCGTACCTGTAGCAACAGTAGCTCTCAACGGAGCTAAAAATGCAGGAATACTTGCCGCTCAAATTATAGGTAGTAGTAATNCTGAAATACTTGAAACAATTATTGACTATAAAGAAAGTTTGAAACAAAAGGTAATTGATGGCGCAAAATCCATAAGTACTAATAAGTAAACTAATATATGACACAAGACAAAAATCCTTTATTAGAACAATTTGACGAAGCTCCTTTTTCTCGTATAAAAGATAAACACTTTAAGCCAGCAATAGAAGCACTAGTTAAAGAAACAAAAGCAGAAATTGATGCAATTACTTCCAATAAGGATGAACCAACTTTCAAAAATACTATAGAAGCTTTAGAGTTTAGCGGAATGCAACTTGATAGAGTTACTAGTATCTTCTTTAATTTAAATTCTGCAGAAACATCTGAGAATCTTCAAAAAATAGCTCAAGAGATCTCTCCACTATTATCGGAATTTGGAAATGATATAACTTTAAACAAAGCATTATTTGAACGCGTTAAAGCTGTTTATAATAACAAATCGAAATTCAACTTAAGTGAAGAGCAAGAAATGTTATTAAATAAAAAATATAAAAGCTTTACACGTAATGGTGCAAACTTAAATGCTGAAGATCAAAAAAAGCTNAGAGAGATAGATAATGAACTCTCAAAATTAAAATTGAAATTTGGAGAAAATGTTTTAGCAGAAACTAACAACTTTCAATTACACATTACAGACTTAGAAAAATTAAAAGGTTTACCTGAATCTATTTTGAATGATGCTAAAGAATTAGCTAAATCACAAAANAAACNAGGCTATATATTTACTCTTCATTACCCAAGNTATGTTCCTTTTATGAAGTACGCTTCTAACAGGGAACTCAGAAAAGAAATGTCNTTAGCATATGGCTCTCGATGTTATAAAAACAATGAGTATAACAATGAGGTAAATGTTTTAAAAATTGTTTCTCTAAGATATAAAAGAGCAAAGTTATTAGGATACAAAACACATTCTGATTATGTATTAGAAGAACGAATGGCAAAAGATCCAGATACTGTTTATAACTTCTTAAATGATTTATTAGAAAAAGCTAAACCTGTCGCCATTAAACAATTCAAAGAATTAGAAGATTTTGCTAAAAAATTAGATGATATAGATCAGCTTCAAAAATGGGACGGTGCATATTATACAGAAAAATTAAAAAAACAGAGCTTCAGTTTAGATGATGAAGAACTCAAACCATATTTCAAACTTGAAAATGTAATTAGTGGAGTTTTTAAAATTTCAGAAAAACTATTTAATCTAACATTTGAAGAAGTATTTAATATTGAAAAATATCACGAAGATGTAAAAACGTTTAAGGTTTATGAAGAAGGTAAGTTCAAAGCACTNTTTTATGCTGACTTCCATCCTAGATCAGGCAAGCGACCAGGTGCTTGGATGACCTCTTTTAAGTCTCAATATATTAAAGATGGAATTAATCACAGNCCTCATATTTCTAATGTTTGTAATTTCTCAAAACCATCTAAGGACAAACCTTCATTATTAACCTTTAATGAAGTAACAACACTATTTCATGAATTTGGTCATGCTCTTCATGGAATATTAGCAGACACAATTTATCCAAGTTTATCAGGGACGTCAGTATCTTGGGATTTCGTAGAACTACCTAGCCAATTATTAGAAAATTGGTGTTATGAAAAAGAAGCACTAGAATTATTTGCGTTTCATTATAAAACTGGAGAAATTATACCCACAAGGTTTATTAACAAGATTAAAGAATTAAATAAATTTCAAGAAGGGGTTCAGACCTTAAGACAAATTAGTTTTGGTATTTTAGATATGGATTGGCATAATATTAATCCAAATAAAATAAAACTTATTAGTGAGCAAGAGTTTAATTCTTTTAAAACAACAAAACTATACCCTGNAACAACTGATAACTTAATGAGTACTTCTTTTGCNCATATTTTTCAAGGAGGTTATTCCTCTGGCTATTACAGTTATAAATGGGCTGAAGTATTAGANGCAGATACATTTGATTATTTTNAAACNAAAGGAATATTTAATCCTGATTTATCTTTTAGTTTTAAAGAAAATATACTTTCAAAAGGAGGNANNGTATCTCCNGAAATTCTTTATNAAAAATTNAGAGGTAAAAACCCNTCAAATAAAGGCTTAATTGAAAGNGCAGGATTAAATTAAATGATATTATNAANAAAGACCGAAGAAAAATCTTNGGTCTTTTTTTCATAATAANCATAAACAAAAAAACTCCCCTACCAATAAAGGAAGGGGAGTCAAGAAAGGCGGCGACCTACTCTCCCACTGGATAGCAGTACCATCGGCGCTGGCGGGCTTAACCGTCCTGTTCGGGATGGGAAGGGGTGCGCCCCGCCGCCACAGCCACCTCGTGCTGTTTGTTCCTTCGACCTTCACAATGGAAGGCATCAGGACATATCAATATCTTGACATATTCGGAATTCACGTAATATTGATGATTAGAAAAGAGTTCAAGAGAACGCTTTGTTGGCGCAAGCCGTACAGGCTATTAGTACCACTCGGCTGAGACATCACTGCCTTTACACCTATGGCCTATCAACGTGGTCGTCTCCCACGGCCTTTAAAAAGAAACCTCATCTTGTGGCGGGTTTCGCGCTTATATGCCTTCAGCGCTTATCCCATCCGGACGTAGCTACCCTGCAATGCTCCTAGCGGAACAACAGGTACACCAGCGGTCCGTCCAACCCGGTCCTCTCGTACTAGGGTCAGGGCCACTCAAGTTTCTTGCGCCCACTGTAGATAGAGACCGAACTGTCTCACGACGTTCTGAACCCAGCTCGCGTAGCGTTTTAATTGGCGAACAGCCAAACCCTTGGGACCTTCTCCAGCC
>NZ_PAZX01000005.1:0-316723 GCF_002716225.1 Croceibacter sp. | reverse complement strand
GCATTGTTAGAAGTAATGTGATTTTATATTTCATAGTTCTTAATTTTATTTGGATAAAATTACTGCTGTAAATCAACAGCTTGTGTCATAATTATGGTTGTTATCTATACAATTTTGTCCAATGAATTCCTAAAGTTTTTCTGTTGTGATTTATACTCGGTCAGGCTCATACCCGTTTCGCTTTTAAACTGGCCACTCAAATGGTTGATATGGCTATAATCCAGCAGCTGTGCCATTTCTGTAAAGTTGAGTTCCTTGGCCTGTACCAGTTCCTTTACCTTTTCTATTTTCAATTTGATGAAGTACTTCTCAATGGTAATGCCTTCGGTAATTGAAAAGACCTTACTGATTTTAGAATACTCGTGACCCAATGCATCGGCTAAGTGAGCGGATAATTTCTTATCGAGTTCCAAAGGCAATTTTTGTAATGCTTTAATCAGTTCTACCTTAACCTGCTCTGTGAGTTTTTCTTCGGTACTGCCAATTAGGGAAAATCCATTACTTTCAAGTAAAGTTTTCAATTTTTCGATTTCATCATCGCTCTCGATGTTTAGGCGCAAACGACCCAATTCGATTTGTAACAATTCGATAGTTTGTTTATCCAGTACATCCCTTAAAACCTTGATGCATCTATCACATACCATATTTTTTATGTAAAAATCCTTGACCATAATTAATTGATTAGATAGTTAATAATGGCCGATTGTACATAGTACATTTGCACCGACTCGATTTGATTCATCTGAAACTTCAACTGCAATTCCTGAATGTCCAGCACATCGTTAAAATCGATAGTGCCAGTTTCATAATTTTTTACCAGAATTTCTTCGGCATCTTGGGCTTGTTTTAGATTGCGTTCTTGTGTGTAGTAAGCAATGCGAGCTTGGTTGCGTTGTGATTGCGCTTTCGCGAAAGCGGATTCCAGCACATTCAATCGCTGTTCCCTTTGGGTCTCTATTTCTTGCTGTCGCAGTTCATTTTGTTTTGAAATGGATTTGTAGCGGCTATTGAAAATGGGTATAGAAATCGACACCATTGGCATCAATACATCTTTCCCATTATCGCTGAAGTTAACATCGCTACGTTCGGTTACGGGCAAGTAATCCACACCAAAACCAATCATAGGTAAGCTTTCACGCTGGTTGAGTAGTTCAGATTGTGCCACAGATTCATAAAGTTTATCGTATTTGAGCAGTTCAGGATTGAGCGCCAGCGCTTCATTGTCATAAAAAGGGTCTTCCTGCGGAATTTCCATTTCTGGAACTACGTCAACAGTCATCATTGATTCACGGTTGAGCAAATTGTTAAAAGCTGTTTGTTCTGCCGTAAATTCTTCTTCCAAAACTTCCTTTTGTTGCTGTAACTCATTTTGCCGTATTTGAAGTCGCAACACATCTACGGCACTCGCTTTACCTACTTCTACAGACGTGAGTGCAAGTTGCTCATAGGTTTGCAATAGCTGTATATTTTCATCCAGCACAGCTTGCTTGGCACGTATAGAATACAGGCTATAATAGGATTGTGCGACCGAAAGTGCGAGCTTGCGCTTTGCAATCGTGATGTCCACATATTCAGCATCTGCCATTGCGGTGGCATAATTTTCACGAGCTGTAATAGTACCGAACCACGGCAACATCTGTTTTACGCCTATTCGTGCACGTTGCGCACCGACTCTGGTTTCAGGCTCACTCACAAAATAGCCGGCACTCACTTCGGTATTTGGAATCCAGTTGGCTTCATTTACCTTTTCTTCGGCAATATTATAGCGCAGTTCAAAGGCTTGAATTTCTGGATTGTTCGCTTCGGCTTCCTTAATGTAGGATTGTAATTGTTGCGCTTTCGCGAAAGCGGAAACAAACAAGAACACCAGTATATATTTTAATTTCTTCATCTGTTTGCTTTTTTAAGTTGGTATTCCTTTTTCCAGCTATATAAGACTGGCAGTAGGAAATAGGACGTAACATCGATTATCATTCCGCCAAAAATGGGTATCGCCATCGGTATCATTATATCGCTTCCCTTGCCTGTGGATGTAAGTACGGGAAGTAGTGCCAGTACCGTAGTTACAGTAGTCATCAAACACGGACGAATACGTTTACCTGCGGCTTCCAAAGTGGCGAGACGAATGCCCTTTTTATTGTCTGGTTCGTTGCTTTTGAAAGATTGGTCTAAATAGGTGGCCATTACCACGCCATCATCCGTAGCAATACCAAATAGGGCGATAAAACCTACCCAAACGGCTACACTTAAATTGATGGTTTTCATATTGAACAAATCCCGCAGATTTTCGCCAAAAAAGCCGAAATTGAAAAACCAATCTTGTCCGTATAGCCATATCATTATAAAGCCACCAGCAAAGGCCACGGCGATTGCGGTAAACACCATAAGCGATGTGGAAACCGACCTGAATTGGAAATACAAAATCAAGAAAATAACCAGCAAACAAAGCGGTACGACAACCGATAGCGTTTTTTCTGCTCGTAACTGATTTTCATAGGTTCCCGTAAAGCGATAGCTCACGCCTTGTGGTACGACCAGCGAACCGTTATCAATATTTTCTTGAATCAGCGCTTGGGCATTTTCTACCACATCCACTTCGGCATAGCCGTCGAGTTTGTCAAATAGCACGTAGCCAATAAGAAAAGTGTCTTCACTTTTAATGACCTGTGGTCCTTGCTCGTAGCGAATATCTACCAATTCGCCCAGCGGTACAGGACTTCCTTTTTCAACAGGAACATAGATGTTTTTAAGGTCGTCCGGATTTGCCCGTAACTCTCTTGGATAGCGCACGCGCACGGCATAGCGTTCACGACCTTCCACGGTTTGTGTGAGTGGCATACCACCAACTGCCACTTGAAGAATTTCCTGAACATCCATTATGGATATGCCATATCGAGCCAATTGGTCTCGCTTAATATCTATGAGTAGGTACGGCTTGCCCACGATACGGTCTGCAAAAACAGCTTGTTCCTTAACGCCTTCGGCTTGTTTGAGAATGTCTTCCAATTCCAGTCCAAAGTTTTCTATGGACTTTAAATCGGGACCTTTTACCTTGATGCCCATAGGCGCACGCATTCCCGTTTGTAGCATTACCAATCTCGTTTCGATGGGTTGCAACTTGGGTGCCGATGTCACGCCTGGTAATTTGGTCACTCGTACAATCTCGTTCCAAATATCATCAGGACTTTCAATGTCCGGTCGCCAGTTTCGGTAGTACTCGCCATCGTCATCTTCAATCAACTCTTCGCGTGTAGCAGTCGTTTTTAGCGATGTTTCGGCATAGTTGACATTATCATCTATTTCATTATTCGGATTGATAATGAATTTATCGTTTTTCAGTACAAACAATCCATCGTCATTGACCTTGTAACGTTGTCGCTCGCCAGATGTATTTCGCATATATTCAGATTTATACTGAATGACATTCTCATACATCGAGAGCGGTGCTGGGTCGAGTGCGCTTTCGGTTCTTCCCGCTTTTCCTACTACAGTTTCGATTTCAGGGATGCTTGCCACCGCCATATCGAGCTGTTGTAGTACACGCTTGTTTTCTTCAACACCTGCGTGTGGCAAGGATGTAGGCATCAGCAGGAACGAGCCTTCATTAAGCGCTGGCATAAACTCTTTGCCCGTATTTCGCATTATGAGAATACCGAGCGTGAGCACCGTAGCCGGAACTATTAAGAATAGATATCGGTTTTGAAGTGCCCATCGCAAAATACGCTCGTAGTATATCCTGAAAATTGAGAATACACCGAGCAGTCCAAAACAGATAATGGAAACAAATATTAGGTTCATTACTACGCTTCGGTCAAAGCCCAATGGTCGCCAATACGTAGCGAGCAAGAACACTATGGCAACCGATGAAATGATGATGTCAAGCAGGTTTTTGCGCTTTTGCGAAAGCGTACCGCGCATCTTTAAAAATGATGTGATGGCAAAGGCGATTAGAATTAGTCCTAACCAAAAGCCGTAAACGATGGCGAGAATTCCCAATAAAACAAGTGCGCCATTGATGACGTACTGTGTCCGTTCACGCAAATTCGTCTTACGGAAAAGGAATGCCGCAATGGGTGGAATGAGAAACAGCGCAATAATGAGCGATGCCGTGAGTGCCATTGTTTTGGTAAAGGCCAGCGGGCGAAACAGTTTTCCTTCGGCACCTATCATTGTAAATACGGGCAGGAAACTAATTATGGTCGTTAGTACAGCTGTTAGTATAGCACCAGAAACTTCGGCAGTTGCGTTGTAGATGATTTCGTTGGTGGTGTATTCTATTCCGTTTTCTCGAAAGCGTAATTTCTCATCTTCCAAGTGCCTAATCATATTTTCGGCGAGTATTACGCCCACGTCCACCATTGTACCGATGGCAATGGCAATACCTGAAAGGGCGACGATATTTGCATCTACATTAAAGAGCTTCATCGTGATAAAAACCATAAGGACGGCAACCGGCAACAACCCAGATATGAGGATAGATGCACGTAGGTTGAATACCATTATGATGATGACCAGAATGGTAATCAGGATTTCCAAAGTCAGGGCTTCATTGAGCGTGCCCAACGTTTCCTGAATGAGTTCGGTACGGTCGTAAAACGGCACGATGGTTAGTTGCGAAGTGCGTCCATCTGATAAAGTTTTTGTGGGAAGTCCAGAGCTTATTTCGGCAATTTGAGCCTTGACATTATTGATGACTTCCAGCGGATTTGCACCGTAGCGAGCGACCACGACACCACCTACGACTTCGGCGCCTTCCTTATCGAGAATACCACGTCTTGTCGCTGGCCCTAAATGAACATTAGCCACATCTTTGATGCGGATGGAAGTGAAATTTTCAGAATCTACCACCGCATCTTCGATATCTGCGATGGACTTGACGTAACCCAATCCGCGTACGAGGTATTCGGCTTGATTGATTTCGAGCGTTTGTGCGCCTATATCTTGATTGCTCTGTTTGACGGCTTTAACCACATCGCCCATACTCACATTGTACTGGCGCATTTTTTCTGGATCAATGTCCACTTGGTATTCCTGAACATAGCCACCTATGGAAGCTACTTCAGAAACACCACTTGCCGATGACAATCCATATTTCACATAGTAATCCTGTATGCTACGCAATTCCTGTAAATCCCATCCGCCAGTTACGTTGCCGTCTTTATCACGACCTTCCAGCGTGTACCAAAATATCTGTCCGAGACCTGTGGCATCTGGCCCAAGAGATGGATTGACACCATCAGGTAAGAGGTTTGCAGGAAGTGAGTTCAGTTTTTCGAGTATGCGACTACGTGACCAGTAGAACTCGATGTCTTCTTCAAAAATGATATAGATGCTGGAAAATCCAAACATAGAAGAACTACGAATAGTTTTTACGCCTGGAATACCAAGAAGGGAAGTGGTAAGCGGATATGTGATTTGGTCTTCAATATCCTGTGGCGAAC
This sequence comes from Croceibacter sp., assembly GCF_002716225.1. Taxonomy (NCBI): domain Bacteria; kingdom Pseudomonadati; phylum Bacteroidota; class Flavobacteriia; order Flavobacteriales; family Flavobacteriaceae; genus Croceibacter; species Croceibacter sp. Next base: position 311,282 of record NZ_PAZX01000005.1, on the reverse strand, counting down.
GCCCTTGCCACTTGGTAAAAACAATTTGCTGGTTCTCGCCAATATCAGGTATGGCATCAACGGCAACTGGGTCTGTAGGCAAAAAGCCCGTTTCCCAATTAAAGGGTGCGTTGACCACGCCCCAACCCACAAATAGGGCGAGTAGTAGAACGGCAACAAGTTTGTTTTCTATGAGAAATTTAATGCTCTTATTCAGCATAGCATTTGATTATTAGAGTTTTGGAATTACGTGTTGCGGAAAATGGCAAACACGAGTTTTAGCCCACGACAGCGTAGCTGTTGGGCTTCATTCTAAAAATCTAACAAATCAAATTAAGAAAGTCTGGTGCAGCACTTGCACATTCCGTTTGACAAAGGGTCGCGGGTAATCGTTGAAAGGAACTTCTTTAGATTCTGTTCCTTCAAAAAGGTTTATATAAGAATATGTAAAAGCAGCGATGAACGTTTGCTGCTCAAAGGTTAACTTAGTAAAGTCTTGCTTTAAATTATCCTGTCCTTCAATAATTAATTGCTCATCCGAGCAACAGGAATTTTTGGTAAGCATCGGATTTTCACAACCTATACTTGACTGCTCTTTTTCCATTCCACAGGTTTCTGCTGATTGGAAAAATGAAAAATCTACTAATGTATCACCACAATAGTGCATATCTACAGTAAACGACATCGTAGTAAAGAGTACCACGCAAGCCATTAAGATTGCCATTGATTTGTGAATGAATTGTTTCATATAACACAAAAATATATAAATTATATCAATTTGATATGAATTATTTTCCAAATAGTAAAGCTTTGTAAGAGGATTTATCAATTGAAATTGAAGGAATTGCCTTAAAAATATTGAATCTCGGGTATTCGAATTTTACAATTCTTGTGATTGAATTAATGCAATTTTCATCTGCTTTGTGACCGATCATTATATTCATTAAAGATGTGGTTTTAAATTTTACTTCGGCGATGTGGTTTTATTAAGGTTTCACGAAGAAGGCTTAATTCGCTAGGTTCATCATTAAGCTCCCCAAATTCTGGATTTGAGTCTAATTTGTCGTTTAGTTTAGTTCGAGTTTGAATTCTCTTAGGTCGTCTGTGGTGATAATTTGTGTTGGCATTTGTAAAACTTTTAAGGTTATTAAAAAAAATCCCACGACGCCTGCGGGATAACATATGTACCACCAAATCCAGCAAAGCTCTCATTGGTGGCACTTAAGTTAATTTGACATTCGTTTTACAAATATGCTTTGTTTTGGAATAGTTTGTTCACAACCTTTACCCAAGTTGGGTGAAAGTTTAACATTTTAAAAATGGTTAAGATTCTTCTGTAATGACTCTATTTTCAAGAGCTACCATTAAATATTTCATAAATTTACATCTATCCTTTTTTCTTGATTTTAATTCGACATACGTTCTATGAATATTAGATAAATCTGTGTTGAATACTGTCCCAAAAACGTTTGCCAATGTGGTTATACTTATTTTACCATTCTGAATAGCTCTAGATGTTTGAAGAGCATAAATGAGCTCCACTAAATCTATTTTATTGGACGTCCACTCAAGGTTAAATTTGTTTTCATTGCTTGAATCTACTACATAGGCATTTAGTTCTTTGATTCTTAAGGTTTCCAGTTCTTTCTCATAGAACTTCATTATTAAATCATACGCTACAATTTCAGCTCTAAGTTCGTCGTGACTTGTTGAAAAATCAGGATCATAAATACAAGCTGACCGATACGTAATTGGCCAGAGGCTTTTATTTTTTCTTAAGTAATAGTATTCGTCTAATTCGCTTCTACCTTGTTTGCAATAGGTCACAAATTCTGCAAATGGTTTTAATCCCTTTTTTAGCTTTTTAATATTATTATCTACAAGTTGCCGTTGTTGAGTAATAGAACCAGAGCCTTTATAAATAAGATAGCTTTGAATATGTAGGTAATATTTTAAATGCCCATATATGACTGGTTTTTGATATTTAAAAAACTTAACTTCAGCATTAGTTGAATCAAAATTATAAGTGCCAAAAACTTTTCTTATATCTATGATATGTTTTTCACAACAATCAATTGCTATTGATATTATAGGTAGGTTAATTTGATTTATACTATAGTGTTCTTCTATAATATTTATAAATTGATTAAGTAGTTTATTTAGAGCTGCCTCCATTGTTTATCGATTTAAATTAAACATTTTGGGGGCTATTGATACATACAAAAATATGATATATAAAAAAACCAACTATAAATAGTTGGTTTTGCTTATAAGTTTTATAGAGGTCATTAATGTGGTAACTTCTCCTTTATTAGACCATATAAAAAAGTGCCAGCAATTGCACCAAATATTACTACAAGAATTGAAGCATAACCCGCGCCTGCAAGTACATACATAGGACCAGGACAAGCACCTGCCAAAGCCCAGCCCAGACCGAAAATTATACCACCTACTAAATAGCGTATTATGCTTTTATTTTTAGGTTTTAAGCTCATTTCGCTTCCGTTTAGCGGCTTTATATTCTTACGTTTAATTACTTGAATCCCAATAATTCCAAGAACCAAGGCTGAACCTATAATTCCGTACATATGAAAACTTCCAAACTGAAACATTTCATATATGCGGAACCACGAAGCCGCTTCAGATTTAAACATTATGATACCGAAAAAAATACCAATTACTAAATATGTGATGTATCTCATTATTAAAATATTAAAGGATATATTAAATGAATCATTACTAGGCCTCCGATAAAGAAGCCTATCACGGCAATCAACGATGGTAATTGCAAATTACTTAATCCAGAAATGGCGTGACCTGATGTACAACCACCTGCATAACGTGCTCCAAAACCGACTAATAAACCACCTATTAATAATATGGCAATTATAAAAGGGTCACCAAGCGCGTCTGTCGAAAAAATTTCAGGTGGTAAATAAGCCTCACCCGCGCTCTCTATTTGATAATCATTTGAAAGTTGTTGTGCGATTTCAGGATTAATTTCAACTGTATTGTCGCTCATATAATTAGATGCTATAAAACCACCGATAATCGCACCCAGTACGACCATTAAATTCCAGCGTTCTGCTTTCCAATCAAATTTAAAAAAATCTGCTGCCTTTCCTGCACCCACAGCAGCACATGCTGTACGTAGGTTTGAAGACATCCCAAATTGTTTTCCAACAAGCAGTAAAACAAACATTACAAGGGCAATAAGTGGTCCCGCCACATACCAAGGCCAGGGTTGGTAAATCCAATACATATATTAATTTTTAATGCAAAGATGAAGTTTTCAATACTTTGGTACAGTAACAAAGGTTACAGTAACTTCAATTAATTTTTATTAATTTTATATAAAACGAAACGTTATGACACGTAATAAAAAATTAAACTTAATCTCAGTATTACTTGCACTAACCGCTATTGCAATGATTGTGGTGGGTATAGTAATGAAAATTCCAGCACCTGCCATTACTGGTATTGGCTTTCTTTTAATAGTTTGGGCAATTCAAGTATTAAAATAGTTTACTCTTACTTATATTGGCTTGGGCTTTTAAAATTTCTATTTTAAGCAAACTCAATTATTTTCAACTTAGGTAACAAAGGTTACTCACGTAAACTTGTAAATATTCTATTTTTGCTTCAATCGTGAAATCTAAAACTTACATAGCGTTATTTCTTACCTTCATTTTTATGGCGAAATTTATCGTCATTGATGCTAATGGACTGAAGGCTTTGTTTAGCGGAAATGACATATCTTTTGTAAAACTTAATTGTAAAAAGAAAAACTCACCAAAACAGGCCAACAAGACAATCGATTTTTCGCAAGTTGACCTTAGCACTTTACAAGTTGTTATGCTAAATGGTATTTGTACCTCGCAGTTTCAATTTGAACTTCACTCTTGGGAAACAAATATTTCAAGACCTACAGCACTTTTCGACGAACATTTTTCTTCAGTACTAAGTTATCGCTATTTAGATAACGATTCTCCGCCACCACGATTGGTGTAATCACTTTTTTATAAAATTTTAAAATTGGTGCTTCCGTACTGCTCTTTCACACATCATCATTATGGTCTGTTAAACCATTATGGATAAACACCACGCAAATTCAATCATTTTTCACATCACTTATAATGACGACAAAAATTTTAATAAGCCGTCGTTCCATACAACTATTACGCATATTGGTGAGCGGCATATTTCTCGTTGCAGGTTTTAATCACTTGCTTAACATAGAGAAAACTGCCCAACGTATTGAAAAAGCCAGTTTTAAGGGTATTGCCTATTTCTTTGGCGAACCTCAATGGCTAATCATTATTTCTGGTATCGTAATGATATCAGCAGGTTTTATATTCTTGATAGGATATAAAACCAAATGGGCAGCAATAGTTTTGATGGCGGTTTTAATACCCATCACTTTAACGGTTCAAGTAGGGCAAATTACAACCCTTGGACCACTCTTTAAAAATATAGCAATTCTTGGTGGACTTCTTTTTTTTATACTGAATGACACTAATAACCATTTAAAATAAATTAAAATGAAAACAATTTTTTATAGTACAGTAGTAATCGTGATGACTCTTTTTACGAGTTGTGGTTCCTTAGCGCAAAACACTGTAGATACAAACAAAAATAATTATGTGGTACTGACTAAAAAGGTGCCACAATTAGAGCCCATAATTTTAACCGCGGAAGCCTTAAAAGAAGAAGATGGCAGCAATTTTGGTCAATTTGAAGTTATCATTTGCGGCAAGGAAATTGGCGATATTACTGATAGTTCTAAAATGAATGGCTTTATAGTGCGTGCTGAAAATGTTGGTGTAAAATTAGTAGCCTGTGGTTTTTCGCTCAATAAATTTAAAGTTGATACAACCAAAGTGCCCGATGAAATGAAAACTGTCGAAAACGGTATTCTATACAACCTTCAACTTCAGAAAAAAGGATATAATAGTTTAAGTCTATAATTATGAAAATATTTAAGGAAATATTTATTACACCACTTTCGATAATTGGAATACTATTGGTTTTGGTCTCGTGTAAAACGGAGAAATCGAATGTAATGGCAAGTAATAAAACTAAACGAGACACCTTGAGCATTACTGTATTGCAAACTGCCGATATACACGGACAGCTTGATACACATCCCGAATTGTTTTGGGAAGATGAAAACGTGGTATTTAAAACTCGTGGCGGCCTTGCCAATATTAAGACCCTTTTTGCCCGGGAACGACAAAAAAATCCCAATAGAACAATTATAGTTGATGGTGGCGACCTCATACAAGGTAGTGGTTACACGGCTCTGTCTGAAGGTAAGGTAATGCCAGAACTCATCAAAAATATGGGCTATGACGTCATCATCCCTGGTAACTGGGAAGTGGTGTATGGCAAGGACGTAATGATAGATGTGATGCAGGGATATGACACGGATGTTATTGCACAGAATATGTACCACGAAAAAAGCGAGGAACTTTTGTTTCCCGCTTATTCCGTTAAAGAAATAGAAGGTGTTCGGGTTGGCTTTATGGGCATAAACGATCCTGATGTTCCCGTTAGGCAAAATCCGATTTTTAGTAAAGGGATTGCCTTTAGTAGTCTTACCAATGAATTGAAAAAGCAAGTGGATGATTTAAAGGCCAATGAAGACCTGGATGTACTTTTTTTAGTAACGCATCTTGGTGTTTTTAAACAGGTAGAACTCGCCAACAATACCATTTCAGAAAGTGTAGATTACATATTAGGGAATGACACACACGAGCGCGTGCGCAAACCTATACAAGGCAAATTCGCAAAGGTTACCGAACCAGGTGCTTTTGGTTCTTTTGTTGGTAAGCTTACCTTGCATTTTGTGGATGGCACATTGGTGAGTGATGAATATGAACTTATTGATGTTGATCCAAAGGTATTCCCAGCTGATACGAAAGTACAGGCGCTTGTTGATAAGGCAAAAGCGCCCTACGAAGAGCATTTGGAAACAGTGATTGGGTACACAAAGACACCTATTTATCGCTATCTTACTGTTGAAAACCCAATGGATAATATGATTACCGATGCGGCCCGATGGAAAACTGGTGCTGATATATCTATCTCAAATGGTTTTCGTTTTGGCAACCCTATTGTTCCAAAAAACGGGAAGCCTGCACCTATTACTCGTGCAAATCTTTGGAATTTACTACCTGTAAATGAAAAAGTGAAAACAGGAAAAGCCACTGGTAACCAAATAAAAGAGTGGTTAGAAAAAGAAATGCACAATGCCTTTTCACAAAAACCGACTGAGCGATTTGGTGGTTGGTTGGTACGGTTTTCAGGTATGAAAGTCAATTTCAATAGCCAAAACGAACGTGGAAACCGTATCACAGCAATAACGGTTAACGGCGAGCCTATGGAAGATGACGAATTCTACACTATTTCTGCTTGTGTTAGACCAGGCGACCCTATAGATAATCTTTGCAGGATGGCTAATGTGAAAGATGTGGAAGTAATGGATTATACGATTCATGAGGTTGTTGAGGAATATCTCAAAAAGAAATCGCCTGTATCGCCCACTATAGATGGAAGAGCCTATTGTGACTATCTAGGCACTTATTCCTTTTCAACCGTACCCAAAACAAACTATAAATTTCAATAAAAATTTAAGTTATGAATACTAAGAAAGAAAATAAGAATAAAAAGAAACCGTGGATTCAATACGGAATTTTTGCCATAGTGGCCATTTCACTTTACACAACTGGTTTACATACTGAAGTTATAGGTTTCGCTCAACGCGGATTACTCGCTACAGGCTTGATGAATCCTGATATAGAAGAGATTGCGCAGGTAAGAAAGAATGACAAGAACAATGATGAGGCATCAATGCCAAATCTTACCAAAGCAGATTTAAACCTAAAATTGATTGACGCTGAAGGCAAAAAAAGGTCATTAAAAGAATTTAAGGACAAGGTCATATTTTTGAATTTTTGGGCAACTTGGTGTCCGCCTTGTATTGCCGAAATGCCGACCATCGATAAATTACACGAGGAAATGGGTGATGAAGTTGCTTTCATATTATTATCATTCGATGATGATTTTGAAAAGGCTAAAGCTTTTAATAAACGCAAGGGATATGACTTACCAATTTACGCTCCAGCAAGTAATCTGCCAGCTATGTTTCAGTCATCTGCCCTACCTACAACTTATGTAATTGATGCCGATGGAAATATGGCATTAACACATAAAGGTATGGCCGATTACAGTGATCCGAAATTCAAAGATTTTATATTGGATTTAAAAAAGTAAATAACTAAAAACGGCATCAACTTAAAAGTTGATGCCGTTATCTTAATAGTATTTTAGGGTTTTATTTAAACTCTTTGATGTTATCACTTAAATCATAAACGGTTACACCGTTCAGTTTTTTTTGAAGAATACTACTTCCTGCAGCACTGCGATAGCCACCAGCACAATGTACAACAATAGGTTTGTCCGTCGGAATTTCATTTGCTGTGTCTCGCAGTTCGTTTAAAGGATGTGAGATAGCACTATCAAAGAATTTGCCTTCTTCCACTTCACTATTATTACGGATATCTACAATCGTGTACTTGTCAGAATTGTTTTTGAAATCTTCCAAATTCAGTTTTTCGGTTGTTTCCAAATTTTCGTCTGAAATTGTAATTACTTTGTTAAGTAGTTTTTCATAGCCAATTTTTGCTACACGGTGTAACATCGCATCTTTGTTTTCTTTGCTATCAATAACCAGCGTAAATGTATCTTCTGGTTTGATAATAGAACCTAACCATGTTTCAAATTTTGCATTATCTGAAACTGCCTGAATGTTAAAACTGCCTTCAAGATGTCCTTTTTTAAAGGTCTCTTCATCTCGCATATCGACAATAAGGCCTTCACTTATAGCATTTTCAGAAAAAGGGATTTTATCAATGGATGGCTTTAAATCATCTGCACCTACTTTATTGGTATCAACATCAAACCCAAAATAGTGAGGAATAAATGGCTGCCCATCGAGGATGGTATTCATAAACTCTTCTTTGGATTGCTTTTTAAAAGCCCAATTACTCATTCGTTCATTACCTAAAGTACTGCTGGAGGCATCACTCATGTTTTTTCCGCAAAGCGATCCTGCACCATGTGCTGGATATACAAGTGCATCATCTGGTAAATCATTAAATTTATTGGTGATAGTTTCATACATCATTTCGGCAAGTTCTTTACGTTTTGCCTTCGTATTTCCGGACTTTTCACGCAAATCTGGCCGACCAACATCGCCTATAAATAGGGTATCTCCTGTAAACAGAGCAGTTTCTTGGTCTTCAGTTGCTACGATAGTAATACTATCTGGCGAGTGCCCTGGTGTGTTAATCGCTTTTAGTTTCACACTACCCAATTGGATACTATCGCCTTCATCAAATGTGTTGTGTGGGTAATCTGCTCCCAGCTTCTCACTGTTGTAAATAATTGCTCTTGTTTTTTTGTGAATTTCTAGATGTGAACTTACAAAGTCTGCATGGGGATGAGTTTCAATTATCGCTTCAATTTCTGCATTGTTAGCTTTTGCGAAAGCGTAATATTGCTCGGGATTACGTTCTGGATCAATAACCGCCATTTTTCCATCACTTATAACTGCATAAGAATAATGGGCAAGTGGCTTATATTCAAATTGTTTAATTATCATAATAAATTATTTTTTATATAAAATTAAAAAAGATTATACCAAATTGCAGTAACCTTTGATACATAACCTTAAATTTAAAAAAAAGAATCTTTTTTGTAAATGTTTACCAGCCTCTATAAAGTAAATAACTTTTAATCCTTTTGATTACCATATAAGTATATGTGTAGAAAAATAGTTAGAGGTATTAATTATCGAAACTTTGATCTCAATAAACTCCTAAAATAATGTATGGAAAAAATTCACTTTTTGTTATACAATACTACAATTCATATTTACTCAATATTTTTTATAAGGCCATCCCATATAGCCTCCTTTTAAATCATAGATTTTTTTAAACCCTAATAAATCTAATTTTTTAGCGGCTTGTAGGCTACGATTGCCTGAACGACAATAGAGATAAACAGGCTTCTCTTTATCTAACTTATTAAACTTTGAATTGAAATTTTCTTGCTGAAAAAAATCAATATTTAAAGCGTTTTCAATTGCGCCTTCATTGTACTCTTTTTCTGTACGAACATCGACTAATTGAACATCATTATTTGAAATAGCATTATAATATTCTGTTGCTGTTAGGATTTTTATCGCTTTATTAGATTGCCCGTTGGCGCCAAATAGTGTGCTTAATAGTGTCATAATTATAATATATTTTTTCATTAATAGAAATTTATTTTCAGTGTAAAGTCATATTACATTGTACTGGTAATTTGTAACTTATGTTACTATTGTTGCTTTTTAAATGGATAAATAATTTGGCTAGAAAACGTCTTGGGAAAATCGTTGTCATTATGAAAGCCTATCTCTATATCCCGACCACTTTTTGGCACATAAGCTGTCCCAAACAGGTAGTCCCAAAGGCTCAATCTTAGACCATAATTCATACCGTAAGGGTGTTCTTTTGGCAATGCTTTTGAATGATGCCAAATATGCATACGAGGATTATTGAAAACGTAGCCTAATTTTCCATAACTCCAATCAAGATTTGCGTGATTTAAATGACCAATAAAAACGGTAAACATATGGACCACGAAGAATTGCTCGATACCAAATCCTATCATCGCAAGTGGTAAATATTGAATTGTTTTGTAGACAATTGTTTCCATAAAATGGAAGCGAAATTGAGCAGCAAACCCCATTTGTTTAACGCTGTGGTGTACTTTATGAAACTTCCACAACCAAGGTATTCTATGCAACATTCTATGGACGTTCCATTGAACAAAGTCTGCAATGAAAAACATTATCAACAATTGTGTCCAAACTGGAAGTGTATCTACATTAATTGCTACAATATTTTCCCACCCCCAAATTCCGATTATATCGGCAAATAATTCTACTCCTACATTAGATAGTGCATTGTAACCGATGAGTGAAAACAAGAAAAAGTTGAATAGTATATAAAAAGCATCGAGCCAGAATCCATTTCTAATTACAGGCTGTTTCTTTCGCCAAGGCACAATAATTTCCAACAGAAACACGACTAGAGACACCCCTAATAACCAATAAAGATAATTGGTCCAAGATGGATTTGAAATTTCTTGGATAAGGTAATTGTAATACCCTAGAAAAGATTCTTTTATTATTTCAACGTATTTATTCAATAGTTTCAGTTATGCAGTTAGTTCTTTGTATATAATGTAGATACCCATAATGAGAACAAACCACCCAAAGGCTTTTTTTAATTTCTTTCCGTCGATGAATTTGTTCAGCCAGATTCCAATAAATATTCCGATAATTGAAAGCCCTGTAAAAATGAGCAAGAATGGCCAGTCAATATCCAAATTCTGTACATCGCCTAAAAATCCAATTAGCGATTTAATTGCGATAATGAACAAAGAAGTAGCTACTGCTTTTTTCATTGGCAATTTTGCCAATAACACCAAGGCCGGAATTATCAAAAAACCACCACCGGCACCTACGATACCCGTTATGGCTCCTACGATTATACCTTCGGCAATGATAAGTGGATAGTTGTATGTAATTTCGGCTTCTTCATCGGTTTCTTTGCGCTTATTACGTATCATAGATACTGAAGCAAGTAACATTATAAATGCAAAAAAAAGCATTATGGCCAAGTTCTTTGTGACCATAATATTTCCTATCTGAAATAATTCATCTGGAATTGCAGGAATTAAAAAAGCACGTGTGATATAAACAGCAATAAAGGCTGGAATGGCAAAAATAATGGCCGTTTTGAAATCGACCATTCCTTTAGTTATATTTTTTATAGCTCCTACCAAGGATGTTGTGCCTACTACAAAAAGGGAATAAGCTGTTGCAATTACGGGGTTAAGCGTGAGTGCATAAACTAAAATTGGTACAGTTAAAATTGAACCACCACCACCTATTAAACCTAATACGAGTCCTATAAAAAGTGCTCCGATAAATCCTAAAATTTCTAGAAGTTCCATTTGTATTTTGATTATAAACAAATGTAAGACTAGAATAATTTAAACTATGTAACTGATGTTACAAGACTTCAATAAAACTCCTATGTAATTTGACTAAATGGTTGTTTTCCATTTTTTTTAGGAGCCTTGAAATTACAACTCTACTAGTATGAAGATCATATGCAATTTCTTTATGAGTTGTGTATATATGTTTACTATTTAAAATTTTAACTTTATCAAAAATGTAATTCCCTAAGCGTTCATCCATATTGTTAAATGCTATATTATCGACACTTTCAAGAAGTTCCATCATTCTGTTGTGATAACTTGTAAATACAAAATTGCGCCAAGTACTATATTTACTTGACCATTCTTCCATTTTTTCAATTGGTATCATTAGAAGTTTTGCAGGTGTTTCTGTTACCGCATGTATTTCACTTTTAGTGTTACCCATACAACAAGTCATAGACATTGCACAAGTATCACCTTTCTCTAAATGGTAAAGTAATAGTTCATCGCCGTTAGAGTCTGGTCGCATTATTTTTATACTTCCAGATAGTAACAAAGGCATAGTTTTAATGTATTGACCAGGTCGTATCAAATCTTTACCTTCAGGAACTTCAACAAATGTTGCCACCTGGTTAATTTCGCTTATAAGTTCAGGTTCGAACTGACCACCGTAATATTCTTTAAGTTCTTGAATCATGTTTTACTTGTTTAGCGATAATAGAATTATATTTAAAATAGAAATAAGCCCAAATAGAATTCGATACTGCACCTATCTAGGACATTGTAAATAGCAACGCTTCTACAATACTTAAAAGATGCCCTAACGAGCCAAAATCCAATCCAAATATGAGTGTAAGTACATAGGTGGTAATTGCAATTTCTGTACCATAAGACACATACCTAGATCCCGTATAAAACGTTGGTTCAATACTGTGTTTAAGCCCAAATTTTGGATGCTTAACTGTAACTTTGTTCATATTAGAAAATTTGTAAGAGTTTACTTCTAAAAACTTTCCTTGTCGAGATTGTGGGCACTTTAAATACAAGACGCTATAGATTATCGTTTTTTTTTAAAGGTATTAATATTGTCAACTAAAAAGTGTAACCGATGTTACATAACTTGTTTCTTATTATTAATATCTATTTTATCTCTCAATTCATCACGAAGTTTATTCATATCATTACTTACTTTACTTTCAATAACACGTGCATAAATCTGAGTTGTAGATAGCTTAGTATGTCCTAGTAATTTTGAGACTGTTTCAATCGGCACGCCGTTAGACAAAGTTACCGTCGTCGCAAAGGTGTGTCGAGCGACGTGAAACGTTAGTTTCTTTCTTATGCCAAGCTCTATTGCAATTTCCTTTAAGTATTTGTTTGTTTTTTGGTTTGAATACACTGGTAACAGTAATTCGGAATCCATCATTTTTTCGGCATACCTCGATAGGAGTTTCTCAGGAATTGGCAGAAGCGGAATCTTAACTGGCGTATCTGTTTTCTCACGTNCCGTATAAATCCANTTNCTNCCATCAATACCTCTCACNATATGNTCTTGGCTGAGGTTTTTNACATCTATCCAAGANAANCCTGTGTAACAGGCGAAAATGAAGACATCTCGNGTTTGAGTTAAAGCTGTTCTATGCGANGTNAATTTGATAAGCTCNTGAACTTCAANNTCGTCNANGAATTCGCGCTCCACTTTGGTAAATTTTAANGAAAACTTCGCGAAAGGNTCTTTGNCAACCCATTCNAATTTCTGTGCTAAATTCATTAGCTTTTTTAGTCGCTCGAGGTGTTTCATCACACCATTGTTGCTGGGAGTTGGTCTGTGAGTTTTACTTTTAAATGTGCGCAGGAAATGCTCAAATTCGGTTATGAAGCTATAGTTTATATGCTTAAGAAATACATCGTCAGTTTTCATTTTTGTTTTGAGGAACTTCTTAAGATACTTGGAAGTCGTTTTGTAATTTTTCAAAGTTCCCGGCTTGAGAATTGTTCTCATTTTATCCTCGTGGTAAGTGAGGATGTCTGATAATTTCTTGAATGTATCATCTACTCCTAGATATCTCGCCTTTATAGCTTGTGCGGTTATAACTCGCTGTTCATCTTCCAATTGTTTATGAACTTCAAGAAGACGGCGGTTTACTTGATTGATATAATCGTTGAGTTGTCGAGCATCTGCAGAGTGTCCTTTTACTTTAGATTGCGAGGTATCCCATTTGGTAGCCTCGACTTTACGTTTTAGACTTAAGTAAACTCGTTTTTTATTGACTGTGATACGGACATATAATGGTGCAAGACCATTTTTTTCCTGATTGAGTTTTGGNAGGAAATGCAGTCCTANTGTNGCTTTTGAGCGCATAGCTGTCGTATTAAGTTAAACTTATACGAATGTCAANTCAGTAATTGCTCTTTAGATTAAAGNTAAAAAATTGGTAGCCTTTTTAGTAACATTTTATATGATATTGTATCAAATNCTATGANACCCTAAAAACTACAAAAACCTGTTAATCATACGATTAACAGGTTTTTAATGCCATTTGTAATGGCTTTTAGTCGGGGTGGCAGGATTCGAACCTGCGGCCTCCTCGTCCCAAACGAGGCGCGATAACCGGGCTACGCTACACCCCGAAAAATATGTTGTGTGCCGGTAATTATAAATTTCAGCGGAGAGACAGGGACTCGAACCCTGGCGACCCTTGCAGGTCGACAGATTAGCAATCTGCTCCATTACCACTCTGGCACCTCTCCAATGTTTTTCTAAGAACTTGCGCTTGTTTCATTAAGCGGATGCAAATGTAAGAGATGCTTTCATTCTTACCAAACCTTTTTTTAATTTTTTTTCTGCAAATTTATAATGACCTTAGAATGAACTTTCTACTCAGGATACTCTATTCTTAAATGATAGATATTGTTAAGTTTTCGTTTTAAAACCTTCTTGATNGTCTGTATTTCCTTAAATGTTATATTGGCATTTAAAAATTGGCCTTCATCCATCTGCTTGTTAATTATTTTTTCAACAAAATTATCAATTAACGTACTAGTAGGTTCTTTAAGACTTTTACTTGCTGCCTCTACACTATCACTCATCATTAATATAGCTGTCTCCTTGCTAAATGGTATAGGTCCAGGATAACTAAAATCACTTACATCTGCATCTTCGTTTGTTTTCTTTTCTTGCATGTAAAAGTAATATACAGAGCTTGTACCGTGATGTGTTCTTATAAAATCTATAATACGGTCTGGNAGCTTATTCTTCTTTGCTATCTCAATACCATCTAATACATGATCAATAATAACATTGGCGCTTTCTTGTGGTTCTAAATCGTTATGAGGGTTTACAGATGTGGTTTGGTTTTCTGTAAAATAGGTTGGGTTTTTCATTTTACCTATATCATGATATAACGCTCCTACCCTAACTAACATAGCATTTGCTCCAATTTCATTAGCAGCAGCTTCAGCTAGATTGGCAACATTTAATGAATGGTGAAATGTTCCTGGAGCAGTATTAGACATTTTTTTGAGAAGTTTTGAGTTTGTATCAGACAACTCCAACAAACTCATATCGCTAACCATTCCAAATACTTTTTCAAAAGCATAAATTAAAGGTTGTACAAACAAGGTTGCTAAACCACAAGTAACAAAATACAATATAGTTTCCCAGTTCATAGCTGTTACTGTACCTTCTCTTGTTATAGTAAANGCAAAATATGCCAAGATATATACTAGAGTTATTTGTGCTACAGAGATAAATAAATTAGCTCGTTTATAAAGTTCAGATACTGTAAGTATGGTTACTATTCCTGCTAAAATTTGCAAAAACATATATTCATAACTATTAGGTACTATAAAGCCTAATAATAAAACTGTTATAACATGTGTAAACAAACCTAATCTCGCATCNAAAAATGCTTTTAAGGTTAATGGTAATATACACAAGGGAACTAAGTACACAAATTCTGGGTTATACTTTACAACCAGNGTTGTAAGCAATACCATAACTAAGACATTAAAGAATATAAATGTTATCTGTGTGTTATTCTCAAAAATCTCAATTCTATACTTTTTAATAAATAGAAGTAACATAAGTAAAGCTAGAGATACTAAAATGGTATAACCAAAAATAACCCAATANTAACTAGATTGGCTCCATACTTGAGACTCAAATTCTGCTTTTANGGAGTTTAATATTTTATATTTATCGCCTTCAACAACCTCGCCACGAGCAATAATCCTACTACCTTTGGTTACACTACCACGTGTATAACTTATATCCTGTAGTTTACTCTCAATTTCTTTACGTGTAAGCGTTTCATTAGCAATAACGTTTGGTTTAACTAAATCAAAAAACAGTTCTACAAATTCTGTTTCATATCTAGAGAGATTGGCTCGCTTAACTTTATTTTTAATGTAGGCTCTTAATTCGCTTTGTTTAATAAGACTTCCGTACTCTACTTCAACAGCAGCATTACCTTTTTTTAAGAACACTAAGCGGTCTTCTGCCAAACCGTCTATTTCTTGTAGAATACCTTTTTCATATATATCCTGAAATGTAGTGTTGGTAAATTTTAGAAGTTGATTGCCTTCTGTTCTCTTAATGCTATCATTAAATGTAGTTGAAAACACTTTTGCAATATTATCTGAAACCTCTTCTACAACTTTATTATCATAGTTATAGTACGGTATTTGCTTTTGTCTTATATCCTCTTTTTCTGAAGCTATCTCTTCATCTGTCTTGAGAATAGCAAAATTAAAAGGTGCATACAAGTTTTCATACTGCCAAGGTTTCCCTTTAGTAATCTCATACTTAAATTTNCCTCCTTTTGGAAAGAGATAAACTATGAACACTGTACTCAGTGCCCATAACATAATCTTAAAAAACAATGCCTGATTCTTATACAGGTTGTCTACAAATTTAGCCATAGTCTTATGCTGATACTCAAAAGTAGTAAAATATTGCGCAGTGTACAGAATAGTTTAGATTTCCTTTTAAAATCACTAAATTCGCAACACAAAAAACAAGACATATATTATGAGTAAATCTGTAGTCATTGTAAGTGCAGCAAGAACACCAATTGGAAGCTTTTTAGGAAGCTTATCTNCTGTAACAGCCACTAAACTTGGTAGTGTTGCGATTAAAGGTGCTTTAGATAAAATTAAATTAGATGCTTCAAAAGTTCAGGAAGTATATATGGGTAACGTAGTGCAAGCTGGTGTAGGACAAGCTCCTGCAAGACAGGCTGCATTAGGTGCTGGTATTCCAGAATCTGTACCTTGTACAACGGTTAATAAAGTTTGTGCTAGTGGTATGAAAGCTGTAATAAATGGAGCGCAAGCTATTGCTTTGGGCGATGCAGATATCGTTGTTGCTGGTGGTATGGAAAATATGAGCTTAATACCTCATTATGTACATATGCGTAATGGTCAAAAATTTGGACCTGCAAAAATGGAAGACGGAATGCAAAAAGATGGTTTGGTAGATGCNTACGATCAAAATGCAATGGGAACATGTGCAGATCTTTGTGCTACTGAATATGAATTTTCAAGAGAAGATCAAGATGCTTATGCAATTCAATCTTATAAGCGTTCTGCAAAAGCTTGGAGCGAAGGTAAATTTGCAAATGAANTTGTTCCTGTAGAGGTGCCACAACGTCGTGGAGAACCTGTTGTAGTTAGNGAAGATGAAGAATATAAAAACGTAAGAATGGAGAAAATTCCTTCTTTACGTCCAGCATTTACTAAAGACGGTACTGTTACCGCAGCAAATGCATCTACAATTAATGATGGCGCAGGAGCCGTAGTTTTAATGAGTGCAGAAAAAGCAGAAGAATTAGGCTTAACACCTTTAGCAACTATTAAGAGTTATGCAGATGCAGCGCAAGAGCCTAAGTGGTTTACAACTGCTCCAGCAAAAGCATTACCTAAGGCATTAGATAAAGCAGGAATAACTATTGATGATGTAGATTATTTTGAATTAAATGAAGCATTCTCTGTTGTAGGTCTAGCTAACATGAAGATTTTAGGAATAGATGATACTAAGACCAATGTAAATGGTGGTGCAGTATCATTAGGGCACCCACTAGGATGTTCTGGTGTAAGAATTTTAATCACCCTATTAAGTGTTTTAGAGCAAAACAATGCAAAAATTGGAGCAGCTGGTATTTGTAATGGTGGTGGCGGTGCTTCTGCAATTGTAGTTGAACGTCCTTAATACTTTTTAATGCGTTACGGAATTTGTCCTCTTAGCATTGTACCNGTACGTCTGTTTCCAGAAGATTCAAGCGAGATGGTTACGCAGGCCTTATATGGAGATCACTTCAAAATATTAGAAATGCGTAAATCTTGGAGCAGAATTAGGTTTGGCTATGATAGCTATGAAGGTTGGATAGATAACAAACAGTTGTTTGAAATATCTGAAGAGATGTATANCACTATTAATCTTGCAGACCCT
This sequence comes from Croceibacter sp., assembly GCF_002716225.1. Taxonomy (NCBI): domain Bacteria; kingdom Pseudomonadati; phylum Bacteroidota; class Flavobacteriia; order Flavobacteriales; family Flavobacteriaceae; genus Croceibacter; species Croceibacter sp. Next base: position 293,794 of record NZ_PAZX01000005.1, on the reverse strand, counting down.
AAATTATCTGCAGATGTAATGGATTATATTACAACATCTCAACAGCTTATATTTCCAATTCCTATTGGTTCNGCNGTNTCCCAATCTGCTTTGTTAGAGCATANTTTTGAGGGNATGACCACAACGCATGAACAAGACAAATCTAAAATAGTAGATANNGCATTTATGTACCTTAATGCACCATACCTTTGGGGTGNCAAAACACCTTNNGGTNTAGATTGTAGCGGTTTTACACAAATGGTATACAAACTTAATGGCTTTAAACTTTTAAGAGACGCATCACAACAAGCAACTCAAGGTGAGCCATTAAGTTTTATTGAAGAATCTGAGCCTGGTGATTTAGCATTTTTTGATAATGCAGAAGGACAAATTACACACGTTGGCATTATGATGAAAGACCATTATATAATACACGCACATGGTAAAGTACGTATAGACCGTATAGACCATTCAGGTATTTATAATGTTGAAAAGAATGAACATACGCATAAACTAAGAGTTATAAAGTCCATTGTTTAATTATAGTCAATTGTAACTTTTTCTCTTTCTCCACAACTTATAAATAGTAGATTACCTACATTTAATCTCTATTTATTAAAATGCAAAAACTTAAAGACGCTAAACTTTATAAAGGTGAACTTGTTTCACTTAACACACCATTGGTAAACCGTTACAACCAATGTTTAAAACTTATTGGTATAGCGCCAACAGCATTAACACAAATATCTGTTGATGGTATTGGCTGGTCTCCAGAAGTAGCTGAAGAAAAAGATAATCTTTATTACTTAAACATTGGAGAAGCAAATACAAATGCAATTATCATCTCACCAGAACAACACCGCAAACCTGTTTATTTTCCGTTTCATAGTTTTGACAAAGATATTATGTACGGCATCTTTGCTGCACATAAAAAAGCAATTACAGATATAACAAGAGATGGTGCTATTTGTGTAGATTTAGATCAATTTATTGATGCCTTTTATCATCCTTTAGATCTTTTAAAATATAAAACTATTTCTACTGGTTTTAGGATTTTAAATGACTTAGACAAAAAGCAAGAAGAACAACTTGAGCTTATAGAGACATTTTATGAAGAAAACAAGTTTATAGATGATCAAATGCACATCAAGTTATTAGCTTCAGCTAGAAAACACGGCGATTTAAGACAAAGAAAACTTAAGCTTGCTCCTTTAACATATCAAACAACTTCATTTTATACTAAAGCATTTGGAGGTGTATTTGTGCTAAGAGACTTTATACAGACCATTCTTATTTTTGAAGATGATAAAAATTATAAAGAAGCTATAAAAGATACAGAACAAGATGTTCTAATTTATAAACTTACAGATGATGAGTTACTCGATAAACTCATAGATCACAGCATAATTACAAGTGATATTGAAGATGAAGCAAAAACAGAACGCTATGCGCGTATTAAAAAGTTTGTGCTTTCAAGATACTTAACACATACAGATCACCCTATAAAAGACATTTTAGAAGATCATATTCTTTTTAAAAGTTACTTACACAAAATTAATGAGTTGGACAGGAACACCGTGCTTTGTGTAGATAAGTTTGTGGCCAAATCTGCATCTGTAACAGAAACCACAAAAGACCAAAAGCAATTTTTTAAAGCTTTGGCAAAACCTCACAGCTCTTTACAAGATGAACACCTTACTTTAATTTGGAAGTTATTATTAAAGATTGCGCCATTAGATATTGTAAACCTTTATTATTTTGAAAAAGAATTGTTTTACGACCATTATAAAAACTGGGATGCTTCATTAAAAGATTGGGCTATAGCCACAATTAAAGAAGACCTTAAAAACCATAGCTTATGACTTTAGAGATTATTGTATTTATTTCTGCTATCTTATTTGGGATTCTTTGGTATTGGAGAGAATCTAGAAGCAACCGTACATTTAGAATGCTAAATAGAATTACACACGCCAAGCATTTACAGATGAAACCAGATAACAGTAAAGGTTTTTTACATCAACAAAACTTTTTACTTCGTCTTGTTTACATTTCACTTTTATTTTTGGCAGCGGCATTGGCTGTAATGGCATTAACTCCAATATCAATTGCGAGTGTGCAATTGTTTGTAGCTTGTATTGTAGGAACTTTAATAGGTAGCTATGTTGCCTCTGCAGTATTATTTGCTAATAAAAAAATTACAGAAAACTCAGATATTGTTGAAGATACCTTAGAAGACACTTTCGACAAAGGAAGAACATTTGTAAATGATTTAAGAGGAGAACACAAACCTACACCACAACCTAAAGAGACAGCAAAACAGGAAGAAGTAACTCCCAAAAAAAGTGCTAGAGAACGCCTTAGAGATAAAGGCTATTTAGATTAAGCATTACTATATGTATTGTTCCAAATTGCTGTATTAAAGTTTTTACCTTTTGCAAAACCATAATATAATACAATAGCTGCAACAGCTTTAAACATAAAGAAAAACAAAAGAATATACTCTTGTAAAGTTTCTTCCTGCTTAGTTAATAATGACATTGGAAATAAATATGTTGCCAAAATGCTTGTTACAACTATTAATACTAAAAGATTTTCAAACGTTTTAAATGGCCACATAGCCATTTTTCTAAAAGGGCTCAAGTCATTTCCCCATTTATGTATTAAATAGTAATAACCATTTCCAATTGGCGCAAACAACAAAGGATCATCTGCATTCTTTAATCTAAAGAGTTTAGATGGTGCCATAATCTTAAAGCCGCTTAGCGCTATATTATGTTCTTTTTCAAGAGTTTTAATTTTCAATATGGCTTCATATGGTACATCGCCTTTAAAATAATTACTGTTTAAAAACCGTAATCTATAATCTACACATATCTTCTTTATCGTGTTAATGTGATAAATATTCTTGGTTAAAAGCAATTCTGGATTAAAATTATTTTGAGAGTTTAATGGTTGCTCTGTAAGCTTATTCAATATTTTATCATCTTCTGCTGTAACATTTTCAAAAATCTCAGAAACTACATAAGATATAAATTCATTCCGGTTATTTCTTTCTTTAACCAGCTGTTTTTCAACATTAACCCTTTTCAACATAACGACATATTTTATTTTAAAATTAAAGAAAAGGCTTCAATTTTGAACAGTATATGAGCAAGTTTTGTGCACTTATAAGACATTTTAACTATTGTTAAATTCTTCACAAACCAATACTTTCAAAAAACCTAGTAAGACATACAGACGTTTATTAGATATATAACAACTAAAAATTAAAATAATGAAAATTTCAAATGTATTAAGTGTAGCAGTACTAATGGCTGCAATGTTTGTAGGAACAACATCTTTTGCTCAAGACAAAATGATGAAAGAAGAAACTAAAATGGTTGGTGGTGCAGCAATGTACCCAAGCAAGAATATTGTAGAGAATGCTGTAAACTCTAAAGATCACACAACTTTAGTTGCTGCTGTAAAAGCTGCAGGTTTGGTTGAGACTTTAGCTAGTGAAGGTCCTTTTACAGTTTTTGCTCCAGTAAATGCAGCTTTTGACAAGTTACCAGAAGGAACTGTTGAAACTTTACTTATGGAAGAAAATAAAGCTCAATTACAAGGTGTTTTAACTTACCACGTTGTAGCTGGTAAAGTAAATGCTAGTGATTTAGTAAAAATGATTAAGAAAGATGGTGGAAAACATACAATGAAAACTGTACAAGGTGGTACTTTAACTGCAATGTTAGATGGTGCTCAAGTTAAAGTAATGGATGCTTCAGGAAATGCAGCAACTGTAACTATTGCAGATGTTAACCAAAGTAATGGTGTAATTCATGTAATAGACACTGTATTATTACCAAGCACAAAATAAAAGACCACATCTTAGCATATAATTAACCCGAAGCTTAGGCTTCGGGTTTTTTTATGCCTTGTAATAAGGTTATTATTCTTTATTTTGCAGTAATGAGAGACCAGAAATTATTAGACTACCTACAATCTTACCTTACGCCAAGACGCCAAGAGCTTTTTAAAAAGGTACTATCGCAACGCACCAATCATTTTACTGTTGCTACAGAAGATGTGTACCAATTACACAATACAAGTGCCGTTATAAGAAGTTGTGATGTATTTGGTGTTCAAAATGTGCATATTATTGAAGAACAAAATGCAAAGAAAATTGACAGGGAAATAGCTATGGGCGCTCAAAAATGGGTAACTATTAACAGGTATCATACCGTACAAGACTCTATTAAATCACTTAAAGGAAAGGGCTATCAAATTGTAGCAACATCTCCTCATATTGAGTCTCATAATTTAAGAGATTTTGATGTTACTAAACCATCTGCTATCTTCTTTGGAACCGAAAAAGATGGTCTAAGTGAAGAGGTATTAAATCAGGCAGATAGCTATATAAAAATACCTATGGTTGGATTTACAGAAAGTTTAAATATTTCAGTATCAGCAGCTATTATACTTCAGCATATCACTAACGAGTTAAAACAGTCTGAAGTTGATTGGAAACTAACAGATGAGGAGTTTTTTGACACACAACTACTTTGGACAAAGAATACCATTAAAAGTTCAGATAAAATTATTGAGAGGTATTATGAAAAGGAAGGTATAAAAAAAGCAGATCTATAAGCCGGATTCTGTACTCCTAAAAGAAGCCCTTATCATTTATCTTGAATTATTGTTGCCAATAATCTCTAGCTGCCTACCCTTCAACATTGGGCGCACAACCCTCAAACGTTGATTTACATGACATTGCACCTTGTAGAGTTTACCTGGTTTCACTACAGCTTAACCTGTACATTCTTTCTGTTGCACTTGTCCTCGTCTTAAAAACGGACGGCTGTTAGCCGCTACAATGTGCTATGGTGTCCGGACTTTCCTCTCTATGAAAATTCATACAGCGATAAGGCGATCTGCTTTAGCTTGCAAATATATATTATTGTATGTTCTTAGGACGTGTAAAGGTATCTCCTACCTCTAAAATCTTAGACTTATTTTCATCGTTTACAGTAAACTTTACAGGCACAGTAACATATCTGTCTAAATTAGGATGTAAACGCTGCACCTCAAAATGTAATTGAGGTTCAGATACCTGTCCTGTTGCACCACTAAGCGCCAAAACGTCTCCTATATTAACATACTGTCCAACTTTTACAAGTACACTCTCGGCTTGCAGGTGTTGGTATTTAGCAAAAGTACCATCATAATGTAATACCTGTACAAAATTAGCATCACTAGCGCAGCTTTCTTCTGGACAACCATTTGTACTATCTTGCTTAATATCTACCACTAAACCACGTCTTGCTACTGTAACCTTAGTACCTGTAGGCATTGCAAAATCTATAGCTTCAATAGTTTTATGGGTGTTACCTTCATCATAAGCTTGTATAACTTTAAAAGCTTTGCCTTCTTCATAGGGCAAGTAATACTTTAAGTTTAAATCGTGTTTTGTATTAAAATTACCTATACTCTCTACCCAAGAATATGTAAAATCTCTATTCTTAATTCTACGTTTAGCTTCCAAGTGCATAATTTTCTTTTCAACACCTGGCCCAATAGTATCTGTAAACTCATATCTATTATCTGTCTTATAACCATAGACATCAAATTTAACTTTATAAGACATTACATAAGGTTTGGTGTTTTTTACAAGAATATCAAAAGCATAACCAGGTATAGGTACTTTCTTAAATAGTAATGATGTAGAGGTCTCTTGTGCTTGAGCAAAAAGAGAAAAACAGATAAAAGCTAAAAGTAGTGTAGTTCTCATTGTGAATAACCTTATAAATAATTGCGATTTGGAAACACAAACTTAGGGTTTCTATTTTTATATTTGCTTATAAGCTTAATTTTATGGAGCATTTTATTGTATCGGCTAGAAAATATAGACCCACAACGTTTGCAGATGTTGTAGGCCAACAAGCGATTACAAATACGCTAGTAAATGCTATTGAAAACAATCATTTAGCACAAGCTTTATTGTTTACAGGACCTCGAGGTGTAGGTAAAACTACTTGCGCAAGGATTTTGGCAAAGAAGATTAATCAAGATGGTACGGATGTAGCAGAAGATGAAGATTTTGCCTTTAATATTTTTGAGTTAGATGCAGCATCTAATAACTCTGTAGATGACATAAGAAACCTTATAGACCAAGTGCGTATACCACCACAAGTTGGTCATTATAAAGTTTATATTATAGATGAGGTACATATGTTATCTCAAGCTGCTTTTAATGCGTTCTTAAAAACATTAGAAGAGCCACCTAAACACGCAATCTTTATTTTAGCAACCACAGAGAAACATAAGATTATACCTACTATTCTTTCACGTTGTCAAATTTTTGATTTTAAACGTATTACTGTTACAGATGCTAAGCAATACCTTGCAAATATTGCAGAGAAAGAAGGTGTAAATGCAGAAGATGATGCATTACATATTATTGCACAAAAAGCAGATGGTGCAATGCGAGATGCACTTTCTATTTATGATAGAGTTGTAAGTTTTAGTGGTAACAACCTTACAAGACAAGCTGTTACAGAAAACTTAAACGTATTAGATTACGATACGTATTTTGAAATGACAGATCATATTTTAAATAATAATATTCCTGAAGCATTAGTTCAGTTTAATACCATACTAAGTAAAGGTTTTGATGGTCATCATTTTATTGCAGGAATGGCCTCTCATTTTAGAGATTTGTTAGTGTGCAAAAATCAAGAAACCATACAATTATTAGAAGTTGGCGACCAAACCAAACAGCGCTATGTTAAACAGTCTCAAGAAGCTTCTAAAGCCTTTTTAATTGAAGGAATTGAGCTCGCCAATTCTTGCGATCTAAAATATAAAACAAGTAGGAACCAACGTTTACTTGTCGAACTTTGTTTAATGCAGCTTGCCTCTATCACTTTTGATGGAGAAAAAAAAAACCGCAATAGTTTCATAATACCTGCAAGTCATTTTGCTAACAGAGAAGCGCCTCCAAAACAAACCTTAGGAAACAGTAAGGTGAAAATTGCTGAAGAGCAAAAAACTATCATACAACAAGAAGAGCATCCTATAGCCTCACAAGCTTCAGAGGTTTCAGAACGCTTGCAACCTACAACTAAAGACACTTCTACTAATACTTTAGAAAAAGAAGATGTAACTACTGGTAATAAAGCCAATAGCGCTCCAAACATAGATCTTGGCGTAGCTCGTAAAAAAACTTCAGCGCTTTCTATGAAAGGCTTAAAGCGCAAAAAAGAAATCTTAGAAAAGAAACAAGAAGCAGATGCCATTGGTAAGGATATGCCTAAGGAAGATTTTACAGAAGAACAGCTGCACGACGTTTGGAAAGCATATATAGATAAGATTAAGACCAAAGGCGGAAAAATAATGGCATCTATCCTAGCTACAGATATTCCAAGAGTAGAAGGAACAAATTTATATATTCAACTTCCCAACGTTACCATGAAAACAGAAGTTGAAAGACACTCCTACCATCTTATGACGTTCTTAAAAAAGGAGCTTCAGAATTATGACATTCAACTTTTTATTGATGTAAATGAAGAAGCTGCCAAAAAGTATGCGTTTACACCAATGGAAAAATACAATAAGCTTAGAGAGAAAAATCCATTAATTGATGAGCTTAGACAAACTTTTGATTTAGATATATAATATGCTTGGTTTAAAACTTCCTACAGATCCTAGATGGGTTAATATTGTTGAAAAGAATATTGAAGACATTTTAACAGATCACGCTTTTTGCGAACAAAAAGCAGCCTCGACCGCCATTAGCTTAATTGTAAGCTTTCCTGAATACACAGATTTAGTACAGGAAATGACTGCTCTAGTAAAAGAAGAAATTAGCCATTTTAAAATGGTTCATGATAAACTTATTGAAAGAGGTTATACACTTGGAAGAGACAGAAGAGACGATTATGTTTTACAGTTATTAAAGTTTTTTCCTAAAGGCGGAAGTCGTACCACACAATTAGTACACAGACTTTTATATGCTGCTTTAATTGAAGCAAGAAGTTGTGAGCGTTTTAGATTACTTTCTGAAACTTTAAAAGATAAAACACTAAGAGAGTTTTACAGAAAACTTATGGTTAGTGAAGCCAATCATTATACAATGTTTCTAAGTTTTGCAAGACAGTATGGCGAAACAAATGAAGTAAATGAGAAGTGGCAATCTTTACTTGATTATGAAGCAGAGATTATGAAAAACCTCAGCAAGTCTGAAACTATACACGGATAACAAAAAAAACGTCTGACAACTAATTGCCAGACGTTTTTTAATATTTTAAAATAGTCTTATAACCTGTACCCTAAAGATACCTGTACGTAGCTATTCTTTATATCTTGATCTACATTAAATTCATTTACATCTTCTGTAATATTAGATAAACCATATACATAGCGTGCTTCAATAAAAAAGTTATCAGAAAGGTTAGCTCCTAAACCACCAGATACAGCATAATTTAAGTTATTAAAGTTATCGTTTTGGTCTTGTTCCCATTCCCAAATTTTTAAACCAACCTGTGGACCTAAATGAATGTTTAGATAATCTGTAACATTATATTTAAGTAGTAACGGTAAATGTATGTAGTTAACTCTAAACTCCTCTTGTTTGCCACCTTGTGCAGAGTATTGCAGCTCTGGTTGAAATGAGAAAGATCTACTAAAAGGAATTTCAACAAAAAATGCTGCTTGAAATCCAACTCTAGCATCTATCTCATCTATTTCTGTAGCATCACTATTTAAACTAGACACATTTATTCCAGCTTTAAATCCAGAAAGTACGCCTGTAACACGTTGTGCGTGGATAGAGAATACAGAAAGCAACGTAAACATTGCCGTTAAAAGGAAAAATCTTTTCATAAGAAAACAAGTTAAAATATTGATTATCTAAGTTATGACTAATTTAATGGTATTATTTAATAAACTTTATAACAATCCCATTTTTCTTCTTAATGTCTATTTATAGGCTAAAGATAAGCATAAATATATTCATTTTAAGATAACATTAACAATTGAGATCTATTCTACTTATGATTGTTTTAAGCGATCATTATAAAGAGATTTCACAATACCATCTGCCAGTCCTATTTTAGGGACAAAAATTTTGCTGCTTCTACTCCATTTCATAGCACTTAAATAAATACGCATAGCTGGTATTACCACATCTGCTCTGTCTGTATTCATGTTAAGTTGTGTAATGCGCTCTTCGTAAGTTAATGAGTTAAGCATTTGATAGTAAGAACTCAAGTAAAAGTAAGATAATGGCTTGCCAATAGTTTTACCGCTATACTTGTACACGTGGTTAATGTTACCTCCAGAACCTATTAACTCAATCTTTGTATAAGGCTTAGTGGTTGTTTTAATCCATTTTTCAACATCTTCCCACATCGAGTTTACCACTGTATCATCTAGCAGTCTTACTGTTCCTAGTTTAAATGATTTTGAAGCAATTGTTTTCCCACTTGCGTAAAAAGTAAACTCTGTACTACCACCACCAACATCTACATACAGGTAATTTTTATCAGACTGTATAAGGTTATGTAAATCTGTAGCTGCAATAATTGCAGCTTCATCATTACCATCTATAATTTCAATATTAATACCGGTTTTTTTAAGAATAGTATTTGCAACTTCTTCACCATTTTTAGCTTCTCTCATTGCAGACGTGGCACAAGCTCTATAAGTTTCGATTTTATGAGAAGTCATGAGCAGCTTAAAGGCCGTCATAGTATCAATCATTCTATCTATATTCTCTTTAGATATTTCGCCACCTAAAAACACATCTGCACCTAATCTAATTGGTACTCTTACCAGACTCCTTTTTTTGAAAATTGGTTCTTTATCTGGTTGCTCTATTATTGTCATCACTAACAATCTTACCGCATTCGAGCCAATATCTATGGCAGCATATGTTCTTATATTTAACACTATATATTTAAGCTTTTATTTTTATTAAGATAATACTCGTAAGTCTTGAACTGACTTCTAATTTTAGGCCCTATTGCTTTTTTATAGGCGTTGTCTTCTTTTGCTGAAAACACGCGTGCTTTTACATTGTCACTCCAACATATATCGAAAGTATCTAACAGCTCTTGTTTAATATCTTCGTCATAAATAGGACAAGAAATCTCGACTCTGTTATCTAAGTTTCTCGACATTAAATCTGCTGAAGAAATATAGATTTTAGAATCACTTCCTTTTCCAAAGATATATAATCTAGGATGTTCTAAAAATTTATCGATAATGCTTATGGCTTCTATATTCTCACTCATACCTTCCACGCCAGGAATTAGACTGTTAATACCTCTAATAATTAACTTTATTTTTACGCCAGCTCTGCTTGCTTCATAAAGCTTATCAATCATTGGGTAATCACAAAGGCTGTTTAGCTTCATTTTTATTTCTGCAGGCTTGCCTAACCTTGCAAGATTTATTTCATTCTGAATTAATTTTAGCAATCCAGACCTTGTATAATGAGGACTTACCAATAAATGTTTATACCTGCTAACCTTGTAGTTTATCTCAAAGAAGTTAAATACTTTATTTACCTCTTTAAGAATTTTTTGATTGGCAGTAAACAATGTATAATCTGTATAAATCCTTGCAGTAGATTCATTAAAATTACCAGTACTTATAAAGCCGTAGCGTTTCATACCATCTTTTTCCTCACGTTCAATCACACAAGCTTTACAGTGCACTTTTAAGCCTGTAACACCAAAAATCAACTTTACACCTTCACGCTGCATTTGCTCGGCATACTTAATGTTTGCAGCTTCATCAAAACGTGCTTGCAATTCAATTTGTACTGTAACTTTTTTACCGTTTTTAACTGCATTAATTAATGAGCTGGCAATATGAGATATCTTAGCCAACCTATATATTGTAATCTTTACAGATCTTACAGTAGGGTCTAAAGCAGCTTCTCTTAAAAATTTAACTGTATATGAAAATGTGTGATATGGTGCATATTGCAGCACATCTTTCTCTGATATCTGTTTTAACAAACTTCCCTGAATATTAAAATTTGCTATAGGTAAAGGTTCTACTTTTTCATACAGATACTTACCACCACTTAAACTAGGAAAACTCATATAGTCTCTCCTATTGTGGTAACGACCACCAGGAATTATACTATCATTATTGTCTATACCCATCATATTCATTAAGAAGGTAAGCGTATCTTTTCCTATCTTCTTATCATACACAAAGCGCACAGGATCTCCTTCTACTCTATCCTTAACACTTAATGATATTTTCTCGATGAAACTTTTACTTAAATCACTATCCATATCCAGCTCTGCATCTCTGGTAATTTTAATCATATGCGCAGTGATACTTTCAAAATTAAAGATGTTAAATATGGTTTGAAGATTCGCCCTAATTAAATCGTCTAGAATTATAATTTGTTGTTTACCATCTTTCTCTGGCATTACAACAAAGCGCTCTATATCTTTAGGGATTTCAATTAGTATATATTTTTTTTCACGCTGTGGTTTTCCTATAATTTTTTTTATGCCCTTAGGTTCTTCAACCTCATTCATAACCATCTTTACAGCTAGGTATGCAGCTGTATCTTTAAGTCTAGGAAGTTCAACCAGATCATTTAATACTATGGTAACTAATGCAGGACTTACTTTTTGTAGAAAGTAATTTTTACACCATAGTTGTTGCTCTTCAGACAAGTTAGTTTCATTTAGGAAAAGAATATTTTCCTCAGCCATTTCCTTCTGAATAGCTTTAAGTATTGTTAAGCTCTCCGTTTGCTGCTCAATAACAATTTTGGTTATTTTCTCTAATAAATCTGAAGCTTTAATACCTCCCAAAATGCTTTTAGCACCTTTGCCCGCTAAATCTATTCGCTTTATTGTAGCGTATCTTACCTTAAAGAATTCGTCTAAGTTATTTGAAAAAATTCCTATAAATCTTAAGCGCTCTATTAAGGGTACTTTTATATCTGCTGCTTCCTGTAAAACTCGAGCATTAAATTGTAACCAGCTTAATTCCCGGTTTACATATTGGTTATCGTGCATCTACTTTAAATGTTTTGGGAATAATGTCTTTATTGTTTGTCCTTCTTTAATTTGTGTCCAACGTTCTACTTTAAAGTCTATAATTACAAGGCCTGTTGTTGGTATATTATCTATATACTCACTGCCTATATCATTAGCTAAAAATGTTAAGGCGTTATTATGGCCAAAAACCATTAACGTATCTATACTTTCTTTACAACCTTTTATAATGTGCTTTAGCTCACGCTCGTCGAAAGTGTAAAGTTTAGGATCTACAATAAATTTATCATCTGGAATCTCTAGCGTTGCCTTAAATATATTAGCTGTGGTGTTTGCTCTTACAGCATCACTAGTTAGTACTAATTCTGGGTTTTTATAACTTTCCTTATAGGCTTTAGAAATAAGTATGCCATCTGTATTGCCTCTAGATTTTAAAGGGCGTTGCCTATCTGGAAGGTTAGTTTCCCAAGATGATTTACCATGTCTTACTAAAATTAGTCTTTTCATAATGCTAAGGTTCTAGGCGTCTATGACTCCACGTGTTATTTGTATTTGTATAAAGGATCCTATCGTGTAACCTATTTGGTCTTCCTTGCCAAAACTCGAACGTTTCTGGTTTTATTAAAAATCCGCCCCAAAAATCTGGTTTGGGAATTGGCTTATCTTCAAACTTAGTTTTAAGTTGCTGTAAGCGTTCTTCTATAACTGTTCTAGATGCCACCATACTACTTTGGTGAGATGCCCAAGCACCTAACTGGCTTCCTCTAGGTCTGCTATTAAAATAGGCTTGAGATTTTTCTTCAGAAACCTTTTCAACAGTTCCTTTAATTATAATTTGTCTTTCCAATGGTGGCCAAAAAAAGGACATACATACCTTTGGGTTGTAAGCAATACTTTCTGCTTTTTCTGATGTATAATTGGTATAAAAAATAAAGCCTTCTTGAGAAAACTCCTTAAGCAAAACCACTCTGGATTTTGGAAATCCATCTTTACCTAGTGTAGACAACGTCATTGCATTAACCTCTAAGATATCTTCACAAGCTTCTGCTGTTTTAAACCAGTCTTCAAACTGTGCCAAAGGTTGGTCTCTTAATGCCGTTTCGACCAAGGTATCTTTCTCGTAGGATTGTCTGTAGTCCTCTATGTTTTTCATATAGGTTAAAGATATTAAGAAATAAGTTTTTAGTTATAAAAACAATGTTACATTTTCGTTTAAAATAGACAATGTAAAACTATATCTACTTCTACATTTCTTAAAATAAAAAACACCTGTAATTTATATTTTACAGGTGTTTTAAAATTTATATTAAAATACAGGTGTTACGCATTAACTGCATACATTTTCTCACGCTGTTCTTTTATGTTCTTATCACTCATATACTCATCAAACGTTAAGTAACGATCTATAACTCCAGAAGGTGTAAGCTCCACTACTCTATTTGCTACGGTTTGTGCAAATTCGTGATCATGTGTTGTAAACATAACCGTTCCCTTAAAGTTCTTTAAAGAGTTATTAAATGCTGTAATAGATTCTAGATCTAAGTGGTTTGTAGGCTCGTCTAGCATTAAAACATTAGCACGCATCATCATCATACGGCTTAACATACATCTCACTTTTTCTCCTCCAGAAAGTACGTTACAGGTTTTAAGTGCTTCTTCTCCACTAAAAATCATTTTACCTAAGAAACCTCTTATGTGTACTTCCTCGCGTTCTTCTTCTGTTTTAGCCCATTGTCTCAACCAATCTACTAATGTAAGGTCGCTTTCAAAATACTGTGAATTATCTAATGGTAAGTATGATTGGTTAGTAGTGATACCCCATTCAACTTTGCCAGATTCTGCTTCTTGATGTCCATTTAGTATTTGATAAAATGCTGTAGTCGCTCTAGAGTCTCTAGAAAAGACAACCACTTTATCTCCTTTAGCCAGATTTAAGTTAATATTCTTAAACAACAACTCTCCATCTATTGAAGATGATAAGTTTTCTACGTTAAGAATTTGGTCTCCAGCTTCTCTCTCGCGCTCAAAAATTATTGCAGGATAACGACGGCTTGATGGCTTAATCTCCCCAATATTTAGCTTATCAATCATCTTCTTACGAGATGTTGCCTGTTTGCTCTTTGCTACGTTGGCGCTAAATCGTCTTATAAATTCTTCTAATTCTTTCTTCTTTTCTTCTGCCTTCTTATTTTGTTGCGAGCGTTGTCTTGCTGCTAACTGTGAAGACTCATACCAGAAGGTATAGTTACCACTGAAATGATTAATTTTTCCGAAATCTATATCACTAATATGCGTACATACAGCGTCTAAAAAGTGACGGTCGTGAGATACTACGATTACGGTATTTTCAAAATTTGCTAAGAAATGCTCTAACCAAGATATAGTTTCATAATCCAGGTCGTTGGTAGGCTCATCCATAATAAGTACATCTGGAGATCCAAAAAGTGCTTGAGCTAAAAGAATTCTTACTTTTAGTTTACCATCTATATCTGCCATTTTTGTATAATGCAAAGCAGGCTCTATCCCTAAGTTAGATAATAATGCCGCAGCATCACTATCTGCATTCCAACCATTCATTTCTTCAAAATCTACTTGAAGTTCTCCTACGCGTTCTGCATCAGCATCTCCAAAATCTTCTTTTGCATAAATGCTGTCCATCTCTTTCTTAATAGCATACAATGGTTTATTACCCATTATAACAGCTTCTAATACTGGATACTCATCATATAATGTATGGTCTTGCTCTAAAACAGACATACGTTTTCCTGCCTCTAAAGACACTTGGCCAGAAGTAGGCTCAGACTTGCCCGAAATAATTTTTAAGAAGGTAGACTTTCCAGCACCATTTGCGCCAATAATACCATAGCAATTGCCTTGTGTAAACGTTGTGTTAACCTCATCAAAAAGGACACGCTTACCAAACTGTACAGATAAATTTGAAACTGTTAGCATAAACTGTTTAATTTTTCGGCAAAAGTAGTCATATTAAAGAGATTAATAAAAGATTAACGATTACAGATTTCCATTTAACTACTGATTAACAATGTAGAATTTGAAGTAGCATTACATTTACCACAACAAATTTACAAAGTGAGGTCAACATTACTAGTTCTATTTTTATTTACGCTTCTTTTAAATTCTTGCAAATCAGAGAATACTAAAGCATATGCTATTTTTAGTGGTCAAATCGTAAATCCTACAGCTACCAATATATACCTAAAGAAATTNGGAAAGGTTGTAGACTCTTCCAAAGTAGACGATTTTAATAGGTTTTCTTTTAAAATTAATAATCCTGACNATGGNTTATATGAGTTTTCTTANAANAAGGAAAGCCAACTAATTTATATTGAAGAAAATGATAGCATCCTACTCCATATAAATACATTTAATTTTGACGAGTCAATAGCTTTTAGCGGTGAAGGTTACAAGAAAAATAACTTTATTACCAGTTTGTATTTACAAAATGAATTGGCTGAAGATTTCTTAGTTAGAAACAGTGCTTTAAAACCACATCTTGTCTCTGCTAAAATTGAAGATCAACTTAATCAAAATTTAGCGCAGATTGAAAAAATCGCTTCACAGGTAAACTTATCNAAAGACTATTTAAAGTTTGCTAAGAAAGCAGCACATCTTCAATATTATGATCTTAAAGAACGTTTTTACTTTTTCATCTCTAAGTACTACCCAGAAAAAAGAAAGCTCTTTACTAAAGAGTATTTTAGCTATAGAGAAGATTTAGAATTTAATGATGAAGAGTTTCNATATTACTATACCAACATTAGACTTTTAGACAACTACCTAAAAAACAAGGTTTTTGATATTTGTATAAAAGAACATACAGANGTTTTAGATTGTACTAAAAACAATGATTTTAATAATATANNGCTTAAAGCCAACTTACTAGATTCNATNACANATTTACCTGTTCTTAAAGACAGATTTTACAATAGGTTTGGAAAACAAGGTGTTTTATTAAGTAATGATACNATAACATCTCAAAAAACCATAAAATTATTAAGTAACTTAGGGTATAATAAAGATGGTATACAAGAACTTAAAAANCTNTTATATCTTCAAAAATTATTTTTGCCTGGAAGNAATATGGCTTCAGTAAGAATTGTAGATGTAGATAAAAACACATCTACTTTAAAGGAANTTATTAATAAGCCAACAATATTACACAGTTGGAATATCGATTCTTATTTGCACCACAGTACTAATCACAAGAAAATACGCAATCTTAGTATAAAATATCCTGAAGTAGATTTTATAGGTATTACAACAGATTATGCAAATTTCTCTGAAGACCCAACGTCTGTAAATCCTTGGATTAAGACTATTGAAGAGCATAACTATAATCCAGAAAAGGAATACCATATATTAACATCTCCGGTAGCTTCTAAACTGCTAAANAACTATACCAATAAAGTTATTTTTGTAGATAAACAAGGTACAATTGTCATTGGTGCAACACTCTTAAATGACTCTGATTTTGAGCAAATCATCCTGGAATTTCTTAACCAGTAACAAGATCTTCAATTAACATATTTTAACAGTTTTTAACAAAAGTTTGTATATAATCACGTTAACTTGCATAGTTTATAAAACTTCACCTAATCTTAGAGGTTAAATATGATTAAGAATCTTACTTACGCCCTACTTATTTTAACTGCTTTAGTTAGTTNTCAAAATTCTTCTAAGGATTCTAAGATTGGCAAAACAGATGCTTTTTTAGGAGGACAAATTATTAATCCCAAGGTTAACCACGTTGTACTTCTTAAAAACAATGCTTTAATNGATACTATTTATTTAGATGACAAAGGACGATTTGAATATATAGTTAAAAACGTTAAACCAGACATTTATAACTTTAAGCATTTTACCGAGCAACAACTTGTTTATTTAGAACCTAAAGACAGTATATTAATACGCTTAAATACTTACGAATTCGATGAGTCTATTTCCTTTTCTGGCAAAGGCNATAAGAAGAATAATTNTTTGATAGATATCTTTTTAATCAATGAAAAAAGTGACTCTAAACTTATATCAGAATTAGAAGTTGGTCCTAAAGTATTTGAACAACATATTAAAGAAGATTGGGAATCTCAAAAACTAAAAACTAAGAAATTACTCAGCAAAAGAGGNTANTCTAATGAGTTTAAATATTTAGCAAGACAAGTAGTAAATTANAACNATTACGANATTAAAGAGCGCTACTTTAATTTTATAACTAAGGTTAAACCAGAGTTATTAGANCAATTTAGTGACACCTATTTTGAATATCGTNANGACGTTAATTTTAATGACGCTCCTTTAAAATCAGATTTCTCTTACTTAAGATTTATTAATAGCTACATAACTAACGCCTACATAAAAAAATGTAAGCAAACTTCTAATGATTGCCAAAACCTCTCTACTCTCGAAAGCTATATTGAAAGAATTAAAATNACAGACTCACTCATTACCTTACNNAGTCTAAAATCCAGATACCTTCAAAATTTTGCAACCTCTAGCATTATAACTGCCAAAAGTGTAGAGGAAATTGATGACATATACAGATTGGTATCTGAGCTTTTACCAAATGAAAAGCAAGCAGAGAAAATTGAAGACTTGGCAAATATGCAAAGAAGCTATCTTTCCAGAAGCACAATTGCACAACGTATTTTAATATCTGCTAATACAAAAGATAGTGTTACTTTAGGCAATGTAGTAACTAAGCCTACAATTATAATGACGTGGACTGGCACCAATGCAGATAATTATAGAGCTTACCATAATAAGATGTATGATCTTCAAAAGATGTATCCAGACCTTAATTTTATAGCAATTAATATAGATAAAGAACCTAAAGGTGAGTGGTTAGATATTATTGAAGATTTTGAATACAATACTGCAAAAGAATATAAATTAGCCTCTTTTAAGGAAAGCCAAAGTACTTTAATTAAACTTTCAAGAAGAATATTGTTTTTAGATAAAAATAGTCGAGTTTTACAGAGAAGCATCCACTTTTTAGAACCTGAATTTACAGATGCTATTGACCGATTTATTATTTTAAACAATCAAGCTCAAAAAGATGAAGTTAAAACACCACAGCCTGCTATTTAGCATATTCTTGTGTTTAATTTCTTGTAAAAACGAGGTTTTAAAAGTAAAGGACACACCATCTGCCTATATTATAGGAGAAATTGCTAATCCACACAACAACTATATTACCATTTTACAAACAAATGGTAATGCAGATACTATATTTTTAGATGAACAAAACCAGTTTCAATATAAGTTTGACTCTGCAGCATCTGANATTTACTGGATNAAGCATTTTTCAGAAAGCCANTTGTTTTTTCTNGAACCTGGTGATAGCCTTGGTATCTATTTAAATACCGAAGAGTTTGATGAGTCCCTTTCATTTAGTGGAGANGGCAGTGAAAAAAACAACTTATTAATAAACACTTTCCTAGAAGACGAATACAGTGTAAACTTCATTAAAAAGTCTGAATCTTATCCTCCAAAAGAATTTAAAAAGATTTCAGATAGTATATATAATAACAGANTAAAGGAGCTTAACAGACAACATAAAAAGTTTAAATTTTCAGATAATTTCTTTTCGTTTGCAAAAACTAGTGCAGATTATCAATATTACTTTCAGAACGAGCAGTATGTGTATCTTCAAAATAAATACAATAGATCTAATGTCTTCTCTAATGAATTTTTAAGCTATAGAGATTCTTTAAACTTTAATAGTAAACNNCTTTCNAAATNTTATATCTATTTAAGAACATTAGATACTTATGTAAAGAATATTACAGCAGAACAATGTGTTACTACTAACTCACCAGATGAATGTTACAAAGAAAGTGAACTAACAAACCTGAGAGCTAAGCTTGTAACTGTAGATAGTATTATAAAAGAACAAAGTGTTAAACAGCGNTTTATTAAACGTTTAGGTACAGAAGCCTTACTATTGTCCAATACTATGGAAGATATGATGGAGACTATGAGGCTAATTCATANTGTTCACCCATCAGTAAAAAACTTAGATTTCTTTAATAATCTAGCAGACTTGCAACGTTCTTTATTTGCTGGAAAATCGATTTCAAGCTTTATTATACAGGATATAAGTGGTAAAAAGGAACCTATTACAAATAGAGTGAAATCTAAAACTGTAATTTATTTCTGGAATAATAATTTTTCTCAACGCTTAACCTCAAAGCATCATAAAATTAACCAAATACGTTTAGAGCATCCAGAATATTTGTTTATAGCTGTAAATACCGACCTTATAGGTTTTGAAGACTGGACAAAGTTGTTAGACAATTATAACTATAATCGCAATACCGAAGTTAGACTTGTTGATGCTCCTTTTCAACCTCAACTATACACAAACTTTATAAACAAGGTAATATTTATAGATGAAGATGGTATTATAGTTTCAGGAGATGCTATATTACAAAATACCAATTTTGAAGATAAATTAGATTCTTTTTTCTAGTATTACTCTTCACAGTTAAATGGTATATCTAAAGCTTTATACCGGTAATTTGCTTTGAAACTAAAGTGCCACCACTCTGTTCTAATAGTTAAAAAACCAAATTTAAGAAGCCCTTCTTGAAGTAGTTTACGATTCTCTATTACCTCTTTTGGTAAATTGGTATGATCAATATGTGCTGCTCTTCCAAAGAAATCATAAGGTGTTCCCATATCAAGCTCACAACCTCTCTCATCTACTAAAGTAAGATCTACAGCTGCTCCTCTACTATGTATAGAGCCTTTAGTGTATGGGTTGGCAACATACATAGGGTTAGGGTAAGCATCCCACATTAGCTTCTGTTTAGCTATAGGCCTATAACAATCATATAATTTTATAAAATAACCTAACTCACAAAAATATTGATTGGCTAAATAAAGTGCTTCTGCTACATCTGGCTGTAAATAGCAATTAGGACAATCGTAAAAAGCAGATTTTAAAAAATTATTAGCTGTTGCATAACGTATGTCATAAAAAAATTCATCACTAGTTGATTTCAGGTTTACTAAAGTGTCATCAATAGTGCTTTGAGCTTGAAATGAATTGATGGTAAACAATGCACTACAAACAGTTAAACAGATTTGTTTTATGATTAATCTCACTAAAATAAATGGTAATTTTAAGCTTTAAAAAATAAAAATGTCTGCAAAGAAAATTCTTTCAATTGGTATTATATTAATGGTCTTTACAAGTTGTGCAACTAAAAAGTTTAAAGATATAAGTTATACAGAACATCACGATTTAAAACCTTTAAAATTAAATGTCTTTACACCCAGATCATCTAAAAAAGAGCTTAAAGACGTTATCATCTTTATATATGGCGGAAATTGGAATAGTGGCAATAAAGATATGTATGGTTTTATGGGAAGGCAATTTGGCAAGGAAGATATTGTTACAGTAATTCCAAATTACACTTTAAGCCCAAATGCTAATTATGATACAATGGCACAACAGGTTACTAAAGCTATTACGTGGACATATAATACTATTGAAACCTATGGTGGTAATCCAGAACGGATTTTTATTACAGGACACTCTGCAGGAGCACATTTAGCAGCTTTGGCAACAATGTCTCCAAAGTATAAAGGAGAAACATCTAAAATTAAAGGTATAATCTTAAATGATGCAGCAGGCTTAGATATGTATAGTTATCTTAAAGAAAACCCACCAAAAGAAGAACCAGATAATTATGTAACCACTTGGACTACAAACCCTAAACTATGGAAAGAAGCTTCTCCACTTTATCACATAGATACTGAAACACCTCCTATTTTTACCTATCTAGGTACAAAAACCTATAACTCTATTATTGAAGGAAATAGAATATTTAGAGAAGAGTTACTCAAGGTACAACCCGAAGCAAAACTTATTAAATTAGATAAAAAACACGTACCTATGATTGTGCAGTACTTTTATCCTTGGAATAATAGAGCTAAAGAAATTAAAGCATTTATGAATGCTAATTAATTACAGGTATTTTTTATCCATCCAGAACGTACCAAATGGAATAATACTACACAACAAGACAATGAGGAAAGTCTTTATATTCCAGTATAAAATTTGTTTCATAAAAACTGCTAAAGCTATATAGAGTAAGAAAAGTACACCATGCGCCATACCAATTACCATATTAGCTTCTGGCATATCCCAAATATATTTTAGGGGCATTGTAACAAATAATATAAGCAGGTATGAAATACCTTCTAAATAGCTAACAATTTTAAATGTTTTCAACATAACTATACCAAACTAAAGATAGCTAGAGCGTAAAGGTAAAATCTTACAAAACGCAACAACCCGAATAATAAATAACTTACAAATGGATATTTAATCATACCAGCAGCAATACTTGTCATTGCAAATGGTATAGGTAAAAGTGCTCCTACAATAATTAGAAAACCACCCCATTTTCTAGTATTATTTACATGCTTAGCCATCTTAACCTCTAAATACTCGTGCATTGCAGGAATTTTAGTGATAAGAACACCTTGAAAGTAGGAAATAATACCTCCTAAATAAGATAATAATGCAATGATAGATAAGTATACCAATGGTGCATCTGTCTTATCGCTCCAAGCAATAAATATTTCTGGAGGAATAATACCTAAAATAGATTCTGATATAAAAAACACTGTAAGTATTACAATGGCAGAATACGTTTCTGTCATCTTAACAAGTAATTCATTAATATCAATAACGAAATAATGTATACCCATTAAAATACCTATAAATATTAATATAGGTGGTAATGCCTTCTTTAAGCTGGTACCTAAAAATTTATAAAATCCCGTATAGCTATAATATTGGTGTAATAGTCTAAATCGAGACTTTTTAGGTGTAGATCTTTTATGTTTTGAATCTTCAGATTTCATTTATAAATTTAGTGTTGCAAAGGTAAGCCTGATGGGACATTTAAGCAAAGAAATTGCTGTTAGTTTGGTAGTAAATCTGCATACCAAAACGAAGTATCCCAAGTTGTATTGTCTTTGTGACAATTACTGCCTTTAGAAACAGGTTTGTAGGTTTTATTTACAATATCTCCTACAGTAAATTTTATGCTGTTTTTAAATAATGGGCTATCATAAACAAAGGTGTGAAACTCTCCATTTTCACCACAAGGATCTACTTCTTTCGGTAAGTCTTCTAAAAATTGCTCATTGTATTCCCTACCACAAAAAGACTTATCTAACACGTTAGCATTTACACAAACTACAATTGCTTTAACGCCTGAAGCTATAATTTCTTTAGAAAGTTGTGTGGTACTCTTTTTCCATAATGGGAAAACGGCACAAATACCAATGTCCTGTAATTGCGTTTCTCTGTAAGATTTTAGGTCTTCTAAAAAGATATCCCCAAACACACTATGCGTAAATCCTGATGTTTTTAAAGCTGAAACAGCGTCTTGCATAGTCTTATTATAGCTTTCCATAGAAACCTGGCCATGCAACGCAATAGTTTTTAATTTTAAGCCCAATGCTTCTGCTTGTAGTTCTAAAAACTCAGCGCGTAATCCGTGCATAGAGACTCTGTTATTTTCAGAATTTACGGTAGTTACTAAAGCTTCAACTTTATATTCTTCCAAGGTATTTAAAAGTTGTAGTGTATATGCTGCATCTTTACCACTACTCCAATTTAAAAACGCTTTAGCCTTCATCTTCAACTGTATTTAAAAAGCTTTGTATGGCCAATTCATAACTTTGCATTCCGAAGCCTAATATAACACCTTTTGCTGCAGGCGAGATAAATGAATTATGCCTAAATTCTTCTCTAGAAAATGTATTCGAAATATGAACTTCGACCACTGCGGTCATGATACCTTTTACAGCGTCTCCTATTGCAATTGAAGTATGTGTGTATGCTGCAGCGTTTAATATAATGCCATCAAACTCTGTATCTGCATCTTGAAGTTTAGTTACCAACTCTCCTTCTACATTAGATTGAAAATGAGACAACTCTACATCTTTATATTTAAATTGAAGGTTTACAAAAAAATCTTCAAAAGATTGAGTGCCATAAATACCAGGTTCACGTTTGCCTAATAAATTTATATTAGGGCCATTTATAATGAGTAATTTCATACTGTAAAGGTATTAAAAAAGCCACATTACAATGTGCAACGTGGCTTTTTGAACGAATTTATAATTAATTAAATTATAGTTCTATTCCTAAGTAAACTTGAAACACGCGGTTATTAAATTCAACATCTTCATAAAGTTCACCTAAACCAATATTGTAGCGTGCACCAACCATAAGACCATTAAATAGTTTTATACCACCACCAAGTCCTACACCATAATCAAAAGAATCTGGGTCACGTTCTGTCTCAGATGTAAAGAAAGGACCATTAATTTCTTCTTTATCGTTAATGGCCAATCCAATTTGAGGACCAGCTTCTACAAACAATCCTGGAATAACATAAACCTTAAGCATTACCGGAAGGTTTAAATAATCTACCTTTTGCTCGCGTTCTGAAGCTCCGTTAGATTCTGTAAAACCTTGTTGTGAGTAAATTAATTCTGGTTGTATTGCAAAAACATCACTCAATCTATTTTCAGCATATAATCCTACGTGAAAACCATTTCTTGTTTCAGTTTCAAAGCCTGAATCTGTTTTTGTATTTGCAGCGTTAAAACCTCCTTTTAAACCAAAAGAAACTTCTTGTGCCTGCACTGTAATTACGGAGAACATAAATAATGTTCCTAATACTAATAAACGTTTCATATGTATAAATTTTGTTATTCCTATAACGAGATTCGTGCCAAATGGTATAATTTGAACTTTAAATTTTTCTTAAAATAAAAAAGGAAGCTATAATAGCTTCCCTTTTAATGATACTTTCAATACTTTATTAGAACTGTAAACCTACAGAAAATTGTAAAGTAGAGTTAGTTAAGTCATCTTCAAAAGCACCTTCTTCTTCAGAATCGTCTACATTAGATAATCCTAATACGTAGCGACCTTGTAAGAATAAACCGTTTGTGAATTTATATCCTAAGCCTAAAGCAGCACCTAAATCAAATGAAGCTGCGTCTAAATCTTCAACTTCAATTGAGTTTCCGTTGCTATCTTCAATTTCAAATTCGTCGTTTACTAAGAATCCAAATTGAGGACCACCTTCTAAACTAAGTCCATCTGTTAAATAAAACTTAGCTAATACTGGTACATTAACGTAGTCTAGCTTAATCTTAGACTCAATACCATCTTCTTCACTCTGTAAACCTTGTCCTGAATATAATACCTCTGGTTGTACAGAAAAACGATCTGAAACAGGTATTTCTACAATTGCACCTACGTGAAATGATGTTCTACCATCTGCATCTTCTACATCATCACCAGTTAACTTTGCAAAGTTAACACCACCTTTTGCACCAAATGAAACACCGTCTTGTGCTTGTACACTTGTGAAACCGAACGCAGCGATTGCTGCAAATAAAAATAGTTTTTTCATAATTTTAGTTTTAGTTTTAAGCGAATTTAGAAGTTGTTTTCCTACAACTATGTTATTTAATTCTTAATCATAACTTAAAAAACGTTAAATAAATTGACTTGGTTACAAGCGCTTAAAGACTACCAACACTACCTTAAGATTGAGCGTGGGCTCTCCAAAAACTCCATTAAGAGTTACTCATATGATGTTGAAAAGCTTATGAAGTTTTTAGAGACCAACAACCTAAAAAGCTCTCCTCTTAAAATAGATGCAACCTTAACTAAGGTATTTGTATATGAGGTTGCCAAACACATGAATGAGCGCTCTCAAGCACGATTAATTTCTGGATTAAAAAGCTTCTTCAACTATCTGGTCTTTGAAGATTATAGAGAAACAAATCCTGTTGATTTAATTGAATCTCCTAGAATAGGTAGAAAATTACCAGATACATTATCCTTAGAAGAGATAGACAATTTAATTGCGCATATAGATCTTAGTAAGCCAGAAGGCGAACGAAATAGAGCTATGATTGACACTTTATACAGTTGCGGGTTACGTGTAAGTGAATTAATTACTCTTAATCTTTCTGATCTCTTTTTTGAGGAAGGTTTTATAAAAGTAACAGGAAAAGGAAACAAGCAACGTTTTGTACCAATTGCAGAACATACTCAAAAGTTAATCTCTATTTATAAAACCGAAATAAGAAACCATCAAGATATTAAGAAAGGCCACGAAGACACTCTGTTTTTAAATCGTA
Organism: Croceibacter sp.; assembly: GCF_002716225.1. Lineage (NCBI taxonomy): Bacteria > Pseudomonadati > Bacteroidota > Flavobacteriia > Flavobacteriales > Flavobacteriaceae > Croceibacter > Croceibacter sp. Next base: position 268,598 of record NZ_PAZX01000005.1, on the reverse strand, counting down.
GAGGTCGCGGATTAACACGTGCTATGATTTTTACTATTGTAAAAAACTTGTCTGAAAAAAGTGGTTTACAAAAAACTATAAGTCCACATACGTTTAGGCATTCTTTTGCCACTCACCTATTAGAAAATGGAGCTGATTTAAGAGCTATACAACAAATGCTAGGACACGAAAGTATTACGACTACTGAAATTTATATGCATTTAGACCAAACACATTTAAGAGATGTGGTTAATCAATTTCACCCAAGACGATAGCATTTTTTTATTAAATTCTAATTTACTCCCAACGTCCAGATGTTGTGCTGTCATTATAGGTTGCATCTGTATCCATCATCTCTTTAATCTTACGTTCTTCCCATTGTTTTCCAAAGAACACACTACCATAAAATGTCTTAAATGCGTGACTAGCCAATCCTATACCCCAACCAAAAGCTGTCCATAAAAACCAAGCATATCTAAACTCGTTAGTGTAGTAATTTAATCCTGCTAAGCCCACTATTACAACTATATATGCTATTAAGTGATTATAAAAGCCTTTAAGTTCATTTACGCGTGCTTTTGCTTGCTCATATTTTGTTGTGTAAGTATTTTGTTCTGGTCTTTCCATCTTAGTAGTTTTTAAAATTATCTTTATTCATTAATTCTTTAATTTTCTTCTCTTGCCAATTAGAGCCTAAAAAAGGGTTCCAATCAAAGGCATCCATAGCGTGAAACATTAAGCCCAATCCCCAACCAAACATTGGAAATAAAAACCACATAAAGCCCCAACCCATTGTCGTATAATTAATAAATGCTAAAAATGGTATTACAAAGCAATAACTTACAAGGTTTCCATAAAACTCACGTTGCTTCTTTACTTGCTCCTTTGCGGTTTTAAGTCTGGTTTGATTATCTGTTTGAGAAATAGTATTCTCTTCTAAAAGTTGTGTTGTCATAGAAAGTTGTTTGGTTAATATTGGTAGTCTTGCTTCAAAAGTGTTTGGGGTTTTAATAATCTTCATAGCACGTTCTGTTAAGAGCGCATATCTAGATTTTATGTTAGATAAGCCAACACCTTGACGCTTGTTTAAATGTTCCTTTGCCTGAAGGTTGTTTTTAATGACTAAAAATCCTGCTTCTTCATAAATACTAATTCGCAATGGTGTTTTAACAGATACCACATTATGTTTAACAGCATTTTCCAACAATAACTGTAGAGATAATGGCACCACCTTGGCATTAGGGTTGGTTGAAGTTTCTGGGATATCAAAAATTACACTGTCCTCAAATCTCATTTTCAACAAGTTGCTGTATGTTCTAGCAAAATCTAACTCTTCATCAACACTTACCAATTCTTTATTTTTCTGCTCCAACACATACCTATACACTTTAGATAATGACGTGGTAAATTTCTGTGCGTTTCTTGGGTTCTCTTCAATTAAAGAAGACAATACATTTAAACTATTAAATAAAAAATGAGGATCTAATTGATTTTTTAGAGCATCAAACTTTGCAGATGCTGTTCCCGCTATAATACGTTCTGTCTTTACTGCAATTTCCTGCTTTTGTTGGTTGTAGTAAACAATATAAAATATACTAGTTATGGTAATCGCTATAGTTAAGGACAACCAATAAGTAATAGGGTTTTCTGAACTTAAAAACTGCACAAGAGCTTGGCCGCCAACAAATACCTCTGTAAACAGCCTTAAAAAGAAAATACCTATTGCTGTCGCTAAAACATTAAGAACTATACCTAAAACTATATTCTTGAGCTTAAACAAATGCTTACCAAACCTATCTATTAGAAATTTTACGGTATAATAATTTATAAGGTAAAGTATGATACTGTACGCTTCTGTATATAGAAAATTTAAAAGCACATTTTTATTAAGCACAAATACAGAACCTGTCCAAATTTGAATGCTAGTGAGAATAATAAANACAAGTATCCCAACAAAAAAGGCTCTTATTAAATGTGTGAAAAATGATGACATAGGTTTGTTTGTTTTACTGTAGCAAATGTATTGGCTATTCCTAAAGTTACACAATTAGATATACCGAATTGTAGTTTTTTAATACCGAATTGCAATTGGTTATTCTTTAGTACTGTAATTTTGTAGCTATGAATAAAACTTTTACTGCAGAACAAAATTTACAGCAACAATATAGAGGTTTTATAAACACACCTCAACTGTGGTTTGGGCAGTATGAGTCTCTCNCACAATTTGAGCTNCCAGAATTACAAACTGATAGNTATGCTGGTGAACCTATACAAGACAATTTATTTTTAGGNAAGCGTTCTGAACGGTTTTTAGAAAACCTTTTGCAACAGTGTTCACGCTATGAAGTTGTTGCAAGTAATTTGCAAATAAAAGATGGCAAGAATACTATTGGCGAGTTAGATTTTATAGTTAAAGACATTAAGACAAATACACTTATTCATCTAGAACAAGTTTGTAAATTTTATCTTTATGACAGCACTTTTAATACAGAACCAGAGCAATGGATAGGTCCTAATCGTAAAGATTCATTTAGGCAAAAACTGGATAAGCTTAAAGCTCATCAATTACCTTTAATACATCAACCTGAAACTCAACGAGCATTAAAAGCATATAACATTAACGCTGTAGATTGCGTACAGCAAGTTTGTTTTATGGCGCATTGTTTTGTTCCTTTTTCTTTAAAAGACAAAAGCCAATTTACCATTAACCCCAAAAGTGTTTCTGGTAGTTATATGTCACTAAAAGCATTTAAAGACTTTTATTCTGAAGCATATGCATTTGCGATTCCAAAAAAAACAGATTGGTGTGTTAGTCCTGAACATCATAAAGAATGGTTGTCTAAAGCTGNAGCTATTTTAACTATCGAAACTCATTTAAAAGAAAACCGCGCGCCATTAATTTGGGTTAAACATAANGACACGTTTTCAAGAGTGTTTGTAGTTTGGTGGCCAAACGCTTAATTTAAGTGGAATTGCTTATGCAAGTCCCCTATTTTTCTATTTTTGTCATCTAAATTTTTGTCCCTTTGAAGTATTTAAAACTCTTCCGCTACCAAAACCTCATCTTTGTTATTTTAACACAGGTGTTCCTGCGTTATTTTCTTTTTGAACCTTTTGGTATAACTATTACTCTAAGTGATTTTGGTTATGCGCTTTTAGTACTTGCAACAGTATGCCTTACTGCAGCAGGTAATGTAATAAACGATATTTATGATGTAGAGACAGACCAGATAAATAAACCAGAACATGTGTTGGTAGGTAAATCTATTTCAGAGCAAAGTGCCTATACACTCTTTATAATTTTAAATGTTATAGCTGTAGGGATAGGTTTTTACTTATCTAATATTATAGGCAAACCAGGATTTTCTGCTTTATTTATAAGCATTTCTGCTATTCTTTATATATATGCCTCTTACCTAAAACGTACTGTGCTTGTTGGTAATTTGGTTATTAGCCTGCTTGTAGCATTTGTTATAATTGTAGTTGCCATTTATGATTTAATGCCAGCTATAACACCTCAAAATAAAGCTGTACAAACATTAATATTTGGATTAATGTTAGACTATGCAGTATTTGCTTTTGCAGTTAACCTTATTAGAGAAATGATTAAAGATCAACAAGATGTAAAGGGAGATCATAATTCTGGTATACAAACACTTCCTATAATTTTAGGAAAAACAAGAACCAACAAAGTAATATTTTCGGTTACAGCCTTATTAATTATTGGCTTGATATATTATTTATACACCTACATGTTTCAAAATCAAGTTGCTGTTTTATATGTTCTTTTTCTTATTCTAGGNCCTTTATTATATGTTTTAATAAAAATCTGGAACGCAGATACTAAACACGATTATCGCAAATTGAGCGGTATTTTAAAACTTGTTATGTTGTTTGGTGTAATTTCTATGGCGTTTTATCAATTCATGCTTTAATTATGTTACAAGATCATTTAAAAGATTTCAATATTATTTTGGCATCTGGTTCACCTAGACGTCAGCAATATTTTAAGGAATTACAGTTAGATTTCACTGTACAACTTAAGCCAGTCGAAGAAANTTATCCGCCAGAGTTAAAAGGTGTAGCTATAACAGATTATTTGGCAGAACTAAAGGCTTCAGCATTTAAAGACCTTAACGATAAAGATATTTTGGTCACTAGTGATACTATTGTTTGGTTTGAAGGTGAAGCTTTGGGAAAACCTACATCTCCAGAACAAGCTAAAGAGATGATATCTAAAATGTCTGGCAAATCTCATGAGGTTATGACCTCTATTTGCTTTACTCAAAAGCACCAAAGCAAAACTGTAAATTACACAACCAAAGTAACCTTTAATCCTATTTCTCAAGAAGCCATTTCTTATTATGTAGATACCTTTAAGCCTATGGATAAAGCTGGTGCTTATGGTATACAAGAATGGATTGGGTTAATCGCAATAAAATCAATTGAAGGCAGTTATCCCAATGTTGTAGGAATGCCAATGCATTTGGTTTATGAGGAGTTANTGNCCATTGCCGCATCTACACNTTAAAGATATTTCAGTTTTAATACTTATATTATTACACTTTTATAACTGTATTAAACCCTTTTAAAAAACCTTAACTGTTATGCTGAAATCCTTAAGACTTATACCCTTTTTTGCTCTTTTAACATTAGGTTGTAACCAAGATTATAATNCACCCAATAGTACTTCAGATGCTTCAGTAAAGAATCCTCAAGAGTTGTCTGAAGCATTTAAATCTTATTGGTATGCTGGTGAAGCAGAATTAACAAGCTACAAACTTTCTCAAGCTCGCTATGGTGAATTAAGAGAAGGAACGGCTATGATGGTATTTGTAACAGAACCATTTTTACCAGAAGTACAAGTAAAGGCAGATAAGCAAAAGGATAGTAATATTTCTGTTCTTAAATTAAATGCCACAAAAACGTTTAATACAGGAATTTATCCTTACTCCATAATGACGAGTATATTTTATCCTGTAGCTAATAATCAATCGGCTTTAAAGNTTTCTACATCTGTGCAAGAATGGTGTGGTCATGTGTACACGCAGCTAAATAACAGAAACAGNTATGAAATTACGTCNCATTCCTATTTTCAGGGAGAAGCAGATCAAAATTTCACATTGGATAAATCTGCATTAGAACATGACATTTGGACACAATTACGTATAGATCCCACAACACTAAATCTGGACACTAAACGTATGATACCATCTTTAGAATATTTAAGATTGAAGCATAAAGATTTAAAAGCCTATANTGTAGATCTTTCACAAANNCAACTACAAGACACATTGGTTACTGTTCTNAAGTATCCAGAATTAAACAGAACTNTAAAAATACACCAAGACCCTAAGTTTCCTTTTGAGATTTTATCGTGGTTTGAAACNTANCCAGATGGTAATACTACACTTACTACAAAAGCTATTAAGATGAAGCGTTTAAAATCACCATATTGGAATAAAAATGCTAACAAACACGAAGTGCTAAGAGATTCCCTAGGACTTTAATTCCACAAAATATATGACCTACCCAATTATCATATCTGCAATTGTAATACTTACACTAATTATTATAAGATTAGTGCTCATTAAGATTATAAAGAAATACGCACGTAAGTTTGAGCGTATGGAACACCGTACAGGACTTATAATTAGATATGTAGATTTCTTTACCATTTTCTGTACAGTCTTAGGACTTATTATGGTTTGGGGTGTTCAAATAAAAGATTTAGGCTTAGTATTTTCTTCAGTCTTTGCTGTTATTGGTGTTGGTTTTTTTGCCCAATGGTCTATTCTTAGTAACATCACGAGTGGTATTATTATGTTCTTTACATTTCCATATAAAATTGGAGACTACATTAAAATACATGATAAAGAGTATGATTATGAGGGTTATATAGAGAATATTAAAGCTTTTCAAGTAGTATTAAGAACTAATACCAATGCTATAATCACCTATCCTAACGCTATGTTTATGCAAAAAGGTGTTAGTATTATAGCTTTTGAAGATATTCCTAAACCAGAAGATCCTACTACAGAAACTCCTAAAGAAGATCAGTTTTATTAACTGTACGTTCTTTTCGATTTTGGTATCTTTGAGAATACCCAAATTGAAACTACGTTAATGAAACAATTTTTCCTGCTAATAGCTTTAGCAATTGCAACAACTGTATCTTCTCAAGCACCAACAAAATTAAATTCGGCAGACATTTATCAGGCAATAAAAAAAGCCAATGTTCTTGCTTCTGTACTGTATGTGGCTGCGCATCCAGATGATGAAAATACAACGCTTATATCATACCTATCTAACGAAAAGCATGCTAGAACAGCATATTTATCATTAACACGTGGTGATGGCGGTCAAAACCTTATTGGCCCAGAAATTAGAGAGCTATTAGGAGTAATAAGAACACAAGAGTTATTAGCTGCCAGAGGTACAGATGGCGGTGAACAATTATTTACACGTGCTAATGATTTTGGATACTCAAAGCATCCAGATGAAACTTTAAACATTTGGAACAAAGATGAGGTGCTCGCAGATGTAGTGAAGATGATTAGAACGTTTAAACCAGACGTTATCATAAACAGGTTTGATCATAGATCTCCTGGAACAACACACGGCCATCATACATCTTCTGCAATGTTAAGTGATGAAGCCTATAGTTTGGCAGGAAAAGCTACTGCGTTTACAGACCAATTAAAAACGTTAGAACCTTGGCAACCAAAACGTCAATTTTTTAATACATCGTGGTGGTTTTACGGAAGCCAAGAAAAATTTGATAATGCAGACAAATCTAAATTATTAGAATTTGAAACTGGCGTGTATTACCCTTCAAAAGGCTTATCTAATTCAGAAATTTCAGCATTAAGTAGAAGTCAGCATAAATCTCAGGGTTTTGGTCGTACAGGATCTCGTGGTAGCGATGTAAATTACCTTGAGCTTATTAATGGCGATATGCCAAAAGATAAATCCAATCTTTTTGAAGGCATTAACACCACTTGGAGTCGTCTAGAAAATGGAGAGACTGTAGGAAAATTACTAAAATCTGTTGAAACCAATTATAATTTTAAAGATCCTTCTGCCAGTATACCAATGCTAATGCAAGCTTATACGGCATTGCAAAAACTAGATGACTCTCATTGGAAAACCACAAAATCTAAAGAGTTAGAGCAAATTATAACGGCTTGTGCAGGTCTTTATCTTGAAGCTGCTGCAACAACACCTACAGTAACAAGAGTTAGTAATATTCCTTTAAATATTGAAGCAATAAATAGATCTCCTGTTAAAATTAGAGTAAATAGTATCCTGTTTCCGGCAAGTAACCAAGTTATTGAAGACACTTTAGAACTTACTCCAAACAATGATATTGAGCGCCAGTATAATTATATAATATCAAATTCTGCAGCATTCACATCGCCGTATTGGCTTACAAAAAAAGGAACTTTAGGAATGTACGCCGTAGACAATGAAGCATTTATAGGAAAGCCACAAACGCCATCTCCACATAATGTACAATTTAAGCTAACCATAGCAGGAATGCCTATTACTATTACAAGGCCAATAGTATATAAAACAAGTGATCCAGTAAAGGGAGAAGTTTATATGCCTTTTGAAATTGTCCCTAAAGCTAGTGTGAGCTTAAATGATGATGTCGTAATCTTTGAAGATGAAGCTTCTAAAACCATAGCTGTTAATGTTACAGCCCACTCAGCATCTTTAGATGGTACTTTAAAATTAAATGTTCCTAATTCTTGGAATGTTTCTCCAGAGAGCGCTGCTATTTCCATAAAACAGAAAGGCGCTACACAATCTATAAATTTTAAAGTTACACCACCACAACAACAAGATGAAGGTTATATCTCTCCAATACTAACTACAGCAACTAATACATATACCAACGCATTAGAGGTCATTGAATATGATCACATACCAATACAACGTGTTTTACTGCCTTCAGAAAGTAAAGTTGTAAGGTTAAACATTAAGAAAAAAGGAAATAATGTTGGTTATATTGTTGGTGCTGGTGATGTTGTTCCAGAAAGTTTAAGACAAATAGGCTACAACGTAACATTATTAAATGTAGATAACATAACTGCTGAAAATTTAAAAATATACGATGCTATTGTTGTAGGAATTAGAGCTTACAACACGGTTGATGCACTTAAATTTAAACAGCCTATACTCTTAGAATATGTAAACAATGGTGGTAATCTCATTGTACAATATAACACCTCACACAGGTTGTTAGTTCAAGAGAATTTGGCACCTTATAAATTAAATCTTTCTAGAGACCGAGTTACAGATGAGTTTGCTAAGGTTACATTTTTAAATCCTGAACATCCAGTGTTAAATACACCAAATAAGATTACCCAAACAGATTTTGAAGGTTGGGTACAAGAACGTGGTTTGTACTTTCCAGATGATTGGGCTAAAGAGTTTACACCACTTTTTGAAATGAATGATAGTGGAGAATCTCCTAAAAAGGGAAGTTTACTAATTGCTAAATATGGTAAAGGACACTATATATATACAGGCTTAAGTTTCTTTAGAGAATTTCCTGCTGGTGTATCTGGAGCCTATCGCCTATTTACTAACTTAATATCACTAGGAAAGTAATGGAAAAACCTGAAAAGTATGTTTGGAAACCTATTTACACAGTTATACTAGTAGTTAATGCTATCTATATCCTGTTGTTTTACATTATAATGAATCAATTTAGTTAGATATGTCGAATATAGATTGGGTCATTTTATGTTGTACGCTACTTTTTATCGTGGCTTATGGCGCTTATAAAACTAAGGGCAGTAAGAATGTACAAGATTATATAAAAGGTAATAATGAAGCACAATGGTGGACCATAGGTTTATCTGTCATGGCTACACAAGCAAGTGCCATCACATTTTTATCTACACCAGGACAAGCCTTTCATAGCGGTATGGGTTTCGTTCAATTTTATTTTGGTTTACCTATCGCCATGGTAATTATTTGCTTGGTGTTTATTCCTATTTACCATCGCTTAAAGGTATACACGGCTTATGAATATTTAGAAAGTAGGTTCGATCAAAAAACCAGAACGCTTACAGCAATACTATTTCTTGTACAGCGTGGTTTAGCAGCAGGTATAACCATATTTGCTCCTGCAATAATTTTATCTGCAGTATTAGGATGGGATTTACTCACGCTTAATATTATTATTGGTGTTCTTGTTATTATCTATACTGTATCTGGCGGAACTAAAGCTGTAAGTATTACACAAAAACAGCAAATGGCCGTAATCTTTGCAGGTATGTTTGCTGCCTTCTTTATTATTGTAAGCAAACTACCAGAAGATATTACTTTTACTAAAGCCTTAGATATTGCTGGTGCAAGTGGAAAAATGGAAATCCTCGATTTTTCTTTTGATCTTAGTAATAGATATACTATTTGGACAGGATTTTTAGGAGGTACCTTTTTAATGTTATCTTATTTTGGGACAGACCAAAGCCAAGTACAGCGCTATTTGTCTGGTCGATCTGTTCGTGAAAGCCAATTAGGACTATTATTTAATGGTCTTCTTAAGGTACCAATGCAATTCTTTATTCTATTGGTTGGTGTTATGGTATTTGTGTTTTATCAATTTAACGCATCTCCTATAAACTTTAATCCAGCTGCTCATGAAGCTGTTCAAAATTCTGAATATGTACAAGAATACACTGCACTTGAAAATCAATTAAAAACAATTCAAGCAGAACAGAATATTACCAGTTTGGCGTATGCAGAAGTTTCAGATCAAACTAGTTCTGAAGACTACAAGGCGTTAAAATCTCAATTGGCTCAATTAAACAAAGAAGAAGTTGCCGTACGCGAAAAAGCAAAAACAATAATTACGAATGCAGATGCTACAATTGAAACCAATGACAAGGATTATGTTTTTATAAATTTTATACTAAACAATCTTCCAAGAGGTCTTATTGGCTTGCTTTTGGCTGTAATTTTATCTGCAGCAATGAGTAGCACGGCATCAGAATTAAATGCATTGGCATCAACCACAGCTATGGATTTGTATAAGCGTAACGTTACTACAGAAAAAAATGATGTGCATTTTGTGAAAGCCTCTAAATGGTTCACATTAGGTTGGGGAGTTTTAGCCATATTAGTGGCTTGTGTCGCAAATTTATTTGACAATCTTATACAGCTCGTAAATATTATTGGTTCAATATTTTATGGAAATATTCTTGGCATCTTCCTACTTGCCTTTTTTGTAAAGTATGTAAAAAGCAAGGCAACATTTGTAGCTGCCATACTTACACAAGCAATTATTGTGTTTGTTTGGTATATGGATTACCTACCTTACCTATGGCTTAATGTTTTGGGTTGTGGTATTGTAATGGCAATTGCTATCCTATTGCAAACAACTTTTAAAGCTAAAGAACATTAAATAAAAAACTCCTCGAATCATAAGTTTGAGGAGTTTAAATAGTTGGTTAGGTTCTAAATTATTTAGCGCCCCATTCTTTTAAAGACTCTTTATTCATCTTTATATAATCTGCATTTCCAGCTTTTTCAGCACCTTCTAAAGATTTCTTAGCAGTTTCAATAGCCATTTTCTTGTTTCCTGCTTTTGCATAAATTAAAGATTGTTGGCGCAGTTGCCAAAATGCAGGCTGCTCCATCATACTCATAGCTTTTGTCATCCAATCTTGAGCTTTCTTTATGTCTTTATCGTTAGCTGAATAATAAACCGCTGCTGCGTAATAATCTGCTGGAGATGGTCCATTTAAAGTAGCTTCAATATTTGCCATTACTGTCTTATCTGTATGTGTCTTTATTGGTAAGGCTACATACACGTTTTCCCATAATAATCCTAGGTTTACAGAGTCACTCATTACATCGTCAAAAGTAATGGTAAAGCTTTCTATATCCATTGGCATTTCTTGTACTTTAGCAGTAGCTTTTGCAGCTATCTTGCCGTCATCCCATTTTTGTGGTACTCCCCAATTGTTAGTATCGCTATATAAAAAGAACTCCCAATCTGTTGCATTTGGTTTAGTATAAAGCGCATAAGTTCCAGCAGGAACTTTTTCATCTCCAACTATAACATCTTCACTAAATGTAATTGTAGTGTTGGCGTTAGCACCTGTTCTCCACACGTTATCAAATGGTACAAGATTTCCGAAAATTTCACGATCTCTCATTGCTGGTCTTGAATACTCAACTGTCATATCTGTAAGACCTACAGTCTGCATTACTTTTGCTGCAGGACTTGGTGCTGGTGTTTTAATTTGTGCTTGAGTAGCTACAGACAAAGCTAAAGCACTCATAAATAATACTATACGTTTCATAAAATGTAATTTTTAGTTGCCCTCTAAAGTACTATTATTAAGCACCTTGAAATGTTAACGAAATCTTAAAAGGAATTGAATTAAAATGATCTTATCACTGAGTGAATGTAAGTTTTGTTTATTATTTTTAAGAAATGATTAAACAATATATTATCTTTGTGATATGAAGATATATAGACTACATAGATTTCAAAAATTACCTATTACAATTGATGAAGCTTGGGAATTACTGGCTAATCCTAAAAACCTAAAATTAATTACTCCAGACTATATGGGGTTTCATATTTTAAGTGGTGCAGACAGACCTATGTATCCAGGACAAATAATACAATATATAGTAACTCCAGTTTTAGGAATTAAAACCAAATGGGTAACAGAGATTACCCACGTAAAAGACAAATCTTATTTTGTTGATGAACAACGTTTTGGTCCCTACGCATTATGGCATCACAAGCACTTTATTAAAGAGATAGATGGTGGTGTTGAAATGGAAGATATTGTAGATTATAAAGTACCGTTTGGTTGGTTAGGACAACTTGTGCATCCATTTTTAGTAAAACCTAAATTAGAGGAAATTTTTAAATACAGATACAACAAACTAATTGAGATGTATGGAGAGTTTAAAGAATAATTTAATTAATTCTTAAAAGGCATCTTTGTAGGAAAACCTTCTACACCATATGTATCATATAAATATACCAAGCTTGTCATAGTTGCTGCACCTAGCTCTAGTTCACGTTTATTAACTGCCTCAAATGTATCATTTGCAGCGTGATGGTAATCAAAATAACGTTGTGAGTCTGGGCGTAATCCAGCCAATACAGAGTTTCCGTTTTTAAGAGGTCCTATATCTGCTCCGCTTCCACCTTGCTCGAAAAAGTGAATTAAATAAGGTTTAAATAATGGCTTCCAAGCTTCTACTTGTTTAAATTGAGCATCTGTACAATCAAATGAAAATCCACGTGGTGTAAATCCGCCAGCATCACTTTCTAATGCAAAAATGTGATTTTCGTTTTTCTGTTTTGCAACATCTGCATATTTGTTTCCGCCACGTAACCCATTTTCTTCATTCATAAACAATACAACTCTAATAGTTCGTTTTGGTGTAATGTTAGACTCTTTTAATAATCGTAACACTTCCATAGATTGCACAACGCCAGCACCATCATCGTGTGAACCATCGCCTAAATCCCAAGAATCTAAGTGACCTCCTACTACAATTATTTCATTAGGAAACTCACTTCCTGTAATTTCTCCTATAACGTTATGAGATTGTACATCATCAAACGTTCTGCAGCTCATCTTAAAAAAGAATTTAGCATCTGGCGTTAATTTTAAAAGGCTGCTCAAATATTCAGCATCATTAGTTGAAATTGCAGCAGAAGGAATCCTATCATCTTTTGGGGTATCTAAATAGCTCATAGATCCAGTATGTGGATAATCATCTAAGCGCAAATTCATAGAGCGCACAATAACACCTACGGCTCCATATTTAGCAGCTTCTGCAGCACCTGCATAACGTTGGTCTACACAACCTCCATAAGCTTCAAACGTCTGTATAAGGTTGGCGCGCATTGGTCTGTTATAAAATACAATCTTACCTTCTATCTGCTCTTTTCCATATTCTGCTAAATCTTCTAGACCTTGCACCTCGATAACCTCAGCTTTTAATCCATTTACTGGTGTTGGTACAGAACCACCAAGCGCACAGATGTTTACTGTTTTACTCTCGCCAGGCTTAGTTTCTATATAAGCGTATTCTTTAGTACCTCTTGTCCATTTTGGAACCATTACTGGTTGTAACCATACCTTGTCTAAACCTAATTTTTCTAATTCTTTTTTAGTGTATTGCACTGCTTGTTCTGCTTGTATAGATCCAGATAACCTACCTCCTATTTGATTAGATAAATGGTCTAGCCACTCATAACTTTTGCCATTAAGCAAAGACATATCATAAAGCTTACGTAAAGCTAAAGAATCATTTTCTGCAGATGTATTTTGTGCGAATGTGGTTAGAGAGATTACTAGGGCAAGTAAAAAGGTAATATATTTCATTGTATGTGTTACGTTTATACGTTAATTACGGTAGTTTTAAACTGTTGTTACAGTTGTAGTTGGATTTATTCGTTATTTAATTCTGCTTTATAACTATCTATTTCAGCTTTAATTTCGGAATCTAATTCTGGTTCAACAACATCTTCAAGTTGTGTTAAGCTGTCGTGTAATATTTTAGCAACCAAATAACGTGCCGTTGGTTTATCATCTGCTGGTATTATATACCAAGGTGCGTGTGGTTTAGATGTTCTGTTTATAGCATCTTCATAACAATCCATATAATTGTCCCAAAGTTTACGCTCCTTAAGATCTCCTGGTGAAAATTTCCAGTTCTTACTCTTTTTGTTTAAACGTCTTAGGAGTCTGTGTTTTTGTTCTTCTTTAGAGAGGTTAAGAAAAAACTTAAAGATTAAAGTTCCATTTTCTGCAAGATGTTCTTCAAAATTATTTATTTGTTTAAAGCGCTTATCCCAAAACTTATCATTTACATCACTTAAAGAAGTTACATTAGGTAGCTGTTCTCCCAAAATATATTCTGGATGTACTCGTGTAACCAATACATTTTCATAGTGTGTCCTGTTATGAACACCAAATTTTCCTCGTGCTGGCAACGCCAAATAATGACGCCAAAGGTAATCATGATCTCGCTCTAAATCTGTAGGTACCTTAAAACTATGCACCTCAACACCTCTTACATTAAAATCTTTAAAAACTTCTCTTATTAAACTGTCTTTTCCAGAAGTATCCATTCCTTGTAAGCAAACTAGCACAGCATACTTATCATGAGCATAAAGCGTATCCTGCCAATCTCCCAAATCTTTACGAACATCTTTTAAAGCATCCTTAACTGTATCCTCATCTGCTTGCAAGTCTATTTTAGTTGAATGCTCTTTTAAAGTAGTTGAATTTGTAATCTTAAATTGGTCTGCAGAAATTTGTCTCATGGCTTAATTTTATTCGGATTTTAAATATACAATCTTTAGGATAACTATTTTTTTATCTTTGTCGAAATTTATCTGCATTGAACAAAGCTCAAATTATTGAAAACGTTGCTACAACGTTAAAAGATACGCCTAGCGCACAGGAAATTGTTAAGAAAGGTGGAAACCGTGATAAACGCTTTCATTACCTAGCAACGCACATGGTCGAAAAAGCCATAGCTAAAGACGCACTTATAGTTTCAGAAAATGGCGCTGGTACTGCTATTCTCTTTAAGACTAACGCTAAAGAAGAAAACTTCTGGAAAGATCTTCCTAAAGAATTGGCATTGGTACGCCACGTAACAGGCATAAAAAATGCACTTAAAATTTTAAAGAAACAAAAGTACATTAAAGCTCAACGCCCGTTAGAAGGTGATTATTTATACTGTTGGTTTTGGGGTATCTTACCAGATACAAGAGGTTTTGGAGACGAAACCCAAACGGCAAAAGAAATGAAAGATAAAATGATGGACGTTGCAGACAAATTACAATTACCATTATATGCCGAAACCAGAAAACGTAAAGTAGTGATAGTATATCGCCGTTATGGATTTGATATGTTTCACGAATGGGTACAACCAGATGGCGAAAAAATGTGGTTCTTAAGATATATACCCGTAAAAGGCGTACCTCATAAATAGATTTTCCTACTCAGGTAATTTTTCACTTAAATACTTCCAATATCGCTTAGGTACACGTTGAATATGTAACCTCATGTTTTTGCGAGATTTAATATTGGTGCTTTTAAAATAATCGCGCCATAAGGTTTGAAAAACCAACTCATCTTCATCAAACATATCTGAAGATGTTTTAGTGGGATCAAAGTTTTTATCAAACTGAAAGTTTACAATATCTACTTTATGCAGATTATAATACAGACCATAATCTCTCTTTAAATCGTATATAATCCATTGCTGATCTGCGTAGCGTTTTAAAAAATGCTTACGTATTAATGGGAGTACATTAAAATCTGGATCACAATTGGCAAAATATACGCCGTTTTTGGTAAGCCGGAATCTAATAAAAGCTTCCATACGGTGCTTTTCCCTATTTACCATTTTAGCTAGTTGTGCTACTTTTAAAACATCATCATCAGAAAAATCTGTAGCTATACTTCTTTTACTTTTTAAAGACTTTTGTATGTAGCGTAATATTACATCTTCTATACCTGTACGCTCACTTAAAAATGCACAATATAGTTGGTGGCAGGCTTGCGGTGTTAAGCGTTTTTTTAAAGAAGACCATACACGATTAGCTTTTACCTCTTCTGTCTGTACAGCATAACTTTGCGCAAACAAAGAATCTTGAGCCACTGCAATATTCTGAATATTAAATATTTTAATTTTCTTTTCATACACTTCAAACACACACGTTAAGAAGCCATCAAAAGTGCCATCGTAATTTAGTGTGAAACGTGTTGTCATGAGAATAGGCTTAATTGTGCTTGCCTAGCACTATTAAATTTAGTTTTAGAGTTTTGTAATATATAGCCTTTAATACGCTCTGGAGTAAGGTCTCTCGTTTCAAAATCTTTAGAATCGCAAGTAATAAAGTATTGCGCTCTATTTAGTGCTACCCCAATTTTTTTGAGATGATCCCAATTAAGCGCTCTAAACTTTCTAGCCTTAAGTATTTTATATACGCTACGCATTCCTAAACCAGGAATTCTGGCTAACATCCTGCCATCTGCTTTATTTATATCAATAGGAAACTCATTCATATTCCTAAGTGCCCAACTTAATTTTGGATCTATATCTAAATCTAAATTCATATGATGTTCATTTAAAATTTCAGTAATATCAAACCCATAAAAACGCAATAACCAATCTGTTTGATAAAGTCTATTTTCCCTAAGCATTGGGACTTCTGCACCTATCTGTGGCAAACGGCTATCATAACTTATTGGCACATAGCCAGAATAGTACACCCGTTTAAGGTTAAAATTTTTATAGAAGTAATTAGACGCATACATAATATCCTTATCTGTCTCACCACTTGCACCAATAATCATTTGTGTACTTTGTCCTGCTGGCGCATATTTTGGTGTGCTTTTTATAAGCTTCTTTTCTGCTTTATATTGAATGATCTCATTTTTAACCTTTACCATTGGTTTTATAAAATCTTCGCGTTTTTTATCTGGTGCCAATAACTTTAAGCCGCTTGTGGTAGGAATTTCTATATTCACACTTAGCCTGTCTGCATACAAACCGGCTTCACGCATTAACTCGTCTGATGCACCTGGAATAGATTTTAGGTGTATGTAACCATTAAAGTTTTCTTCCAACCTTAATTTCTTTGCTACAGCAACCAAACGCTCCATAGTGTAATCTGCATTTTTAAAAATGCCGCTACTAAGAAATAAACCTTCTATGTAATTACGCCTGTAAAAATTTATGGTAAGATCTACCACTTCCTGAACTTTAAACGCTGCTCGTTTTATATCGTTACTCTTTCTAGTTACACAATACGCACAATCGAAAATACAGTGATTGGTAAGTAATATCTTTAATAATGATACGCAACGGCCATCTTCTGTATATGTGTGACATATTCCTGAAGCAGATGCATTTCCTAAACCTTTGTTTTTATTAGTCCTATTGCTTCCGCTGGAAGAACAAGAGACATCATACTTTGCAGCATCTGCCAGAATATTTAATTTTTCTTTAAGTCGATCAAAAGACATCTACCTCTAATTTATACACAAATATAATTCAGAAAATCATAACTTGGAAATATTCCATAATATAAATTGGATTATTTCCAATATTGTAAGAATTTAAATAAATGCCGACTTATATAAAAAGAAACAAAGCGATTGCTTAGTTTTGTNTTCTCTTAAAATTATGGCNAGAACAAAACAATATAACGAACACGATGTGATCCAAAAAGCAATGAACCTTTTTTGGANGAATGGNTATGAAACNACATCTATACGTATGCTGGAAAAAGAAATGGGAATTAATCAATTTTCTATATACTCTAGTTTTGGAAGTAAACATGGTGTATTTGTAGAAAGTATTAAGGCNTACAAAGTTCAGTTNAATTCTATTAGACATAAATTAAGNGATTCTAACTCTGGTACAACTGGAATTAAACAGTTCTTTTATGATTTTTTAGAATTCACAAAAGACAATACCTCTAGAAAAGGATGCTTAGTTTGTAACACNGTNAGTGAGCTTG
Source organism: Croceibacter sp. (assembly GCF_002716225.1). Classification (NCBI taxonomy): domain Bacteria; kingdom Pseudomonadati; phylum Bacteroidota; class Flavobacteriia; order Flavobacteriales; family Flavobacteriaceae; genus Croceibacter; species Croceibacter sp. The sequence goes on along the minus strand of NZ_PAZX01000005.1, from coordinate 251,080 downwards.
GCAACAATGCAGAAGAGGATTTNATGAAAGAGTTATTAAAGTTTACAGAAGANATTAAAGTTCTGTTTATAAACAACTTAAAACAGGAAACTACAAAGACAAAAGAAGATATTACAAGAGAATCTAACTACTTAATGACATCTATGCTAGGATTGTCGTTAGGTTCTAGAATTCTTAACGACGAACAACTAGAAGATTATATAGAAACAACATTTAAAAATATATAATCTATTTTTTTACCCTATAACTAAGCAATTGCTTAGTTTAATAATTACTAACATTAAAATTGAAAATTATGAGTACATTAAAAATTCACAACGCAGAGACAGCTCCAGAAGAGAGCAAGCCTTTATTAGAAAAATCTCAGAAAGCATATGGTATGATTCCAGGATTACACGGTGTTTTAGCTGGTGCTCCAGGTTTATTAGATGCTTACCAAACCTTACATGAGCTATTTACAAACTCATCTTTTAATAATGATGAGCTTACGGTTGTTTGGCAAAGTATTAATGTAGAACATGGATGTCATTACTGTGTTCCTGCGCATACAGGAATTGCAAAGATGATGAAGGTAGATGATGCTATTACAGANGCCCTTCGTAATGAGACAGAATTACCTAGCGAAAAATTAGAAGCATTGCGTACAATGACATTATCTGTTGTTAAAAATCGCGGTAATGTAAGTGATGAAGAACTAAAAGCTTTTTACGATGCTGGTTATGGTGAAAGACAACTCTTAGAAATAATCTTAGGCCTTTCACAAAAAGTAATTAGTAATTACACTAATCACATTGCAGAAACTCCGGTTGATGATGCTTTTGAGAAATTTGCTTGGGAGAAAACCTCTAAGTAATAAAAGTATACATATACAGAAGCCTAAGCTAATTAGGTTTCTGTATTTTTAAATAAAAAAATATGTCAAAACAACTTAAGATAGATATTGTATCAGATGTTGTATGNCCTTGGTGCATTATAGGCTACAAACGCTTGGAGCAAGCTATTAANGAATTAAATGTAGAAGAACAAGTAACTATTGAGTGGCAACCATTTGAGTTAAATCCAAATATGCCTAAAGAAGGACAGCTTGTACAAGAACATATTTCTGAAAAGTATGGTGCATCTTTAGAAGATCAAAAACAGTCTCAAGAACGTATGACACAATTTGGAGCCGAATTAGGGTTTACATTTAATTATCACGACGCCTTGAGAATGGTTAATACAAGAGATGCACATATTGTGTTAGAATATGCAAATGAACAACACAAACAAACCGAATTAAACCTAGAGTTAGTCTCCTTATTTTTTAGCGAAGGAAAAGACATCTCAGAAAAAACTANATTGTTAGATGCTGTTGAAACTGTTGGATTAAATAAGACAGAAGCAGAACAGCGCTTAGACGATGTAAGTTATAAAAATGCAGTTGTTGCTAAAGAGATAAAATGGCAAAATTTAGGGGTTACTTCTGTCCCTACAATGGTCTTTAATCATAAAAGTGCTTTATCTGGAGCACAACCCGTTTCGGTTTATAAAGATGTGCTAAAAGAACTTTTAGAATTGTAGTAAAGTGAAGTTTATACTTACAGTTTTAAGTGCATTATAAATTTAAAGGAGCTACTGTTTATTCAGTAGCTCCTTTGTATTTATCGTTTCAGTTTAGCGGCCTTTGTAATGGGCTCATCTATCTGTTCTTGATCTGCTTTAAACGTCTTTAAGTCTTTTTTAAAGTGCTTGGCAAACCCAAAAGCAAATAGGCAAAGTGCTATTACTATAAAGAGTCTTCTCATTGTTTTAAAACTAAATTCTTACTTCCTTTTCACAGTGCAAAGTTGGCACCGATTTTAAGAATAACCTAATAAAAAATGAAAAGTTGCAAAGACTTAATTGTTTGCTAACATTATCTTCTTAATTTGTTTTAAAACAGATAAAACTGAAAGTTAGTCGCCTAATTTTAGTGCTTAAATTTATGTTTTAAAACTCCTAAAATTCAATGTGCTTTCAATGTGAAAAATAATTCCTAATTAGGTTTAAATTTTCAATCCTATTTCTAAAAATTCAGCTTGCTAAACTAAAGTTGTATGTCTTAGGTCTTCCTTATCTTTGCCAAAAAATATGGCTATGGATAAAAAAGTAATGTTAATGATCTTAGATGGTTGGGGAATTGCAACAGATACATCTGTCTCTGCTGTCGATGCTGCAAACACACCTTATATAGATGCATTGTATACAAAATATCCAAATGCTACATTACGCACAGATGGTATGAATGTAGGATTACCAGAAGGACAAATGGGAAACAGCGAAGTTGGCCATATGAATTTAGGTGCAGGACGCATAGTTTATCAAGATCTTGCTAAAATTAATAACGCTGTAGCTCAAAACACCTTAAAAGATGAAGAGGTCCTACAACGTGCTTTTAGCTATGCAAAAGAGTTTAATAAACCTGTACATTATATAGGATTACTTTCAGATGGTGGCGTACATTCTCACACATCTCATTTAAACGGACTTTTAANNGCTGCAAATGCTTACGGTATTTCTAAAAATTACATACACGCCTTTACAGATGGCCGTGATGTAGACCCACAATCAGGTAAAGGTTTTATTGAAAACTTAATAACCACATTGCCAAAATATAATGCAGAGCTTGCCACAGTTACTGGCAGATATTATGCAATGGATAGAGACACACGATGGGAGCGCACCAAATTAGCTTATGATGCACTGGTAAATGCAGAAGGACAGCCAACAAATAATATACNTAAAAGTATACAGTCTAATTATGACGACGGCATTACAGATGAGTTTATAAAACCGCTTATNTGCACAAANAATGANAATCCAGTTGCTACTATAAACCCAAACGATGTTGTNATATTCTTTAATTTTAGAACAGATCGTGGTAGGCAATTAACAAATGCNCTAACCCAAAGAGATTTTGTTGAAGAAGGTATGGCTAAGCTACCATTATATTTTGTTACTATGACAATGTATGATGAAACCTTTAATGATATTAAAGTCATCTTTAAAAAAGAAAATATTAAAGAAACCTTAGGCGAAGTTTTAGAATGGAGTGGTAAAACTCAATTACGCGCTGCAGAAACCGAAAAATATCCGCACGTTACNTTTTTCTTTTCTGGCGGAAGAGAACAACCTTTTAAGGGTGAAACAAGGATTATGGCAAAATCTCCTAATGTTGCCACTTACGATTTACAACCAGAAATGAGTGCTTTTGANTTAACAGAACGTGTAAAAGCTCACATTGAGACAACTGCTAGCGATTTTATTTGCATTAACTTTGCAAATCCAGATATGGTTGGTCATACTGGAGATTTTAATGCAGCTATAAAAGCCTGTGAAACTGTAGATTCTTGTGCNCAAACANTAATTGANGCTGCTAAGTTACAAGGCTACACAACTATTGTAATTGCAGATCACGGTAATAGTGAGGTAATGGTAAATCCAGATGGCTCACCTAATACAGCACATACAACCAATCCTGTGCCAATGCTATTGGTAGATGATTCTCTTAAAACTATTAAAGATGGTGTATTGGGAGATATAGCACCTACAATATTACATTTAATGGGAGTTGCAAAACCTAAATTAATGACTCAAAATTCATTATTATGAGATTAACATTTTTTATCCTTGTTTTATGTGTAACCCTTATGTCTTGTGGTCACCAAAAAACTGCTGTAGAAAGTACAGCAACTCCAACAGAAACTACAGCTAAAGTAGACTCAATTATGGTAAAAACACCATCTAGTATTCTTACAAAAGAAGACTTTATGAATGCGCCCTATGGAGATTGGTTCTCGCCAAGATATGAAGACTATAGTATAAATGCAGAAACAGCTGCNGCCATAAGCAAATACATTAATGATTATGATATTAAGGTGTTTATGGGCACTTGGTGTAGTGATAGTAAGCGAGAAACACCTAAACTCTATAAATTACTAGAAGAGTCTGGTTATAATATNGCCAACNTAGAAGTAATATCTGTAGACCGTAAAAAAGTAACACCTAATAACCTCCAAGAAGGTTATNATATTATAAAAGTACCAACAATTATATTTAGTAAGAACGGCAAAGAAGTNAATAGATTTGTTGAGTACGCCCAAGAAACATTGGCAGAAGATATTTTAAAAATAGTATCTGGCCAACCATACAAACACAGTTACGCAGAGTAATACCCAATTATGATTATAGCAAAAACAAGAGAAGAAATCGCTTTAATGCGAGAAAGCGCACATGTAGTTTCTAGAACCTTAGGTATGTTGGCAAAGGAAATTAAACCAGGCGTTACAGGTGCAAGGTTAGATGCTCTAGCAGAAGCTTACATTAGAGAAGAAGAAAACGCAATACCAGGTTTTAAAGGTTTATATGATTGNCCTTCTACTCTACTTATATCTCCAAATGCAGAAGTAGTACACGGAATCCCAAAAGACATTCCCTTTAAAGAAGGTGATATTATTTCTGTTGATTGTGGTGCAATTAAGAATGAATTTTACGGAGATCACGCTTACACCTTTGAAATTGGTGAAGTAGATGAAGCCACAAAAAAANTAATTAAAACTACTAAAGAGTCTCTTTACGTTGGTATTAAACAACTTAAGGAAGGCAATAGAGTTGGNGATGTTGGTTTTGCAATACAAAAATACTGCGAACAAAGAGGNTATTCTGTAGTAAGAGAATTAGTTGGTCACGGTATTGGCCGAAAGATGCATGAAGATCCAGAAATGCCAAACTATGGTAAACGTGGTCGCGGTAAGAAATTTATTGAAGGTATGACAGTTGCTATTGAACCTATGATAAATATGGGAGCAAAACGTATAAAGCAATTATCTGATGGTTGGACAATTCTTACTGCAGATGGCAAACCAAGTGTGCACTTTGAACATGATGTTGCCATTGTAGACGGTAAGCCTGTTTTATTATCTACGTTCGATTATGTTCACGAAGCTCTAGGAATTACCACAAATGAAGAGGATGAGTTTAGGTTAGACTTAACTACACTTTTACAAGAATCATAAGTTGAAAACTGTTTTTAGTAGCATTCTTAATGTGGTGCCTAGACCATTACTAATAAGGTTAAGCTATATTGCGCGACCAATATTAGCAAGGCTTTATAAAGGTAACACCTATACAGATCCTATAGATGGCAAATCGTATAAGAAGTTTTTACCATATGGCTATGAAACCCAACGAGAAAACGTACTATCACCTTCTACGCTTTCTTTAGAAAGGCATAGATTACTTTGGCTATATCTTAAAAACGAAACTACATTTTTTACCACACCACAAAAAGTGCTTCATTTTGCTCCGGAACAAGCATTTTATAAAAGATTTAGGTCTCTAGAACATTTAGACTACACCACTACAGATCTTAATTCGCCTTTAGCAGATGTTAAGGCAGATATTTGCAACCTACCTTTTCAAGATAACGCTTATGATTTTATNTTATGTAATCATGTATTAGAGCATATTCCAGATCATCATAAAGCTATNTCTGAATTGTACAGNGTTTTAAAACCAGGTGGAACTGCAATACTACAAGTTCCTCAAGAGACAGAAAGAGCTACTACTTTTGAGGATGACAGCATTACAGACGCCAAAGAGCGAGCAAAGATTTTTGGTCAATATGACCATGTAAGAGTATATGGGTTAGATTACTTTGATATATTACGTTCTCACGGTTTTAAAGTAGACGCCATAGATTATACAAAAACTATAGGAAAAGAGGCTTCAGATAGGTTTAGATTGGCTTGGGGAGAACTTTTACCTGTATGTACTAAACCTTAATTTATAAAAGGCTCTATACCTTTTGTAACATACACTTCTATCTCATTATCGGTATTTAAATACATAAGATAAGCATCTATACTTTGTAAAGAATCAAGTAGTTGTTTAGATTTTTTAAAACCCATTGTCATAAACGTGGTTGCATAGGCATCTGCTTCTGCACAAGTTTGAGCAAATACAGATGCACTTAACATATCATTCTGCTCAGGAAAACCAGTTAAAGGGTTAATTGTATGTACATATTTTTGACCAGAAAGACTGTCTATTTTATATTTTCTATAGTTTCCAGAAGTTGCCATAGCTATATCTTTTAGCTTNACNGTTTTTGCAATTGCCCTTGAGCCATCTTCCAAAGGCTCTTCTATACCAGCTACCCAGAGTTTATTTTCAGGTTGCTTACTTCCACTTGCTACTAGTTCTCCTCCTAATTCAATTAAGAAATTAGAAATATCCTTTTCTTTTAGATAAGTTGAAATTCTATCTAAACAATAGCCTTTTGCTATGGAGTTAAACTCTAAGTAAACTTCTGGATGTTTTTTAGATATGGTTCTATTTTTGTTAAGTATTACTTTATCTAATCCTACATAGGTAGTTAAGGAATCAATTACAGTACTATCTACAACTGTTGTAAATTTCTTAGAACCAAACCCGTAAGCATTTACNAGGTTACCAACTGTAGGATCAAAATAACCTGAACTTTCTTTATGTATTTTCTTAGAAAGTTGAAATACTTCAGTAAACATATCATCAATAACAATAGTAGTGTCTCCAGCATTTAATTTTGAAATATCAGAATCTGATTGGTATGTGCTTAGTGATGAGTTAACAGCATATAATAGAGAATCCATGTCTTTTGTAAACACTTCTTCATCTAAATCATCAAAATAGATTATTTGATAGGTAGTTCCTAAAGCGTTACCACTAATGCGTTTCTCATTTTGATCATTATTATTACAAGACCAAATAAAAAATATAACTAATAAGAATAAACACTTTTTCATACCTCTTGTAAACCATTATATATAACCGCATACGCATCACCTTGCTCTAACGGTTGTTGGTAGTTATTTGAGTTCCCTAAACCTACACCAGCATAATATGTTTTGGCTTCAAATTTTATGGCATGATCTTTTATGGTTTGCATAAAGTCCTTGTCATAACTATTGGCATTATCTGGAAAAGTAATAGCTCTTACTACTACAAAATGAAGAATTTTATCTTTAAGAGCTACAAATTGAGGGTCCTTTTTTAATTTAGAATTTACCGCAAGAAACTCAAACCCTTTAGATTCAAGGTCTTTTCCTACAATATTCATAGCTAAATTATGAAGTTCCTGCTCAGTTAATAGTGCCATTTTACAAAGGTAAATAAACCCCTAAAATAACTAAGAGTTTGCACTTAAGAAAGTAACTAAAAACTAGGTCTTCTTTATAGGTTCATCACTAGAAAAAATAAGTTTGAGAAAAACTTCTTTGTTAGGGTTCACTATAATCCAATCATCGTATGTGGGCCTATCGTAATAAGCCAAGGTTTTATCTGAACCAGAAGATAGTATGATTCTATAATAAGTATTTCCGTTTACCATCTTTGTGATTGGTAATGACGTTTCTTTATCTACAGCAATACCCCAAAAGCCAGGCACTTCTTTAGTAATGGGTTGCTTATCAGCAAAACCACTATTATACCAAAGTGTATTACAAGTTCCATCTTTAAGTAGTGAAATTTTGACTTTTGTTTTCCAAGAATAACCGTCTCTTGTATATTCATTAAGTTTTTCAAAACTTCCCACAAATTCTAGTGGATGAGTTTTAGAATATGAATATTCTTTTAGCTCAATAAGATCTTGAATAGAGTAAATTGTATCATTCTCTATATTAATATTTATTTGTGCGTTAGTTGTATACCAAAATAGCATACAACAAGCTATAATAAATAATTTCATAGGGCAGACATTTAAGTTATATACAAGTTTAAAGAATAACCTAAAGACTCTAAATACCTAAAAATGGGTATTTTAAGCATAAAAAAAGACGCTCATAAGAGCGTCTTTAATATGTTGAATTAAAATGGATTATCCTCCGAAATCATCGAATCTGATGTTTTCATCTGGGATACCAAAGTCTTCACCCATTTTTTGAACGGCTTGGTTCATTAATGGTGGTCCACAGAAATATAACTCGATATCTTCTGGAGACTCATGGTGATTTAAGTAATTATTGATTACCACTTGGTGAATAAAGCCTACAAAGCCATCTCCTTCTGCATCAATATTTTCTTTTACTTTCCAATTATCTTCTTCTAACGGTTCAGATAATGCTAGGTAAAATTTAAAGTTTGGAAAATCTTTTTCTAAGTTTCTAAAGTGATCTAAGTAAAATAACTCTCTTTTAGAACGACCTCCATACCAATACGTAACTTTACGACCAGTCTTAAGTGTGCGGAATAAGTGATAAAGATGAGAACGCATTGGCGCCATACCTGCACCACCACCAACATAAAGCATTTCTGAATCACTTGGATTAATAAAGAATTCACCAAATGGACCAGATATAGTTACTTTATCTCCTGGTTTCTTTGCAAAAATATAAGATGAAGCAATACCAGGATTTACATCCATCCAAGCATTTTTGTTACGATCCCAAGGTGGCGTAGCAATACGTACGTTAAGCATAATCTCACGTCCTTCTGCAGGATAAGAGGCCATTGAATAAGCTCTTTCTACAACTTCGTCATTCTTCATTGTTAAAGGCCATAGACCAAACTTATCCCATTCTGCTTGAAACTTATCTGGACTATCATGTTCCTCTGGGTGAGCTGTAATGTCTATATCCTTATAGTTTATTTCACATTCAGGAATTTCAATCTGGATGTAACCTCCAGCTTTGTAATTCATATCTTCAGGAATTTCAACTACAAATTCTTTAATGAAAGATGCCACGTTATAGTTACGTACAACAGTTGCCTCCCATTTTTTAATACCAAATACCTCTTCAGGGATTTGAATATTCATATCATTCTTCACTTTTACTTGACAAGATAAACGTGCACCGTGTGCTAATTCTTTTCTTGTAAAGTGTGGTGTTTCTGTAGGTAATGCTTCACCACCACCTTCAAGTACGTGACACTCACATTGTATACAAGTACCACCACCACCACAAGCTGATGGTAAGAAGATTTTTTCTGAACTTAATGTTGTAAGTAAAGTACCTCCAGAAGGAACCTCTATTTCTTTCTCACCATTAATGGTAATCTTTACAGGGCCAGATGGAGATAGTTTTTGCTTTGTAAATAATAGTAATGCTACTAATATTAATGTTAATGCTAAAAAAGCAATAACTGTTGCTGCAACAACTCCTAATGTGCTTGCTAAAAACATATTATTTTATAGTTATGTTAGAAACCTCTGCGGTTTCATTAGTTTTTACACTCTCTTCTATCTTTACTCCTAAATCGTCTGGAGTACCTTCAGTAGATGGTGTTTCTCCATCGCCACCAGTAAGCATTCCTCCAAAACTCATAAAACCAATAGCCATAAGACCAGTGATAATAAATGTAATTCCTAATCCACGTAATGGAGCAGGTACATTAGAGTATCTAATTTTTTCGCGAATAGCTGCAATAGCAAGGATAGCTAAAAACCAACCAATACCTGAGCTAAATCCATAGTTAAGCGCTAAAGTAAAAGTTTCTATCTCTCTTGATTGCATAAATAAAGAACCACCTAAAATAGCACAGTTTACAGCAATAAGAGGTAAGAAGATACCTAATGATGTATAAAGTGATGGTGAAAATTTTTCTACAACTATCTCAACTAACTGAACCATTGTAGCAATGGTAGCAATAAATAAGATGAATGAAAGAAAACTTAAATCATAGTCTGCAAATTCTGGTCCTAACCAAGTAAGAGCACCTTCTTGTAGTACATATTGATCCAACAACCAGTTTAACGGTACAGTTACTGTTAATACGAAAATAACAGCAGCACCTAATCCTACAGCTGTGCTCACTTTCTTAGAAACGGCAAGGTAAGAACACATTCCTAAGAAATATGCGAATACCATATTGTCAACAAAAATTGACTTGAAAAATAATTCTAAATGTTCCATTGTTTAAGTAATAAGTTTTCAGTTAACAGTTTATATAAAACTGCTTACTGCTATTAGTTTTCCTCTATTAATGCTTTGTTCTTACTACGTTGTACCCATATAATGATTCCAACTACGATAAGTGCCATAGGAGGCAATACCATAAAACCGTTATTTTCATAACCAATAGCATAAAGTCCTGTTTTCTCAACAGAATCACCAAGAACTTTAAATCCGAATAGAGTTCCAGAACCTAAAAGCTCTCTAAAGAAACCTACTATAATTAATATTAAACCGTAACCTGCAGCGTTTCCTATACCATCTAAGAAAGATCTCCAAGGGCCATTACCTAAAGCAAAAGCTTCAAAACGTCCCATAATAATACAGTTAGTAATTATAAGACCGATAAATACTGATAGCTCCTTACTTAATTCGTAAGCAAAGGCTTTTAGGACCTGATCTACAATAATTACTAATGTTGCTACTACTATAAGTTGTACTATAATTCTAATTTTAGAAGGAATTATATTACGCATTAATGAGATTACAACATTACCCACACCTAATACAAAGACTACCGAAATAGCCATTACGATAGATGGTTTTAACTGAGCTGTAATTGCTAATGCAGAACAGATACCAAGTACTTGTATTGTAATTGGGTTATCATCTGCTAATGGGTCTAAAATTAAACCCCTATCTTTTTTTGAAAGAAGAGCCATATTAATTATTTAAAGTTTTAAAATAAGGAACATACATACGTACATCCTTCTTTAACATTGCTGTTACACCATCTCCTGTAATAGTTGCTCCTGCAAGGGCATCTACTTCATTATCGCTAGTGTCTGTGTTTTTTGGATCGTTGTTACCTTTAGCAACTGTAATACCTTTAAAAGCACCTCCATCTAAGAAAGACTCACCAGTAAAATCGTCCATAAAGTAACGCTGTTTAATTTCTGCTCCTAAACCTGGTGTTTCACCTTTATGATCAAAGTAAACACCAGTGATAGTCATAGATTTATCTACAGCAACATATCCCCAAATAGCATCCCAAAGACCTTTACCTCTTACAGGTATTACAAACAACTCTTTACCATCCTTTTCTGCAACATATAATGGCAAAGCTCTTTCGTAATTAGGGTCTTTCGCTTTTGTTTCTTCTTTTTTAATATCTACAAGTGTATCTAAAGCTATTTCCTTTATCTCACTTCCTTTTATTAAAAGTTGTTTTTTAACAATGCTCTTAAATTTATCTTCAACAACATCTGTCCCAAGAAATTTAACATCACCTGGACCTTCGTTATCATTTACCCCTAAAGCGTAAAGAACGTTTTGCTGTTTCTCGTATTTTTCATTGGCTTTAACTAAAGGTTTTAAACCTGAAGCTAAACTTGCCAAAATACCACCTACTACAACCACCATGATAATGGCGAATATTATAGTGTAACTATTTTTATCTGTATTTGCCATGATTAAGCAGTTTTAAGTTTTAAACGCTTCATACGTTTCTTCACATTTCCTTGAACAACATAATGATCAATTGTTGGTGCGAACACATTCATTAATAGAATTGCTAAGAATACACCTTCTGGATATGCTGGGTTAAACACACGTATCATTATCGCTATGAAACCTATAAGGAATCCATAAATCCATTTTCCTTTATTGGTTTGTGATGCAGACACAGGATCTGTAGCCATATACACCGCACCAAATAAAATACTACCAATAATTAAGTGTTGCCAGAAAGGAACGCTCATTAATCCGTAAAATTTGCTGCTTTCAGAAATCCAATCTAAATTAACAACTCCATTAAATATTAAGCCCATCACTAAAGCTCCTATTAAAGTACTAAGCATAATTCTCCAGCTACCTACTTTAGTAAAGATTAAAAATAATGCACCTATTATAATAAGTAACTTAGAAGTTTCTCCTACAGAACCTGGTATATAGCCATAAAACATTTCTGCTATTGAATAGGTATCTAACACGTTTTGGTTTTGTGCATACATCCCTAACACAGTTTCTCCAGAAATAGCATCGACGTTTGCGCCACCAGCAATTTCTTTAGCACGATCTACAGCACCATGAACCCAAACTTTATCACCACTCATCCAGGTTGGATAAGCAAAGAACAAGAATGCTCTAATTGTTAATGCAGGGTTTAGAATATTCATTCCTGTACCACCAAATACTTCTTTACCTATTACTACACCAAATATTACAGCTACTGCAAGCATCCAAAGTGGAATATCTACAGGTACAATAAGTGGTACTAACATTCCGGTTACTAAGTAACCTTCTTCTACTTCGTGTCCTTTAATAACAGCAAAGATAAATTCAACTAAAAGACCAACTCCGTAAGACACCACTACTAATGGAATTACAGTAATAAATCCTAACCAAAAATTATCCCAAGTAAGAAAGTTTCCAAAAACAGAAAGTTCTCTTGCTACACCTGCAGCAGCATCTATAGCTGCATAATGTTGGTAACCAGTATTAAAAATACCAAAGATTAAACACGGTACCAAAGCTATGATAACCGTATTCATTGTTCTCTTTAAATCATCTGCTGCACGAACGTGTGAGCCGTGAGATGTGGTTTCATTAGGCGCATATAAAAATGTATGCAATGCATTAAATGCAGGCGCCATTTTTTTGCCTTGATACTTAACCTTTAAATCGTGTAATTTACTTTTTAAGCTCATCCCTTATCCTATTTCTTTATACATAACATCCAAGCCTTTTCTTATAATTGCTTGGTGTGGTTGTTTAGATACACATACAAACTCTGTTAATGCAAAGTCTTCTGGTGCTACTTCGTACATTCCTAATTGCTCCATTGCATCTAAATCTTCAACAAGGCAAGATTTCATAATTTGTAATGGATAAATATCTAAAGGAAAAACCTCTTCATACATACCTGTAACAACAAAGGCACGATGTTCTCCATTGGTATTGGTATCTAAATCGTATTTCTTATTTGGCTGCATCCAAGAGAATGTTAATGCTCTTGTAAGAGATATTTTATTAAAAACTGGCTTATTCCAACCAAAGAATTCATAATCATCTCCTTCTGGGATTACAGAAACAGTGTTATGATAATACCCTAAGTTTCCTTTTGCAGTTGTCTTATCTCCTGTAAGAACGCTACCTGTAATTACTCTTGAGTTAGCCTCTATACCAGCTTCATTTAAAATTCCTTCTAAATCTGCTCCAATATGAGTTCTAAAGTATTTAGGCGCCTTTACAGATGAACCTGCAACAGCAATTTGACGTTCTGAGTTAAAATGACCCGTAAGTAAAGACTCTCCTATCACAATAAGATCTTGAGCATTTACTGTCCAAACTACTTCTCCTTTATTTACTGGATCTATTTTAGAGATTTGTGTCCCTACATTTCCTGCAGGATGCGGTCCTGTTATCTTATGTAAAGTAATATCCTTTAAATTTTCAAAAGGAGACACAGAATCTTTACCTATAGTAACATGAACTTGCCCTTTAGTCATTTTGCTAAGTGCTGTAACAGCAGCTTGCAATTTCTCTTCTTGCTTGGCAAGTGTATAGTCTAAATCTGCCACCAATGGTGCACTGGCATAACCAGAGATAAAAATGGCTTTAGGCTCCGAAGTTGGGTTCGCAATTACATCATAAGGACGCTGCTTAATAAATGGCCAAAGACCACTTTCTAAGAAACGAGCTCTTAACACCTCTGCATCTGCGCTTGCTACATTTACTGCACCAAAGTCGCGAGACTCGTTAGAGCCATCTGCTTCTATAACAATATGAGTAATTACACGCTTTGCACCACGTCTAATTTCTTTAAGTGTACCTGCAATAGGAGACACTACTTTTATACTGTCTTGTGTTTTTGAATAAAATAATTCATCTCCAGCACGTAATTTAGCGCCTTCTTTAACGACCATTTTTGGAATGGTGAGATGAAAATCTGCGGGTTGTATCGTACACGTCTTAGATTTAGGAGCATCAACAAGTACTTTGTCTGCACTTCCTACTAAGCGTATATCGAGACCTTTTTTAATGGTAATGTCTTTTGACATACAATAGCTATTAAGTTCTCAATTAATACCGAACAAATTGAGTATTTGAAACGGTGTGCAAATTTAATAATAAAACTGTTTTTAAATCACCTAAATCGTCTTGTAATTTTATTTATAACAATTCTAAATTAAGAGGCTTCAGTATTCTTATACCTCTCATATAATGGGCATCATATTTGTTTATATTTGTAAAAACTCATTATAGATGATTAACAGATTAGTCTTAACGCTATTTATTTCAATATCTTTCAGCGCATTAGCTCAAAATCCTGAATGGGAAACAATTCCTCCAGATTATATAAGAACTGTAAATTTTAAAGGTTCAAGCTCAGAATTTAGTGGTACTCCTATTATAAGACTCGGCGAAAGATTAACTCTAGAATTTGATGATATTATTGGCGATGAAGAGGATTACTACTATGTAATAGACTATTATAATTTTGATTGGACGCCAACAACCATATCTAAAAATGAATATCTTGAAGGTTTTGACAATGTAAGGCTGGTAACCTACGAAAACTCCTTTAATGCTTTACAACTATACAGCCACTATACGCTCAAGATACCTAATGAAGACACTAAACGTATTGAGAAGAGCGGCAATTATATGCTTAAGATATATAATGACTCTAAGGAGTTAATGTTTAGTCGCAAGTTTATTGTTTATGAAAATTTAGCAACAGTAAAAGCACAGGTAAAACGTATGAGAGACCAAGAGTTTATAAATACGAAGCAGTCTGTACATTTTAGTATCTCTTCCGACCAATTACTTATCAAGAACCCAGATATTGCTTTAAAAACGCTAGTTATTCAAAATAACGACTTAAATACTGCAATAAGTAATTTAAGACCACAGTACAATATAGGCAACGAATATGTTTATAGATATGATACCGAATCTTCCTTTTGGGCAAGCAATGAGTTTTTAAATTTTGACAATAAAGATGTTAGAGCTGCAACCATAAATATTAAGAGGATTGAAAAACGTGACATTTATCACAATTTCCTTTACACAGATGGAATGAGAGCCTTTGAGCCTTATACCTATTATCCAGACATTAATGGTAGTTACAGAGTTAGAACACTACAAGGACGTGATGAGGATATTGAAGCAGAATACGTATGGATGCATTTCTC
The DNA here is from genome assembly GCF_002716225.1 of Croceibacter sp. Lineage (NCBI taxonomy): Bacteria > Pseudomonadati > Bacteroidota > Flavobacteriia > Flavobacteriales > Flavobacteriaceae > Croceibacter > Croceibacter sp. Next base: position 235,995 of record NZ_PAZX01000005.1, on the reverse strand, counting down.
ATTACAATGTTATGAAGATTTAAATGGCGGACAGCTGCATATATATGGTAACTTTAATAACTATATATTAGATGACACCACTAAGCTTACTTATAATAAGGAACGTGGTGTTTATGAAAACGAACGCTTATTTAAGCAAGGTTTTTATAATTACAAGTATATTTTACTTAACCCAGACGGCAGTATTAATCCAGGATTTATAAGTGGTAATTTTGACAAAACAGAAAATGAATATACTGTCTTAGCCTATTATAGGGATATTGGTGGTCGTTTTGATCGTGTTATTGGTATTGGTTCTGCAAATAGTGTAAACATTACTAATTAATTATTTTAATTAAATCCCTAACTTTATAGCACTCTAACCAAACCTTATGAGTGACTCTCGCCTACTCCGTAAATATCGCGGTGAAACCTGTTTAAATTGTAATCATCCTCTAGATGTTAGCGACAAATTCTGCGCACAATGCGGACAACTAAACACACTTAAAAAGCTTAAAGTTGGAGATTTTGTAAGAGAGTTTTTTGCAAGTATTATTTCCTATGATTCCAGACTAAGGAATACATTAACAGCCTTGCTCTTTAAACCTGGAAAAATTAGCGAGGAATATATTAAAGGAAAGCGAAGAAGCTATGTAAATCCGTTTCGGTTTTATCTTAGTGTGAGTATTATATTTTTTATAATTTATGGCTTTAGTTTAAATTTTGATGCTATAGATTATAACATCAGAAAATTAGACAACTTATCCGAAAATACTTCAAACACTTTTAAACAAGAATTAAGCGAGGTTCCTAAAGAAGACCTTGCTCATCTGGATAGCTTAGGTTTAAATAAGTATTTAAAAAACGACACCATAACGTCTTACAAGGATATTTATATTTCAGAACAAGAATTAGATAGCCTTAGTTTTTTCACAACACTAGACAAGCGCTTAGATTTGTATCAGGAATTTTACGAAGACACAAGCATCACAAATGCAGCATTAGGTTTAGACAGTTTAAAACATACAAAAACATATTATCACAGATATCTTTACCACAAAGGCGTACAACTAAGTGATGTTACCTCTAACCTATCTTCTGTATTGGGCTATTTTATAAACAAGTTGCCTATAATTATTTTCTTTTACCTTCCTGTTTTTGCATTATTTGTATGGTTACTATACATTAGAAATCCTTTTAGTTATGCAGAACATATCGTCTTTTTATTTCATATACAAAGTTTGTTTTTTGTAATGTATTCCTTTGCATTTATATTAAGTTATATAGGAGTTGGTCAAATTGTATTTTATGGTGCCACGCTAATATTCTTCTTTTATCTCTATAAGGCCATGCGAAGGTTTTATAAGCAAAGACGATTTAAAACTATTGTGAAGTTTATTATCGTAAATTTTGTATTTTTAATCTTAGCGTTTGTTGGTGCTATACTCTCATTTTTAGTATCCTTCGCTATTTTTTAAAAAACGTATGGTTACAAAAGTTACAAAAGGAATTAAAATTTCTGTTGAAACAAAGTTTGAAGGCTCTATTTATAGAGAACACCAACTGTTTCAAGCTTTTTCCTATACCATTACTATCGAAAATTTAAGCAAGGACACCATACAGTTACTTAATAGGTTTTGGGAAATTAGAGACGCTTTAAAATTACCTGAATATGTAGAAGGAGAAGGTGTTATAGGTAAAAAGCCGGTGATACCGCCACAACAAAAACATAGCTACTCAAGCGGATGTTTATTATCCTCGCCAATAGGTTCAATGAATGGATATTACGAGATGCTAAATTTTTCAACAGGAAAAACATTTAAGGTTAGTATCCCGAATTTTAAATTGAGTGCTCCGTTTATATTAAATTAAATTTAAAGCGTTTGCCTTCCTGTTCTATATGGCAATACAAACAATTACTATCATAAACAAACTTGTAAGGTTTAGTAATGCTGAAATCTGAAGTAGTTGGCTTAAACCTTCCTTCAAAGTCTTTCTGGCCTTCCTCGTTATACCTTGTAATTAGATACTCATTGCTTACTTCTGAAGCCTTCAGCTTAAAATAAGCACTACTTCCTGTACCTTTTAAAAAACAAGAATCTTTAGGTTTTATAACCTTAACTCCAGAGGTGTTTAAAACGTGTTTTTTGTCAAAAAAATTTACAATGTTTTCTTTAAATGCTGTGCTATTAAACTCAGATACAATACCGTGCTCTACACAATAAATTTTAGAGCTACTGGCTGCAGATTGCACATTACCAATAGGGCTTGGCGTAAACTGTTTATTAAGTTTTAATTTTCGCTTTACCTTAGGATTAGAAATTCCTTCTATTATAGTATCTGTAACTAATCGAGAACAATTTGATCCAAACTCCTTAGTACCGGCACCAAATGCTTTGTAAGGAATGCTTCCCATTTCTTGCAAAGTTTCGACGTAGGTGTAAGCTTTTACAAAATCTATATCTGCTACAGATGCTACTAGCCTACCATAACCATGTGTGATTTCTGGTTTAGACTGCAACCAAATTAAAATTTCATCTAGATTAACAATAGTCTTCTCTGCATCAAATTGTGCGGTAAATGGAATCTTAACTTCAATATCTGTGCGTTTACTTCTTACGCGACCTTTTCCTTTTGGTGTTATATATCTTCCAAAATCATAATAATGCAGTTCACCATTAGCGTGGTCTACCAAAACAAGTGATGCGTGTCCTGCTTTTATATGCGTTTTTGTGCCTAAGCCAAACCAATGTAAATAGGATAATCGTTTTTCATCAGATAATTTCACAAATTGATCTGGAAACGCAATTGGTATTATTTTACCTGAAGATTTCAAAGTGTTGCAGGCTCAAATTTTGTAGCTAGCACATTTTTAGTGTTTAGGTTTTCATAACGCATAGTAGGCTCTTCATCTATCTTTACAACTTGAGTTATGCTAATAGTTTTGAGCATTCCTCTATCTATTTGTAAATCTACATTAGAGTCACCTTCTCCTGCATTTAAATGGAAATCTAATAAGTTTTCTGGAGTTAACTTATGTTGTAATTGGTATTTAGCAAACCAATGTCTTCGTTTAGCTTTCATCTCATCTGTATATAATGTTGAAGATGACCAAATATGGGTAGTTAATGGCAATTCTTTAAAATGTGCTTTTTTACCATCCCAAACCATTTCATAAAATCTTAATCCTTGGTTCCAGTCTGCTATCACCAATGTAAATGGTTCAACATTATCAAAATTATAAGATTGCAAAGTTTCTTCTATATTTTCACAGCCTAATACATCTTTTACAACTATACCTCTACTCATTCTATAAGGTAGTTGTCTTTCGTGAAGCTTAAAACCACCATTCAACAAGCAAACTACTCGCTTTTTTTCACTTAGGCCTATCCAAGTGCCACCAGCTATAGCATCTTTAGGAAATAACATTTTTACATCGTTAATTTCGTAAAACTCTGGTGCTATAGTTTCCCTGTTTATAGCTTCATCTCTATTTGAGGTGAGCGTAAAACTATCTTTTCTTGCTTTATTTGGTACTAAAGTTACCGTGCACATAGTGTATCTGTCTAATTAAGGGCGACGAAATTACAAAAAAACAAGTTGAATATTTGACCCGTTTAGTGTTCACACACAATTTGCTGAAATGTAGTAGATATTATGGCCTGTTTAATTACCAGGTTATCATTTAATTTCAAGTAAACTATGTTAGAGTAAACAGCTTAAAACAAATAAAAACCTCCAAAATTTTTTGTAAATGATGAAGGTTTTAATTGCTCTGTTTTTTGTTGAATTAATTTTTACATAACCTCATTTTATTTAAAAAATGTAAGCCTAACAACAATCCTATTATAAATATATATAGGATATAATCATCGATTGGAGCTTCAGGAACATCTTCTACGATACCGTCATCTGGTAGTGCAAGCTGAGCATTTATATCTAATGTAAAAAGTGTTAACAATATTACCAATGATACAATTCGATTCTTGATATTAAAAAGTAAATTTCTCATTGTTATATTATTTTATAATTAAACGTTTTGTTGCTGATTGGTTATTACTAGTTACTTTAAGGATATATATTCCAGATTGCAATTGTACATCACTTATTTTAATTTGATTGTTAGAAATATTTATAAAGCTATTCTCATATACTTCTTGACCAAGTAAATTATGTAATGTAACCTGTGCAGATGTAGTATCTGTTCCAAATTGAATTGCAAACTCTCCTAGGTTTGGATTAGGATAGACTCCAAATTGTAGCATTTTATCATCTTTAGTTGCTAAAATGTTTTCTTGAAATACAATTTTAAAACGATTGTCTGCAATACTACCACCTTCAGTACTATCTATACTGAAACTTATATAGTTTATTTCATCTTGAGACAAAGCCGTTGAAGTGTCTAAATAATTATCTATTAAATAAGCATTTACATTCTCTAAGTTTCCAATAGCTATTCTAAATGTATAATTATCTACTCTATAGTTAGTCAACTTCAATAGTACTTCATCAAGTTCTACTGGCATTAACCTACTTTCTATACTTAATGACTTTTCATTAACAACCGTAGATAAATTCTCATCGATATTAAAAGATTTATAAGAATCTCCAACACCTATTTCGTTAGTATACCCATCGTTAAATCTTACTAATACGGCATCTCTTGGTTTATCATTATTTGCCAATTCTGTATCTTGAAAAAGAGCAACACTTAATATACCTAACTCTGAAGATATTTGTTGTGTACCTTGTTTAAAGACACCATCATTTGTGCTTTCTAAAAACTTATCTGCTTCTCTAAAAGTTAATATCGGGTTTAATGTTCCATCTGCATCAGATATTTGTTGCTCTGAATTTATAAATGCAGCCTGACCAGGTTGTAGAAAGCGATTAGCGTCGCTATCACTTACAATATTTCCAGTTTCATCTGCTGGAAAGCTAAAAGAGTTACTTTCTGGAATTATAGTTCCTAAAATTACAGTTTCAAAAGTTACAGTAACAAATGCACCATTATCTCCTATTGTTGGATCATAAATATGATAAGCATCTTCATTTAAATCTTGACTGTTCTCTAACACTTGTGCCATATCTACAGGAGCTTGATATGGGTTACCTATTAATGAAGATCCGTTACCTCCACTAAAATTATCACCTGTATTTAAAAAAGAGCTATTTAATACAAGGTTTCCTGTCATTAAAGTTCCTTTAGCTCTTAATACTGTTGACCCTTCTGATGCATTGCTAGATAAGTCTACACCGCGATCACCACGTACAAATAATAAAAATCCTTTACCATAGTTAAACTCTTCATTAGATGTAGCTACTGTTGTATATGCTGCTGGCATACCTAAGTTGTTCACACCAAATACTGAAGGGTTATTAGTTGTTGTAGCGTCCCAACTACTACCAGATCCTGTTATATGTGTACCAAAACCTGGATTAGGATTAAGGTTTGTATTAGTATCAGCATTATTAACTCCTTCCATCCAGTTGTCTTTTAAACTACCTGAAGCTAATGGTGCTGAAAGTAATCTATATGCTCGGTTGACTGAATTGTAACGCTCTACAACTACAGGTCCATTAATTGTACCATTTCTTGAAATATCATCGGTGTCGATTACATCTAAAATTCCTGTTCCAGAGGCATTACTTTTAAATACAAGCTGATCGTTAGTTACCAAGGTATTATTAAACACATTTAATAAACCGTAAACCTCTAAAATGCGAGTATCATTAAGTGCTCCACTTCCTGGATTATTGTTGTTTAAACTTAAGGTTCTTGAAGGTGTAGATGCAGTAATTGTTACATTACCAGCCATTATTGGCGACTCTCCAGATATAATATGATCGTTATTACCAAAAAACTGCAATGTACCTGCAGTTGCATCTAATGTACCGTTATTAACTAAATTAGTGTTTATTGCTGCAAAACCTTCAATAGTTAAAGAAGCACCAGTATTTACAGTTAAGTTTCCGGCAATAAAATTTTCGGTTAAAGTTACAGAGCCGCTTTCAACAATTACATTAGTACATTCTGTAGTTGACGAGTTTGGTGCTGCAGGTGACCATCCATTAACATTATCATAAGTAATCTCAGGAATTTCTATTACAACAGGTTGTGTAACAGTAGAACTATTACCAGAGCTGTCTGTAAATGTCCATACAACAGTAGTTGACTCTGTAATTGGAAAACTTGTTGTAGTTGTTCCCGTTATAGTACCTGCATCACAATTATCTGTTGCAGTTGGTGGTGTGATGCTTGCTACTTCACATTCAGCCATAACCTTTGGTAATCCATCTTGGAGTAAGATATATATTGTCTTGTTTGTATATGACGGACCATTACTAGCCGTTGTCCAATCTGGATGTGATGTTGGTTGGTTTCCTATACCTAAATCTGGCGCCACACCTTGGTTAAAATGATTAAATGAAAACAAAGTTTGGGACTCACCATAATTATGGATTTGAAAAGAGCCAAATCCATTAGCAACTGGTGTATTTGCTGTATCATCAAAATCATAAAGATTAGTTAAAGAACCTAAGCTTTGATTTTGAGGTGTACCATAATTTTGAGGCCACATCTCTACATTACCAGTAGCTATATTTGTACCTGTAACTATGCTAGAAACATTTGAAAAGACATTCATATTTGTGACAAGATTATCAAAGTTTACAGGATTACTGCCAAAACTTGGTAATCCCATAGCGGTTAAATCGCCACCTGTAAAATCATCTAAAGACACCCAAACCCATTGGGAATCTAGCTCCATAAAATAAGCAATTCTTGATGTGTCTAAACCAGAAAGCCCAGAGTTATTAATGTTATAAGGTACACTTGTAGAAAAATTTGGTGTATTAGATATGTTGTATTCATACAATACGCCATAACCTAGAGCTTCTGTCACATTAGCCTGTGCTGTTGCAGGAGCATTAGGCAAAACACTTGCTCCAATATCTGGTACAGGTGCTGTATTATCTTCAACAGTTACCGTTGCAGTACATGTATCTTCACCTCCATTACCATCGTTCACTGTAAGTGTCACTGTATTATCACCTAAATTATTACAGTTAAAACTTGTAACGTCTAAACTAAATGAAAGCGAATCCATATCTGGATCTGTGCTTCCATTATTTATATCTTCTGCAGAAATAGTGGCATTTCCAGTTTCATCTAAGCTTACAGTAACATTCTGGCAAATTGCTGTAGGAGCTTGATTAGGTAGTGTAATATCATACACACGCACAAGACCAGAATTTGGCCCATTTATATCATTGAAGGGAGCTCCAATTACGACTCTATTTCCACCATCACTTAAACTTACTGAAAATCCAGATTGATCTCCCTGAAGTTGTCCATTAATATCATTACCTACTTGTATCCAGTTTCCGTTGATTAAACTAAATATTCGAGTATGACCCGTATTATTGTTATTAACATTAGCACCTATGGCTACCGTAGAACCATCTGAGCTTAAACTTACAGACTGACCAGAACGGTCTCCAACTGTCTCACCATTAATATTAGACCCTACTTGTACCCAATTAGTGTTATTGAAAGTAAAAATACGAGTATGACCAGAATTGGGTCCATTCCCATCGTTAAAAGGAGAACCAATTGCTACTGTATTTCCATCTGAGCTTAAGCTAACAGAATATCCAGATTGATCTTCAGGTAAAAGACCGACAATGTTTGAGCCTACTTGGATCCAATTAGTAGAGTTGTAAGTATAAACTTGAGTATAACCAGAATTATTACCATTTGCATCATTACCAATCGCTCCAATAGCAACAGTATTTCCATCTGAACTTAGACTAACAGAATATCCAAAAGAGTCATTTGCAACTTCACCTATAATACCCAATCCTACTTGTAACCAGCTAGTTCCATTAAAAGTAAATATACGTGTACGCCCAGAAATATTTCCATTTGCAGCATTTGTTATTTCTCCGATAGCAACAGTACTACCATCTGAACTCAAACTTACAGAGTATCCAGATCTGTCTCCTGGAGCATTACCAAAAATATCTGCCCCTAATTGCACCCAACTAGTTCCATTAAAAGCATAAATACGTGTATGGCCATTATTACTTCCAATTGTAGAAATATTTGGAGCTCCGATAGCTACGGTATTACCATCTGAGCTTAAACTAACTGACCATCCAGATCTACTATTAGGCATTAGACCTCGAATATCTCCTCCAACTTGAGTCCAGTTACTTCCATTTAAAGCAAAAATTCGAGTATGACCAGAATCGGGTCCATTTCCATCATTACCAATAGCTCCAATGGCCATAACGGTACCATCAGAATTTAGGCTTACAGAACGACCAAATGTGTCATTTGGCACTACACCATTAATATCCTGTCCTACTTTGGTTTGTGATGATAACGTGATGCTTGTAAAAATACTTACAAGAAGAAACATAATTTTTTTCATATCATTTTTTTGAGAGCTCGAATGTATTAACATTTTATTAAGAAATTAGATGTTAAAATGTTAAATGTGATGAAATAGCCTTTTTTTGATTTGAAATAGAAAATATTAATAGTGAATGGCTATAGGATATTATTATACTCACTAATTAATTTGGTAAAGAAAACATAGCATATTATTATTAAGTATTTATAAATAAAAAAACCCTAAACATATATAATGTTTAGGGTTTTTTTATTTATAAATTATTGATGATGTCTTACTGCTTAAGCAACTTTTTAGTAGCAATAGCTTGACCTCTTGTGGTTGAAATTCTCAAAAACACCATCCCATTAGAGATTGTTGTGGTATTGATTGCAAAAGAACCTTTAACAACTTTTTTAGTTTCATTTAATAATAGACGACCATTAATATCATATAGTGTAATATTAACTTTCTCTAATATACTAGGCACTTCAACATTAAGTATGCCATTAAAAGGATTTGGATAAACAGCTACATTAGTTTTAACAAAATCTGGATTAGACAACGCTTGATTTTGAATTACTAATACTTCTCCAATACTCTCTGGATTCCATAATTCAATATTATCTGGCTCTTCAAATATATTGTCTCCTAAACTTGCTACTTCTTCAGCATTATCTGTCATTATAGTACGCATTTCTATACGTTCACAGTCTACCCAAACCCACTTTATTTGATTAAAGGAACCAGATGCTAAAGTCCAATCCTTATCATCATCATTATTTCTTGTGGGTGCTCCCCAACAACCTTCTCCTACATAATAGGTTCCATTTATAGGATCTTCACTAAAACCTAATTCTCCGTTTACGTCTGGTTTTAATGCTTTGGTAGTTTTAACCATATGAGAATCAGATTCGAAAACTAAGTCGACACCATGTTCATAAAACAATCCTGCCCAAGCATCATATTGATCGTCATTTTCAGTCTTGCCAGATTCGTGTGGTCTTATTGGTGTGTGGTATTGAGCAAAAGTCCAGCATTGATCTGCATTGTTTTCTTGTAAATCATTTTCTAACCACAACGCTTGGTCTCCTGCAACAGAAATTTCTGAGTTAAGAGTGTATGCTCTTACAAGATTATTTCCAAATGTTATTGCGTAATATGAGTCTGAAGTTGGCACATCAAAAAGATCGTAAACAGTAGATGGATTAAATTCATGATTACCTCTAGCTGGTACAATACCAAATAATTGACCTTCATCTGATATTGTTAGCTGCCAATCATCTAACCAATAATCCCATTCTGTTGGTGTGTCTGCAAACGTAAAATCGCCACCAAAAAATATACCGTGAGGTTTAACTTTAGCTACCATCCTATTGGCATTTAACCTAGCATCTCTATTTGCAAAAACATCTGGTGTTCCATCTGTTCTAGAATCTCCTCCAGCAACAAAAGATAACCTACTTTGGTCATTTGGTAAGGTCTTAAAAAACATACGCTCACTGGTTACATTTGTAATAGGATTTCTAAGAACAAAGTAATAGGCAGTGTTTGGTTGTAGGTTAGTTAACCTAACAAATTTAGTATGCATTTGTTGTGCTAAAGATGTTCTGTATGCTTCTTGAGAGTTTGGATAAGAATTCCAATCTGAACCAAAATCTTCAGTACCATAATATAATATAGAAGATCCTATTGAAGATATTGGCTGGTGCCATGCAATTGTTCCAGAAGTGGCAGGGTCGTCGTTTATAATTAATCTATATTTCTCAGATTGCGAAAAAACAGATAAAGAGACAAAAAAAGCGATGAAGGTAATTTTACACATAATTAATTGTTAATGAAAATGTTAAGATGTTACACATGCAATATTAACCTTGCTATGTTACCTTAAATACCTTTTTATTTTATTAAAAAGTTACATAATTGTTAAGTGGTCTTGTTTGTAAATAAAGCCTCTATTTTTGCTGAAATTTTAAAAATGCCAAACTCAAAACTGATTACGTTTTTAAAAATTTCTGTAATTCTTGTATTACTAGGAAGAGCTTACCAATTTATTTTCTTCTCGGCGCCATTTATAAGTCTATATTATTATGCAGAATATTTTAAGCCGTATGTAGAAAAGCAGTTTAAAATGACTTGGCACGAGTTCTTGTCCTTACCAGAAATAGATATTTACACAGATTATATTGTATACTGCTTTGGAACGTTATTTATCATAACTATACCATTTGTCATATGGTTACGGCAAAAAAATTATAAAGCCTTTCAAATACCCATATTACTTTCTGGCATTGGCCTCATATTTCTAGCTGTGTTACTTACAATTACCAAAAATTATAAGATTGGACAATTTATAGAGTACAGTATTCAGTTTACAACTCCTTTTATTTTGTTAAGCTACTTGAGATTTAATTTGAGTTATAAAACGCTTCAATTTATATTAAAACTAATTACAGCATTAACCTTTATTGGTCACGGATTTTATGCATTAGGGTATTATCCTGTACCTGGTTATTTTGTTGATATGGTTATACGCATTTTTAATTGTTCAGAAAGTTTTGCAAAATCATTCTTACTTATAGCAGGTATTTTAGATTTTGTAATTGCAATTGGCATTTTTCTTCCAAACAAAACCATTGTAAAATATTGTCTTATATGGGCTGTAATCTGGGGATTCTCCACAGCAATGGCTAGATTACTCGGTAATTTTTATTCAGATTTCATAATAAGATCTTTACATCAAAACACATTTGAGATGTTATATAGATTACCACACGGTTTAATACCCTTACTACTATTATATATGCACAACAAAGGCAGCATTAGCAAATCTTAATAAGTGTTGTATTTAAGTTAAACCTCCTTAAAATATTGATAGGAAAGGCAAATAATAGTAACTTGGTATTATAACCATACAAAACGAATTAAAGATGAAAAAATTAAGCGTATTAGCACTGTCTACATTATTATGTTTTGCAGTTGCTTGTAAGAAAGAAAAGAAAGAAGATAAAATGTCTGAGGACACTACAGAAGTAACTGAAGCTCCTAAGGAAACTATGGTAAAAAAAGCCAAAGCTACCCTTGAAGCCAAAAGCGAAAGTACTATAAGCGGAAGCGTTGTTTTTAAACAAGAAGGAGACAATGTAACTATGACAGCCTTAATCTCTGGATTAGCAGAAGGTAAACATGCCATTCATATTCATGAAAAAGGAGATTGTAGTGCAACAGACGGCACAAGTGCTGGTGGACACTGGAATCCTACTGGAGCACCACACGGCAAATGGGGAAGTGAAGATGGCTACCATAAAGGTGATATTGGAAACTTTAACGTAGATGCTAAAGGTAATGGTACAGTAAACTTAACTACAGATGAATGGTGTATTGGTTGTGGAGATACTAACAAAGATATTTTAAACAAAGCTATTATTATTCACGATGGTGTAGATGATTTTACAAGCCAACCATCTGGTGCTGCAGGTACAAGAGTTGGGTGCGGTGTGATTGCAAAAATGTAGATTTCATTGCTAAAAATCATAAAGCGACCTAATGGTCGCTTTTTTTATGCCCTTCTTCCATTTTTTTATTTATTTTTAGCTGAACTAAAAAAGCACTATGCAACCAGACAGTTTAATTCTTCAAATGCAACGTAGAGACGAAAAAGCATTTGAAAGACTTTACGAACTATACTCCGAAAGCACATTTGGTATTATTTATAACGTGGTACAAGACACAGCAATTGCAGAAGAAGTTTTGCAAGATGTCTTTATTAAGATATGGGACAATGCCAACTCTTATTCTTCAACTAAAGGTCGATTTTTTACTTGGGTTCTTAACATTGCTCGCAATGCAGCTATAGATAAGATTAGATCTAAAGACTTTAAGAACAAAAAGAAAAACCTAAAGGCAGAGTTTTTCGTAAATATTCTTGAAGATCAGAATAGTTTCTCTAAACGTACAGACACTATCGGAATCAGAAAATTTGTAAACGCTCTTGAGCCACTTTGCAAAAAAGTTATTGAAATTTTATACTTCAAAGGGTTTACACAAAAAGATGCCGCAGTCGAGTTAGATATGCCACTTGGTACTGTAAAAACCAGAAATAGGATTTGTATTAACAGGTTGAGGGAATTAATGACTGAATAGTTACACATGGATATTAATAAATATATAGAATCTGGTATACTTGAACTTTATGTATACGGCGCTTTAACTCAAGCAGAGGCAGAAGAAGTGTCTAAGGTATTACACCAATACCCAGAAGTACATAAAGAAGTAGAAGAAATTGAAACTGCCTTAAAAAGCTTATCTACTCATGTTGCACCATATAACCCAGAAACAGTTCTGGCAGATATAAAACGAAAACTTAACCATACAGGCAAAGTAGTTTCTATAGCTCCTAAAAAGAGTTATAACATGCCTGCAATTATTGGTTGGGCTGCAAGCATAGCTTTAATAGGTGGATTATTTTATACACTTAACGAAACTAATAATTTAAGAGAAGACTTAAGATATCAAAAAACTCAAAATGTACTTGTAAATAGTAAATATGAGCAAGCTGAACTTGAACTTACTCAAACCAAAGACTTGCTTACCATTGTAAGAAGTAATGAGTATATAAAAGTTCCTCTTGGAGCACAAGCTGTTGATAAAGATGCTTATGCTTCTGTGTATTGGAACACAAAAACAAATACAGCCTATATTGATGCCCAAGGTTTACCAACGCCTCCAAAAGGTAAGGTTTACCAAGTATGGTCTCTTAAATTAGATCCGCTTACGCCTACTAGTTTAGGTTTGCTTACTGAGAATGAGTCACAATCTTCTCAAATATATAAATTAGATAACAGCAATACTTCTGAAGCTTTTGGTATTACATTAGAGCCGGAAGGCGGAAGTGAATCTCCAACTCTAGAACAACTATATGTTTTAGGTGCCGTTGGTGCATAAAGATAAACCCCTTTCATTATTACAAAAGCAGCTTAAATAGTTTAAGCTGCTTTTTTTTATATACTAATTTGTTTTGCAAATAACTCTAAATAAAAATACCTGTCTATTTCTAGACAGGTATCCTACTAACAAAAAACTCTGAAAAAACTCTAAGCTAAACTAGCTTATACAAAAAGCTCTCTCGAGCTTTTATTTTTTTGAAAATCACCTCTTACTTTGAATTTCAAACTTTCTCTATACTATCACTTACGAGAAAATATAGACGATGGTTTTCTCAGATTTAAATTTTTTAAAGATTTTTTATTTTTTCATAAGTTACTGGTCCCATTTCATAGGCTGTACCTAATAACTCATCATTTTTTAAAGTTTCGACTTGTTCGGTCATTCCGTTGGCTTTATAAATTATTGCTGAATGATATAGGGCCATTGGCTCATATGTTTTTCCTTTAACGTGATCTTCAATAAGCGCTAAAGCTTTTTCATTATTACCGGCTAAATGGTGTACATAAGCTAAGTTATGATAGGTTTCTGGATTAGGTCTATTGTTTACATCTCTTTGTGCAATTTGTAGTGCCTTGTCAAAGTCTTTAAATTCTTCAGCGTACACCACAGCATTGTATGCATTGTACATTTCACCGTAAGCAGGATTGTTCACTTTATCTTTATACTCTTGTAATTCTTTTTCCTTTTGAGCATCATCACCTTTATATTCTGCAATTTCTGCTCTTAGTAAATGATAATCTGGTGTATTATAATTTACATTTATGCTATCTAGTATTCTTAAGGCTTCATCTGCATTTTTCTCATAAGAATAGGCAATCCAAGCCAAACCTTTCTTTACGTATGCGTTATCTGGTTGCAACTCAAGCGTTTTTAAATAACTATTATAGGAATCCTCTATTCTTCCTGCGTGACCATAAAAATCTCCAAGATTAGAGTAAATCCAAATTTGTAAAGTTGGATTTTTACGTTTGTCTGCAATTTCTCTAGCTTTTTCTAATAGGTTAATAGCAGTATCTAGATCGCCTTTATGATCATTCCATTTTGCTGCTCTTATTAGGTAATCGTAATCCTTATTATTTTTTAAAGAATCTAATATGGTTTCAGCTTTGTTATATTCACCAGTTTCCATAAAAGCATCGAACAACATAAGGTTTGTTCCAGACTTACCAGATAAATTTTTAATTGCCAACAAACTATCTCTTGCTTCTTGAAATCTATGCTGAGAAATGAATGTTGCAGCTCTTGCACGCATCTTGTCTGCTTTAAAAGTTTCAGAAGAGACATTTAAAGCGCGGTCTTGCAATAGTGCAACTGTATCTAAATAATTTACATTGCCTGTTGTATTAAAAAGCATATTGTAGGCACTGGCTAAATAGCTTAAGCTTGCAATAGCATTACTATCTTTAGCAACATTTGATGCCCATTTTTCTTTATTCTTTAGTGCAAAATCATAAGTGCTTGTATTGTTGCTCGCTAAATACGTATTATAATCTTCTTTGTTTAAAACAGTTGAAGTTTCTTCTTTTGAATCTTGCTTTGCATCTTGTTTACAGGAAATAAACAGAAAACTGGCAATAAAAATGTAGGCTAAATATTTCATTTTAAAATAGGTTTAAATAAAGAAGAGAACACATATATGTGTTCTCTTCTACAAATTTACTCAATAAAACTCTTAATTATTAGTTTGCTGGAGCCATATATGGGAAACTAGTAGTAATTGCATTTGTAGAGTCAAACCCTACATTGTCACTTACTAACTCTGGTAAACCATCGTCACCATCAAATCTATCTCCGTTAGCACCACCAAATAATAATACTAAAGAAACATCTACAACATCGTCTGTTAAGTTACGACCTGTAAGAACATTTTCTCCATCAAAATATGTAGTTGGTGCGTTAGGTGCTACTTGTAATACATCTAAAGCTAAGATAGATCCCATTTGGTCTGCAGTTAAGTTAAGAATATTATTTTCATATTCTGCACCATATGCAGTATGGTAACCATTAATCATACCTGTAAATTCAGTTGCAAAGTTTGCACCTTGTTCTGCTGGAGTAGAGTCATTAAAATCGTCTTTTCTCTCATCACTAATACCTAATACAGTATTAATACCTGGACGTCCCATAATATCTACTTGCGTAAAAGTACCTGAGAAATCTACTGTACCCATATCTTCACAAGGTGTACAAGGACCACCACAGTCTACGCCTGTTTCTCCTTGGTTTTGGATACCATCGCTACAAGTAGGATCTGCAGCTACAACGTTTCCATTATCATCATCATCACCACAACTAGCTAATACAGCAACTGCAAAAAGTGATAAGATTGTATATTTAAATATTTTCATAATTATTGTCTTTTTAAAAATTTACGTTTTCTTTTATTGTCTTTTAGTTTCAACCCAAACGTTATAAACGTCTACGCCTGTACCTGCACCGTGTGGAGCACCATCACCTAAAATAGAGTTAGGAACTTCTACAACGATAGCATTAACATTTAAACCTGAGAATAAATCTGAAGCTTCATCTGCTTGGTCAAAACCATTAGGTGCTACGTCTGGACCTTGCTTCACATTGTTAAATTGCTCAAAGTCGAAAAAGAAAGCATCATTTCTTGTACCTGCATAATAACTAAGACCGTCTGTACTAGTTACAGGAGCTCCGTTAATGTTTACAGAAGATTGGTACTGTGCATTCGTGTCAATAGTACTTACTTTACCAGTAGTATCTGCAGTAGTTGCATATGGTCCAAAGAAATACATTACACCATCTCTTGGGATAGCTTGTAATACGAAATCCTCAACACCATCACCTGTGGTATCTATGTTAAACTCAACAAGAACACTCTCGTCAAAATCTATTGCTGGAGAACCTGCTGGTAATGTCATAGCTGGCAAAGTCGCAATAAATACTGTGTTATCAGGATTTTCTCCTTCAAAAGCGTAAAGGTCTGCAATGTCTGCTCCTCCGTTTACAACAGATGGAGAGTCAATGTGGTCAGCCGCGATAAATACTGTCGCAACCGCAGCAAGCGTAAGACCACCTATTGCTGCTATTAATTTTGATTTTTTCATAATTAGAATTTAAAAATTTTATTCGTTCACCTAAACTTACGGGGAATTAGAGGCTACAGTTTTGTAACAATCGTTAATGTTGTGTTAAACACATATAAAGAAATATTAAACAGCTAAATATGATAATAGATTAACATATTGTTTTGATAATATTTTAACTTTACCTGCATAATCTTAAATTATGAACCCTTCTGCGAAAGGCTGGATTAAGAAGCACTTACCTCATTTTATAACAGCCACTCTTCCCTATTTAGGCGAAGAGAAAGATGTTTATACGCAGTTTAGAGAATCTGGTTTCATTTATGGTACTTCTGTAAAAACTTTAAATACCGAAGAAACTAAACGACTTAAGTTAACAGAGGAAGAACTTACAAAGGTTAATTTATTTGATGCCTTATGTTATATATACTTTCAATCTATTGAAAATGCATCTGAAGAAGATTGCGTTCTATCTATAATTGAATTTTACAGAAGCTTAAATAGTAAAACGTATACATTTTTGAAATTACCTAGTGTTTCTAAACTTTCTAACTATGAAACCTTAGAAAACTTACTTCAGCAACGTATACAAACCAATGAATCTTTTATTAAAAAGAACTTTAGCCATTTAGTAACCAATGCTCTTTTGTTTATTGATGTCTTAGCTTTCGATCATTTTTTAATGTACAGTAATGATACTTTAAAATACGCAAAGCATATTGAGGCTACTGTTGTTAAATCTATATGCTTGTCCTTAAAGCAAAAGGAAAATAAAGAAGAGTATGATGAACTATTACTAAAGCTCTTTAAAAGCTCTGTTCGTTACAATACCATTGTACATGATAATGCTGCAGACTTGTCTGATCTTTCCATTGATTCTCTTTCTGAAGTTTTAGAACGTTATTACCTTTTAGATATGTCTTGCCTTGCGGTTTGGGATGACAATAGGCTTGACCAAACAGAATTTCAATTTATTTATGATCTAGGAGAAGCTTTGAGCATAAGAAAGGATTTTGTTGAGCAGGCTTTAACTCACGTTCATTTTTTTATAGAAACGCATAAAAATAAGATTGCATTTTTTCAATACAGTAATCCTGTAAAACACTTTTACAAACAAACTAACCGTACTGTAAAAGTATTAGTAATAAGAAATAGAAAACGACTCCTAAAAGAATTATCTGAAAGTAAAGAGTTGGTTATCCTCTTGGGACAGTCTACAGTGCGAGATTTAAATGATGTGGAAAAACAAAAGGTTAAGGAGCAGCTATTAGATATTTGTAAATCTATACCATCTCTGGCTATTTTTTTAGTTCCTGGCGGAAGCATCTTGCTACCTATCCTCATTAAGTTTATTCCTAAACTATTGCCTAGTGCATTTAATGAAAACCTAAATTAAAGTTATCTGTTACGCCAGAAGAATGGTGTAAGTATAATAAGTACTGTAAACAGCTCTAGTCTTCCTATTAGCATAAGAAAACTACACCACCATTTTCCAAAATTAGGCAAACCATTAAAGTTGTTTACAGGTCCTAAATCACCAAATGCAGGCCCTATATTACCAATTGATGTTGCTGCACCACCAATAGCTGTTTCAAAATCTAACCCTAAAGCAGCTAATCCTATTGCACCAATAATAAATGCCAACATATAAAGGATAAAGAAACCAAGGATATTAAAAACAATTTCTTTTGGAATAGCTTTTTGTCTATATCGTACTGGTAAGATTGCATTTGGATGTAAAGTGCGCTTAAATTCTGTTATACCGTTTCTAATAAGAATAAGGTGTCTCACCACTTTCACACCACCAGAAGTTGATCCTGCAGAACCACCCAAAAAGAACATTCCGAAAAAGAAAATGGTTAAGAATGGTGTCCATAACGTATAGTCTGCGGTTACAAAACCCGTTGTAGTTATAATTGCCAATACTTGAAATAATGAATGTCTAAAACTGCTTTCTGCTTCACCCCAAACCATTGGATGAGCTATTGAGGATATGCTTACATCTGCAAATAAGTAAACCAAAACAGAAGCTATTATGGTAAAGCCAGTTATAAATACAAAATACCAACGCAGCTCATCATCTTGTAAAAGCCTACTAAATTTGCCTTTTAATGCAAAGTAGCTCATGACAAAGTTCATCCCTGCCAAAAACATAAATACAATTACTATATATTGTATAATTGGCGTATCGTTCCAATAAGCTAAACTGGCATTTTTAGTAGAAAAACCTCCAGTGGATAATGTACTTAAGGAATGGTTCACAGCATCAAACCAACCCATTCCTGCAACTTTTAAAAGAATAGTTTCAGAAAAAGTGAAGCCAACATAAATTAACCAAAGACGTTTTGCTGTGTCTGTAATCCTAGGTTTAAGTTTATCTGCACTTGGCCCTGGCGCTTCTGCAGCAAACAACTGCATACCGCCTATTCCTAATAATGGTAAAATGGCAATTGCTAGTACAATTATACCCATACCTCCTATCCAATGTGTAAGGCTACGCCAAAACAAAACACCTTTAGGTACTATTTCTATATCGCTTAATACTGTAGAGCCTGTTGTTGTATAACCAGACATGGTCTCAAAAAATGCATTCGTAAAACCTGGAATAGCTTCAGAAAGCAAATAGGGTATCATACCACTAAGAGCCATAAAAATCCAACCAAAAGTAACTATGATATACCCTTCACGTTTATCTATACGTTTACTATGGTTTCTTGTAGTGAACATTAATAATGTCCCTATGATTAGAGTAAGTAATGAAGAAGAGAATAACTCTAAAGTAACACCATCATTATAATACCAACTTACAATTACAGAAAGTAACATAAAACCACCATTGCAAAGCAATAGTAGTCCCATTATATATAAGATGATTTTAAAGTTTAACCTTGGCATTATAAAAAGAGTTTTTCAACCTTTACTATGGCTCTAGGTAAACAGCAAACTACTATACGGTCTCCACTTTTTATAAGAAAATCTCCTAAAGCTATAATACCCTTTCCATCTCTTATAACACCACTTATAATAGCGGCTCTAGGAAATGCGACATCTTTAATTAATGTATTACAAACCTCTGATGTAGATTTTACTATAAACTCTAAAAGCTCTGCATTCATATTGTTGAGCTTTGTCATAGCAACAACATCTCCTCTACGTATATATCTAAAAATATTATTTGCAGCTAATAGCTTTTTGTTTATCAATGTATCAATCCCGATAGAATGGCTCAATTGAAAATAATCCATATTCTCAACTAGCGCTATAGTTTTCTTAACACTCTTACTTTTGGCAACAAGGCAAGACATGATATTTGTTTCGCTATTACCTGTTACGGCAATAAAAGCATCCATATCCTGAATGTTTTCCTCTTCTAAAAGCTCGACATTACGACCATCTCCATTTATTACTAAAGCTTTCGGCAAATCGTCTGCAAGGTCAAAAGCCCTATCGCTATTGTTTTCTACAAGCTTAACGTTAAATTTAGTAGAGCATAATTGTTTTGCTGTTTGCTCTCCAATTTTACTACCACCAAGAATCATGACATTCTTAATCTCCTGCTTAATTTTACCAGTTAATTTGTAAAGCTCTTCAACGCCACCTTTTATGGTTGTAAAATATACTTGATCTCCTTCTTTAAACTGAGTATCTCCACGAGGAATTAAGGTATACTGAGTTCCAAATCTCTGTATGGCAATAGGTTGAAAGTGTAATTCTGGAAATATCTTAGCGGCTTCCTTAACTGTTTTACCAACAAAAGATGCTGTTCTAGATAATGTTACTCCTATAAGTGTAAGTGCGCCTCCTTCAAATTCATAAGTATCACTAAATGCACTTTGATTAAGCAGTAACCCAATTTCTTTAGTAGCTAAGGCTTCTGGAGAAATTAGCTCATCTATTCCAAATTTGGTAAACCCTATTTCTTCTTTAAAATCTATAAACTCTGTGTTAGAGATTCTTGCAATGGTTTTCTTAGCACCTAATTGCTTTGCTAACACACAAATTGTAATGTTTGTATTTTCACTTTCGGTTACACCTATGACAAGGTCTACACCTTTTATTTGAGATTCTCTTAATATACGTATAGATGTAGCATCACCCTTAATTGTCCTAATATCTAAATGCGTATCGGCGTAATTAAGACTTTTCCTATCATTATCTATCAGGGTAATATCCTGAGACTCGTAAGAAAGTAGTTTTGCAAGGTGGAAGCCTACTTCGCCAGCTCCGGCAATAATAATCTTCATAGTTTATAAAAAAGTGATACAAAGATACTTCAAATTTAAATTCTTAAAGAATTATAAGGGTTATTTAGACACCAAACACGTTAAGTCAAATTTCGGAAGGTTTTTAACCTAAAGACTTTCAGAAGTTTAAACTGCTTTAAAATTGTTTTTTGTAATTGTATAGTGTAGCTATTAATTTTACTTATCTACAATTCCATAGGTATCAATTTAGAAAGTTATCTTTGCAAAAAAAATTAAATGTCTAAGAAAGTTACTCCCTATAAAGATTCTCAACTTAATAAGAAGCAGCAGGTTGAACAAATGTTTGACAATATCTCTTCAGATTATGATGGGCTTAATCGTGTTATTTCATTTGGTATTGATGTAAAATGGCGTAAAAAGGTGATAGACATAGTGGCTTCTACCAACCCTAAAAGCGTTTTAGATATTGCCACTGGTACTGGAGACCTTGCTATACAAATGGAACGCACCGGTGCTTCTGAAATAATTGGTGTGGATATTAGTGAAGGAATGCTTTCTATAGGTCATAAAAAGGTGGCTCAAGCAAATCTTACAGATAAGGTTATCTTACAAAAAGCAGATAGTGAAGCCTTACCTTTTGAAGACAATAAATTTGATGCTATAACGGTATCTTTTGGTGTTAGAAACTTTGAAGATTTAGAAAAAGGACTGTCTGAAATATTACGAGTACTAAAACCTTCTGGAACTTTTGTGGTATTAGAAACTTCTGTTCCCACAAGATTCCCTTTTAAACAAGGTTATAATTTATATAGCAAGTTTATCTTACCAACCATTGGAAAAATGTTTAGTAAAGACAGAGTAGCTTATAAATATTTAAGTGAAAGTGCCTCTAAATTTCCACATGGTGAAGCTTTCAACAATATTTTGAGAAAAGTAGGGTTTATAAATGTGAAGAATTTACCACAAACTCTAGGTTCTGCAACAATTTATACTGCTTCAAAAACATCTTAATGGGAAGACTTCTTATCATCTTAATAGCTTTAGTATCATTTCATAATGCCCAAGCCCAATGGCCTTTTGGGAAAGAGAAAATTAGAAACCTTGACAATTTTGATAAATCAAGATTATCTTGGGGATACACCTTAGGGTTTAATAGTTATGACTTTGATTTTGATTACAAAAACCAAACAGAAGATATCATAGTAGAAAAAAGCGTTGGTTTTAATGTTGGGCTTTTAGGAAACTTAAGACTTAATGATTATTTAGATTTAAGGCTTGAGCCAATGGTTGCGTTTAGTAGCCGAAACTTAATATTTCCGTTTGCAGGTGAAGATGATCAAGATAGATTGCGAGAAGTAAAATCTACCTATGTTCATATTCCGCTACTATTAAAAGTTTCAACAAAACGCTTAAATAACTGGAAGCCATTTATTGTTGGTGGCCTTTCAACAGCAATAAACCTTTCTAGTAACCAAGATAATCCAGATGATAATAGTGTTGGCCAGTTTAGAATGACCAATAACAGTTATTATTATGAAGTAGGTTTTGGGATTGACCTGTACCTTTACTATTTCAAATTTACACCTTCAATACGAGGTGTTTTTGCTCTTAATGATGAATTGGTAAGAGATGCAGACCCTAACAGTATTTATACAAGTAATATTGAAAAAATGTCTTCTAGAGGCGTATTTATAAACTTTACCTTTCAATAAGACGTCTAGAAAATTCGCTCAATGTAATTGCAGTAGCAGTTGCCACATTTAAACTTTCTGTAGGTGCACCACTACCAAATTGAGGTATGGAAATACGATAATTACAAAGTTCCTCTATTTCCTTTGTAACACCATTAGCTTCGTTACCCATAACAATAACAAAATCTTCTGGCAATGGTTTGCTGTAAACAGATTCTCCATTCATGAAAGTTCCAAAAATTGGCAAATCTAATGTACTTAAGTGCTTATGTAAGTCTGTATAAATAACCTCTACTCTAGTTAATGATCCCATAGTGGCTTGCACAACTTTAGGGTTATAACAATCTACAGTATCCTTAGAACAAATAAGACTTTGGATATTAAACCAATCACATAACCTAATAATAGTTCCCAAATTTCCAGGATCCCTAACACCATCTAAAGCAATAAGTCTATTTTGTTTAAAGTTAGTTTTTGGTGTGGGAATCTTAAACACTGCCAAAGCAACTTGAGCTGTAGACAAATGAGATATTGCCTGCAATTCTTTTAAAGAAATAAGCTGAGTTTCTTTAGTATGACTTAAAAAAATATCTTCTGTTGAGAATAATGAATAGAGCTCTAAACTTGAGTTTAAAAATTCATTTATACTCTTAACACCTTCAACAACAAAAAGCCCATGTTTTAAACGGAATTTTTTTTGGTTTAGACTGCGTATTAACTTAGATTGGCTTTTGCTAACCATGTAAAAATGGTACTTTTGAACGTTTAATATTAGATTATACTATAGGCTTGACCGTACAGCACGTAAAAATAACACTTATTCTTTTAATCCTTGTGGTGTTAAGCTCTTGTAATGCTGTAAAACGCTTAGAAGCAGATGAGCATTTACTTACTGAAAATACTATTTATCAAAACGATGAAAAAGTTTCAGATCCTCGCATAAGAAACCAATTATATCAAAACCCTAACGTTAAAATACTTGGCGTTCCTTTACGCTTGCACATTTATAATATGGCAAGACCAAATATAGATTCTATTCTTACTTCTAGAATTTATGACAACCCTAAGAAACTAAAATTTCTGAAAAAATTCTGGTCAGAAAAGCAAATTATCAAGCGCATAGATGCTGGAATTAACTTTAACGAGTGGATTAAACGTACAGGACAAGCACCTACTATTATAAATGAAGAAAAAACCAAAAAATCTAAAAACAGATTAGAAGCTTGGTACTGGAATAATGGCTGGTTTAATGTTGATTCTAAATATGAAATAAATTTAGAAGACAACAAACGTGGTACTGTTGATTATTTTATTACTACAGGCAAACCCTACATAGTAGATAGCATTTCAAGAAAAATAGAGTCACCAGTTGTAGATTCTTTATATCAAGCCCATAAAGATAAAAGTCTTATTAAGTCTGGAGTACAATATGCTACTAAAGATTTTGGGAATGAACGCGACCGCCTTACAACACTGTTTAGAAATAGTGGCCTTTATCATTTTGAGCAAGAATTTTTAAATTTTGATGCAGATACTGTAAACACTAACCATAAGGTTAATGTAAATGTGCTTATTGGTGACAGACCTGTAAAACTGGGAGATACTGCTATAAAGGTTCCCTTTAAAATTCACAAGATTAGTGAGGTTAATATTATTACAGACTACACGTATCAAAATAGAAATAAACCCATTACAGATACCACTAGCTATGACGGTTATAACCTCATGGCTTTCGATGAAATAAAGTACAGGCCCAAATCTTTAACAGATAATATTTTTATAAAAAAGGGCGATGTTTTTAAAGACATAGACAGAACCTTAACATACAATCGAATTTCACAATTAAGGATTTTTAAATATCCTAATATTAAATATGTGGAAGATCCTCGAGACAGCACAAATACTAATTTAATAGCCAATGTATTTTTAACGCCTAGAGAAAAATACAATGTCGCCTTTAATTTTGATGTCTCTCAAAGTAATATACAAGATTTCGGTATTGGTTTTGGTGGCTCTTTACTAATTAGAAACATTTTTAGAGGTGCAGAAACTTTTGAAATATCAACTAGAGGTAGTATAGGTTCTTCCAGTGATGCTGCAGATAGCGAAGATCGTTTTTTTAATATATCAGAAGTTGGAGCAGATATGAAATTGTCTTTCCCAAAAATACTGTTCCCTATAAACACAGAAAAATATATTCCTAATTACATGTCACCCTTCACCACATTAAGCGTAGGTGTAAGCACTCAACAAAATATAGGCTTAGATAAACAAAATGTCACAGGTGCTTTTTCATACCGTTGGCAGCCTAAAAAAACATTAACACATCAACTAGATTTACTTAACGTTCAGTATGTTAGAAATTTAAATACAGGAAATTATTTTAATGTTTACAGAAACTCTTTTAATATTCTAAATGACATTGCTCAAAACAATAATGATGTAAACCCTGCATACTTTAATACTAACGAAGACGGCACATCTACATTAATAATTCCCGAAGGCGCCAATAGCTTTATTAATGATGCTTTATCTAACAACATAGATAACTTAACTACAGATGAGCTACAAGACATAAACAATATAAATGAACGCCAAGACAGGTTAACAGAAGACAACCTGATTTTTGCCTCTAATTTCTCCTATGTTTATGATAATAGAGACAACCTTTATGATAATGATTTTTCAAGATTTAGAGGTAAAATAGAATTTGCAGGAAATACACTGTCAACAATTGCCAGTAGTATAGGTCTCGAAGAAAACAATACTGGTGGTTATAATATCTTTGGTGTACGATTTTCTCAATACGCAAAATTAGAGCTAGATTACATAAAGCATTGGGATTGGGGCAACAAGAATATTTTTGCAATACGCACTTTTGGTGGTATAGCCATTCCTTATGGCAACTCAGAAAGCATTCCTTTTTCTAGGTCATTTTTTGCAGGAGGCACAAATGATAATAGAGGTTGGCAAGCATATGATCTTGGACCAGGAAGTACAGGTGGCCGTAATGAGTTTAATGAAGCTAATATGAAAATACATTTTAGCGGTGAATACCGATTTAATCTTTTTGGACAATTAAACAGTGCTTTATTTGTAGATGTAGGAAATATCTGGAATGTACTAGATAATGTAGATGATGAAGATGCAAGATTCACATCACTTTCAGACCTTAGTGAGTTAGCTGTAGGTTCTGGTTTTGGTTTAAGATACGATGTGAATTTTTTCGTAATACGATTTGATATCGGCTTTAAAACATACAATCCAGCATTAACTGAAGGAGACAGATGGTTTAAACAATATAACTTTGCAAATGCCGTATATAATGTTGGTATAAACTATCCTTTTTAAGCAGGCATTTTTTACTACTTTTGTAACCTAACAAACTAAAAATTATGAGTCACACAATAAAACCTGGAGTTGCTACAGGCAAAGAAGTTCAAGATATTTTTAACCACGCTAAAAAACACGGCTATGCTTTACCTGCCGTAAATGTGGTTGGATCAAGTACTGTTAATGCTGTAATGGAAACAGCGGCAGAGTTAAACTCACCTGTAATTATTCAGTTTTCAAATGGTGGCGGTCAATTTAATGCTGGAAAAGGATTATCTAATGAAAATGAAAAAGCTGCAATAGCAGGATGTGTAGCAGGTGCTAAACACGTACACGAGCTTGCAGAAGCTTATGGCGCAACTGTTATTTTACATACAGATCACTGTGCTAAAAAGTTATTACCTTGGATAGATGGTTTGTTAGATGCTAGTGAAAAGTTTTATAACGAAACTGGTAAATCTCTATACAGCTCTCATATGATAGACTTAAGTGAAGAGCCTCTTGAAGAAAATATTGAAATCTGTAAAGAATACCTTGCTCGCATGAGTAAGATGGGTATGACATTAGAGATTGAGCTAGGTATTACTGGCGGTGAAGAAGATGGTGTAGACAATACAGATGTAGACGACTCTAAACTATACACACAACCAGAAGAAGTTGCCTACGCTTATGAAGAGTTAAGCAAAGTAAGCGACCAATTTACAATTGCAGCAGCTTTTGGAAATGTACACGGAGTTTATAAGCCAGGAAATGTAAAGCTTACTCCAAAGATTCTTAAAAATTCTCAAGAATATATTTCTAATAAATACAATGTAGAACATAACCACATAGATTTTGTATTTCACGGTGGTAGTGGCTCTACAGTCGAAGAAATTAGAGAAGCTATAGGTTACGGCGTAATAAAAATGAATATTGATACAGATTTACAATATGCATTTACCGAAGGATGTAGAGATTATATTTTAGACAAAAAAGATTACATCTCGGCACAAATAGGAAATCCTGACGGAGATGATATCCCAAATAAAAAATATTACGACCCAAGAAAATGGGTACGTGAAGGCGAATTAACTTTTAAAGCTAGACTAAAGAAAGCTTTTGAAGATTTAAATAATGTGAATACTTTATAAAGATTGAAATTGAATTTAATTTCAACTTAAAAAACCCAAAAATATGGCTTGGTTTAAAAGAACCCAAAAAGGGATACAGACAAAGACAGAAGACAAGAAAGATGTCCCTAAAGGACTTTGGTACAAAAGTCCTACTGGTAAGATTGTAGATGCAGAAGAATTAGAAGAAAATTTTTATGTTAGTCCAGAAGATGGCTATCACGTAAGAATTGGTAGTAACGAGTATTTTCAAATACTATTTGATGACAATAAATACAAAGAGTTAGACGCTAACCTAACTTCTAAAGATCCACTTAAATTTCAAGACAAAAAGAAATATGTAGATCGTCTTAAAGAAGCTGAAAAGAAAACAGGTTTAAAAGACGCAGTAAGAACTGCAGTTGGAAAATCTCAAGGTAAAGATCTAGTTATTGCCTGTATGGACTTCAGGTTTATTGGAGGATCTATGGGTAGTGTTGTAGGTGAAAAAATTGCACGTGCTGCAGACTACTCACTTAAACACAACATTCCATTTTTAATGATATCTAAATCTGGTGGTGCTCGTATGATGGAGGCTGCTTTGTCTTTAATGCAATTAGCTAAAACATCTGCAAAGATTGCTCAATTGGCAGATGCAAATATTCCTTACATATCATTATGTACAGATCCTACTACTGGTGGTACTACAGCATCTTTTGCAATGTTAGGAGATATAAATATTAGTGAACCTGGAGCCTTAATAGGTTTTGCTGGTCCACGTGTAGTAAGAGATACTACAGGTAAAGAATTACCAGATGGTTTCCAAACTGCAGAGTTTGTACAAGAACACGGTTTCTTAGATTTTATAACTCCAAGAAGCGAGTTAAAGAAAAAAGTAAACTTATACCTTGATTTAATTTTAAATCAGCCGGTAAGAAACTAAAAAAAGCCTCCAATAATTGGAGGCTTTTTTTATCCTATTTTGAAAAGCTCTTAATTTCCAATATAGATTTCATAATCTACACCGTTAAAGGTTAAAACAGCTATCGAGTCACAAGTGCCATCACCATAGTCTAAACTAGCTGTACCTATATTCTGAGTAATTTCCACAACACCACTTACCACTACTGGGCAGCTTAGCTCTCTACGTAACACTGTAGTAACATTTCCAGATCTTGAAAATCCATTACTTAATTCCGTATCCCAGTTTCCTGAAACCTCATATACGTTATCAGTCCAGGTTCCAGAACCTACACCTTCAACCCATACTACAGTACGATTTGCAACTCTTGTACCTGTAACATCTGTATTAGGAAAAGATGCAGAAATAGATTCTGTAGCTACAGATTGTGGTAAACCATTGTTGTTAGATAGGGTTCTTACTGCTGTACCACCACCGGTAATTTCAATTAAGTTTACAGCATAGTCTTCATAAGTATATGTAAGATTTCGTGTATTTTCATCTACTGTCTCATAATCTATAATAATAGCACCTTGTACATAATTGCCATCATTTAAGGTACAACCTTCACCAAAGTCAACAGTTATTGTACCGCTACCGTCACCATTTCCATTTAAAGTAATTGTTGCACAAGTAGGAAAAAATGTTGTGCTAGAGACTAGTTCACTTGGAGCTGTTTGTTCATCGAATGCATTTTCTACTACGTTAAAGCTTAAATCTGAACTTGTACTCATTTGAGCAGAGCGTTGTTCATTTTCGACAGAAAAATTAGAAGGTGTTTCATTTTCTGATTCGTTATCATCATCAGAGCACGATACTATTCCTAAAGTAATACAGCAAATAGCTAAAAATTTTAATTTCATAAGTTTAGTTTTTGAGTTTTTATTAGTTTATGAATAACGAGAAATTAATTGTAATCGTATGTTTAAATAATTTTTCAAACTGAAAATTAATTATCTAAATAAAAAGTATATCTTTGCGGCTTGGTAGAACGTCTGCCATGTACATGATATTCATTGAAACAATTTTGGAATGTATTTAACTCAAGAAGAAAAAGGAAACCTTTTCGCAGAACACGGTAAAGATAAAAATGATACTGGCTCAGCAGAAGGACAAATCGCATTATTTACTCACCGTATCTCACACATGTCAGATCACCTAAAAAACAATCGTAAAGATTACGCTACAGAGCGTTCTCTAGTACGTTTGGTAGGTCGTCGTCGTTCTTTATTAGATTACTTAATGAAGAAAGATATTGTACGATACAGAGAGATTGTAAAGAAATTAAATTTACGTAAGTAAGTTATATATAAGGGAACGTCTAGGCGTTCCCTTTTTTATTACAATGTTTGGTTGGGCATTTAAAACTACAACTATACAAGAAAGCTAAACTCTAGTTTTTCATTGGTCAATTTTCGGCGAAAGCCACACTACTACTACACACAACCCTGTATCGTCCAGGAAAGACGAAGACCAATTTTAACAATGAGAGCAGTATTTGCTCTCAACAAACACAATTTATGATACCTCAAGTATTTAAAGAAACCATCGATTTAGGTGATGGTAGAGAAATTACTATTGAGACTGGTAAACTTGCTAAGCAAGCACACGGTTCGGTAGTGGTACAATCTGGCAAATGTATGCTTCTTTGTACCGTAGTGTCTAACTACAAACAAAGTGATGTGGACTTTCTTCCACTTACGGTAGATTACCGTGAAAAATTTGCAGCTGCAGGACGCTATCCTGGTGGTTTCTTCAAAAGAGAAGCAAGACCAAGTGATGGTGAAGTATTAACAATGCGTCTAGTAGACCGTGTTTTACGTCCTCTTTTCCCAAAAGATTATCATGCAGAAACTCAAGTGATGATTCAGTTAATGTCTCATGACGACGATGTAATGCCAGACGCAATGGCTGGTTTAGCAGCATCTGCAGCAATTCAACTTTCAGATTTCCCTTTTGAGTGTGCTATCTCAGAAGCACGCGTAGGTCGTGTAAATGGGGAATTTGTAATCAACCCAACAAGAGCACAGTTAGCAGAATCTGACATCGATATGATGATTGGTGCATCTGCAGACTCTGTAATGATGGTTGAAGGTGAAATGGATGAGATTTCTGAAGAAGAAATGACAGAAGCCATTAAGTTTGCACACGAAGCTATTAAAGTACAATGTGAGGCTCAAGTAAAATTAGCTGAAGCATTTGGTAAGAAAGAGACTCGTGAATACGCTGCAGAACGTGAAGATGAAGATCTTGCTAAGAAAGTGCATGATATGGCATATGATAAAGTTTATGCTATTGCACAAGCTGGATCTGCTAAGCACGAACGTAGCCAAGCATTTTCTGATATTAAGGATGAAATTATTGCTACCTTCTCTGAAGAAGAACAAGAAGATTTTGGCAGCTTAATCTCTAAGTATTACTACAAAGCAGAAAAAGCTGCTATTAGAGATTTAACGCTTAATGAAGGTTTACGTCTTGATGGTCGTAAAACTACAGATATAAGACCTATTTGGTGTGAGGTAGATTATTTACCATCTGTACACGGATCTTCAATATTTACCAGAGGAGAAACTCAAGCTTTAGCTACAGTAACCTTAGGTACATCACGAGATGCAAATATGATTGATATGCCTTCTTATGAAGGTGAAGAGCGTTTTTACTTACACTATAACTTCCCTCCTTTTTCAACTGGTGAAGCACGACCTATTCGTGGAACATCACGTAGAGAAGTTGGTCATGGTAACTTAGCACAACGTGCCTTAAAAGGTATGGTTCCTGAAGATTGTCCTTACACCGTACGTGTTGTTTCTGAAGTATTAGAATCTAATGGTTCTTCTTCTATGGCTACAGTATGTGCTGGTACAATGGCAATGATGGATGCTGGTGTACAAATGAAAAAACCAGTTTCTGGTATTGCAATGGGATTAATCTCTGATGCAGAAAGTGGAAAGTATGCTGTACTATCTGATATCTTAGGTGATGAAGATCACTTAGGTGATATGGACTTTAAGGTAACTGGTACTGCAGATGGTATTACAGCTTGCCAAATGGATATTAAAGTAAAAGGTTTATCATATGAGATTTTAGTAAATGCGCTAAAACAAGCTCGTGATGGTCGTTTACATATCTTAGAGAAGTTAACAGATACTATTTCTCAACCAAATGAAGATGTAAAATCTTATGCTCCTAAAATGGTTTCTGTAAGAATACCTAATGAGTATATTGGTGCAATGATTGGACCTGGTGGAAAAGTAATTCAAGAACTTCAAAAAGAAACAGGTACAACTATCGTTATTAACGAAGATCCTGTTACAGAAGAAGGTATTATTGAAATACTTGGTACTGGGCAAGAAGGTATTGATGCTGTACTAGCTAAGATAGACTCTGTAACGTTTAAACCACAAGTTGGTAGCGTTTACGAAGTTAAAGTTATTAAAATGCTAGACTTTGGTGCTGTTGTAGAATACACAGAAGCTCCAGGAAATGAAGTATTACTGCACGTTAGTGAACTTGCTTGGGAACGCACAGAAAATGTTTCTGATGTAGTAAAACTAGGTGATATTATTGATGTTAAGTACTTTGGTATAGATAAACGTACACGTAAAGAGAAAGTATCTCGTAAAGCACTTTTAGAAAAGCCAGAAGGTTATAAAGAAAGAGCTCCTAGAGAAGACAAACCTCGAGGCGACAGAAACCGTGATAGAAATCGTAGTGGTGATCGCGATAGAAACAAAAGCAGAGATTAATTCCTGTTTTGTATAAACTAAAAAGCCTTCCAGTTTTGGAAGGCTTTTTTTTTATCCTCAAATGTCAGTTCGAGCATTATTTGAAGAATTATGTTAATAATTCTGAGAATACCCAACATAAAGAACAGTTCAGAAGTCGATAACTTTAAAATCTTAAAAACCATTAACCCAATTGACGCCAAATGACAAATAGTTTAATTCTATATCTTTACTGGATATCGACAATAAAATAGATTATTTAGCGAGTTGTGTGCAATTTGAAAGAACTATGTGGAAACCAATAACAGAGATTGAGATACTGGTCAAAATTCTGAAAACAGAAACTGACCTGAACGGAGAATTATGGAATTTCTGGCAACTGATAAAAATTAATCCTGAAAAATGGACTGAACCGGACTATGGGAGCGAAGGTGGTGGATTTTGGGTCGTAGGAATCTGTGGCAAGAAAGTGATTTGGTTTAATGACATCGAAGACGGTTTTAATATATCAGATTACAACGAATATGGAAAGATTGAAGGCTACTACTGCAATCAAGATGAATTAAGATGGACGGTAACTCATCTTTTTGATTTAATTAAGTTTGGTGGAGATGCAATTGAACAAGCAGGTCCTCCACAATCAATAAAAGAATGAATAAAAACTGCACACAACAAAACATATATTTTATAGCGGGTGAACGGCTGTCAGCAAGAATTTCGCTACGTAGCAAGCCTTGATTTCGGTGGACAGGAAAGTGCTTCGAAGCCGCCACTAGCCATATGCAAAACGTAATTCATTTAAGACGTGAACTTCGTATTTAATTTTTGAACAATTTCTTCTATCTTTTTGTTTCTAGCAACTTTATCTAATATAGTTGGTGGAACTTGTCTAACCTCACAGTTTTTAATTGCACAACGCTCGCAAGTCACGCCTACATTCTGATTTTTTATTTTTGCGTCTTCTAAAAAACTGAGCTTTCGATGCAAATGTTTATTAATTAACATTCCAACACTTATACTCCTGTAGTGGTTATCTTTAAATGGATCTTTAGTAGCAGAAGATATTACTAAATACTTTGCGCCATCCTCATACTCAGAAATCTGAATATCAAATTCGTGCTCTTTTTTACTTTTACTTATATCTTTTAAAGCTTTTAAAGACACCCATCTTCTACAATAATGTTCATTAGTTTCATTGGCACGTGGTGAATGCTGGTGTGACAGATGTAACTCTTTTTTAAGATGAAATTTATTACTTGCAGCTTTATGAGTAAATCTTAAAAAAAATAAATTTTGGATATTAAAGGCTTTCGGTAATATATTAGTTAAGCGTTGATAAAAAGATTCTGGAGAAGCATTAAACGCATCTATAGCTTCTAAAAAAAGAGATGTATCAAAAGTTTCCTTTTTGAAGATTTTAGTCAATTTTGCTTTAATTTGATCGTTAGGTATTATCAATGCACCTGCAAAATAAGACGCATAAAAATTATTTAATACCTGATCAAAAGAATCAAACTTTATCCAAGGAAACG
Source organism: Croceibacter sp. (assembly GCF_002716225.1). NCBI lineage: Bacteria > Pseudomonadati > Bacteroidota > Flavobacteriia > Flavobacteriales > Flavobacteriaceae > Croceibacter > Croceibacter sp. The sequence continues at coordinate 203,082 of NZ_PAZX01000005.1, read as the reverse complement.
TAAATAACCGTTCATTTATCTCAAGAAAATTATAAGCCAATTCTTTGGCGTAAATAAAGGTGCGTTGCGCATCATCTACCTCATCTGTAAGTAATAAAGTATTAGTCTTTGGAATAAAAACAGATCGTAAATTACCTAGAGCTTCATATTTACTTAACTCATTAGCTACAATACTATAGCCATATTCCTCTATTAGAATATCTTCTAGATCTTTAGCGGTAATTTTTTGATTCAAATCCAAGTGATAAGCTTTAGCAAACTTTAAAACACTTTGTTCTAAATCTTCAAAATAATTTTTGTTTGCCTCTTGAAATGAACGCACTGAAGCGAGGTAAAAATTCTCCTTACCAAAATTATAATGCTGTGCAATTTTGATAATTGTACTTATAAACGCATTCACTTTAGTTGGTGCGTTTGCAACAATATCAATTAAATTACTTTCTTTAATACCAAAAACCTCGAGCGGTATTTCCTTGAGTATTTTAGACTGTAAAATATCTCCAATTGGCGCTAAATTTTTATCTAATTTTAGTGATACCATTTGATCAAAAGGCACGTCTAATTTTTTAGACAGTATGGCGATTTTATCAGGTTTGGGATATTTTTTCCCATTTTCTATTTCATTTAAATACGACTTAGATAAACCCGAAAGTTTAGACAAACCAAACAATGACAAATTCTTGTCAGTCCTTATTTGCTTTAACTTCAAGCCGAATATAAGTTTAATATAATCTTCTTCCATAATAGCAAATATAAACTTTTCTGCGAACACTTAATTTTTTGCGAAAATACACTTTTAGCGAACGTTCGCTTGTTTTATAGCAATCTTTATACTAATATTGCTTCATAAAATAATCACAAGATGGAACACACGCTTTTAAAATTACCAAAAATCACATACTCCAAAGATGTCAATAATTATTATCCAGAAATTTTAACTGATGAAGCTCATGATTTTTTGGCTGCACTTCATGAAAAATTTAATGGAGAGCGATTAAAATTGTTAAATAGACGTTTACAACAGCAAAGTGTATTTGACAACGGGCAATTTCCAGAATTTCCTAAAGAAACGAAAGAGATTAGAAATACCGACTGGACAGCAGGTAGCATTCCGGGCGACTTACAGGATAGACGCGTAGAGATTACTGGTCCTGTCGATAGAAAAATGATTATTAATGCTTTAAATTCTGGTGCCAAAACGTTTATGGCTGACCTAGAAGACAGCAATGCCCCTACTTGGAGAAACAGCATTCAAGGACAGCAAAACTTAATGGATGCTAATAAGAAAACAATTAAATTAGTTGACACAAAACGTGGGAAATCTTACAAATTAAATAATAAAACAGCTGTTCTTCTAGTAAGACCAAGAGGCTTACATTTAAACGAAAAGAACATATTAATAAATAATGAAGAAGCTTCAGGAAGTTTAGTAGATTTTGGGTTATACGTATTTCACAACACAAAAACATTGTTAGAAAATGGTACAGCTCCTTACTTTTATCTACCAAAATTAGAGCATTATTTAGAAGCACGCTGGTGGAATGAAGTTTTCACTTTCGCTCAAGACTATTTAAAAGTTCCAAAACGAACTTTTAAAGCAACCGTTTTAGTAGAAACAATTACTGCAAGTTTTCAATTAGATGAAATAATTTACGAGCTTAAAGACCATATTGTTGGTTTAAATTGTGGTCGTTGGGATTACATTTTCTCATACATCAAGAAATTCAGAAATCACCCAAATTTTGTAGTCCCTAATCGTGACCAGGTAACTATGACGACACCATTTATGGATGCTTATTCAAAATTAGTGATCCAGCGTTGTCATAAACGTGGCATACTTGCCATTGGTGGTATGGCAGCGCAAATTCCTATTAAAAACAATCCAGAAGCCAACGCGGTTGCGCTAGAAAAAGTTAGAAAAGATAAAGAACGTGAAGTAAAGAACGGTCACGATGGTACTTGGGTTGCGCATCCTGCTTTAGTTGAAATAGCAATGACAGAATTTAACAAGTTTATGCCAACACCAAACCAGTTACACGTAACACGTAACGATATACACATCACCGAAGAAGATTTAGTAGAAATTCCAAAAGGTACTGTGACAGAAGCAGGAATTAGAAAAAACATTAACGTAGGTATTTTATATACAGAAGCTTGGCTAAGAGGACATGGAGCTGTAGCACTATACAATTTAATGGAAGATGCTGCTACTGCCGAAATTTCTAGAACACAAGTTTGGCAATGGTTAAAAAATGAAGTCATACTTGAAGATGACAGAAAATTTGACCTTACACTCTACAAAGCGTTGTTTAATGATGAAGTTGAAAAAATAATAAAAGAGTATGGCGAGTCTAACATTAAAAATACCAAGTTTGAACTGGCGTTTGAGCTATTTGATAAAATAGTATTGTCAGAAAAATTTGAAGAATTTTTAACGCTTTCAGCTTATCAATATCTGTAAAAAACAATCCTGCGATTGCGGCAACAATCAACAGGACCTAATTATTAATACTAAATAACATATCACAAAATTATGAAAAATTTATCACAAGCTAATTATAGTTCTGCACTGCAAGCTGTAAGAAACCTTAAAGAAAAGTATGGAGATACTTGGAATGCAATTGATCCAGAAAGTGCTGCTAGAATGGTGACTCAAAATCGTTTTAAAACAGGTTTAGATATTGCAAATTATACGGCTGCAATAATGAGAAAAGATATGGCCGAGTATGATGCAGATTCATCTCAATACACACAATCCCTTGGTTGTTGGCACGGTTTTGTTGCTCAGCAAAAAATGATAGCAGTTAAAAAACATCATAAGACCACCAATAAAAAATACTTGTACCTTTCTGGATGGATGGTTGCTGCATTACGTTCAGAATTTGGACCATTACCAGATCAATCTATGCATGAAAAAACTGCTGTTCCGGCATTAATAAAAGAAATTTATGACTTTTTAAGACAAGCAGATGCAATAGAATTGAATGATTTGTTTAACAGACTTGAAAACGGTGAGGATGTTCAGGATCAAATAGACAATTTTGAAACACATATTGTCCCAATCATTGCAGATATAGATGCAGGCTTTGGTAATGAAGAAGCAACCTATTTACTGTCTAAAAAAATGATAGAAGCTGGAGCTTGCGCTATCCAAATTGAAAATCAAGTTTCTGATGCAAAACAATGTGGACACCAAGATGGAAAGGTTACAGTACCACATGAAGATTTTATAGCTAAATTAAATGCTATTAGGTATGCTTTTTTAGAATTAGGAGTCGACGAAGGGATCATTGTGGCAAGAACAGATTCTGAAGGTGCTGGCCTTACCCAAAAACTGCCAGTTAGCCAAGAACCTGGTGATTTAGCATCTAAATATTTAGCCTTTGTAGAAACTGAAGAAATAGCGATTAATGATGCTAAAGAAGATGATGTGCTGCTTAAAAGAGATGGTAAATTAGTTCGCCCTGTGCGATTAGCAAATGGTTTATACAAATTTAAAAACGGCTCAAATATAGATAGAGTTGTGTTAGATTGTATTACAAATCTTCAAAACGGAGCAGATTTGTTATGGATTGAAACACCTACGCCTAATGTTAAGCAAATTGCACACATGGTAAACAGAATTAAAGACGTTATGCCTAATGCAAAATTGGTTTACAATAACTCACCTTCTTTTAATTGGACATTAAATTTCCGTAATCAAGTATTTGAAGAAATGCTTTTGGAAGGTGAAAACATGACAGCTTATGATAGAAATAATTTAATGGATGCTCAATATGATAATTCAGAACTATGCTATCGCGCAGATGAGAAAATTAGAACATTTCAAACAGATAGTGCAAGAGACGCCGGAATTTTCCATCACTTAATCACATTGCCTACATATCATACAACCGCATTACACATGAATGATCTTACCAAAGGTTATTTTGGAGAGTCTGGTATGTTGTCTTATGTAAAAGAGGTACAAAGACAAGAAATTCGCAAAGGTGTATCTTGCGTAAAACATCAAAGAATGGCAGGTTCAAATTTAGGAGACGACCATAAAACATTCTTTTCTGGCGATAATGCACTAAAGGCTGGAGGTGAAAAAAATACTTCAAATCAATTTGAAGTTAAAACTGATGATAGTAAGGTTGAAGTTAAATTTAATGACCATAAAGTCGAAGTAAAATTAAGTGTACCTGCATAAATGCCATAATCTTCATTATGCAAATTTTTAAAGTAAATGCGTTAGCAATTTTAGTTAACGCATTTTTTATATTTATAAATCTAGTAAATTCTCCTTCGGTATAAACGTCTACAACATGCGTATATGATTAATAATCTTTCCTCGTTACACACGAACGATTAAAGATCAAATAAGTTACTAAAACAAAGTCACTTATTTATTCTCTTCAACAAATGCCTCCCAATCTTTAAATTTCTCCTCACCCATCACTTTTTCCATTTTTACTTGGCCACCTTTCTTTTTGTTGGCTCCACTCCATTCATAAAAAACATCTGGAGATACGGAAGTAACTTTTACGCCTTTTAAAGATTTACCTCTTGCAACTTTATAATTCTTATTTGCGTTTTGCAATGATTCATCTAAAGCTTCAGCAAGTTTCGTATTATCTATTGTAGCATTGGTCCCTAAATACCAACTATGGTAAAATTCGCCATCAAATCGTTTTGCAGATATGGTGTATTCTGGTATTTCTATATCAAAGGTTTCTTCAAGGTCTTTAACAGCAGCATTCATTTTATTAACTGAAAGCTGTGATCCCACAACATTTAAGAAGAACTTTGTACGACCAGTTATTTTAATCTCTGCTCTCTCTACATCTGTAAAAGCAATAGTATCTCCTATTAAATATCTCCAAGCTCCAGAAACTGTACTCATAATTAAAATGTAATCTTCATCTGTTTTAACTTGAGATAGATTGAGAACTTCTGCGTCTTGAGAAATACTACCATCCTCAAGAATATACTCTGGTTTAAATGGCACAAATTCAAAATAAATACCATTATCTGTTATGAGTTTCATGGCTGTAGTTTCTGGTCTATTTTGAAAAGCGATAAAACCTTCTGAAGCTAAATAAGTATCTATTACTGTAATGGGATGCGCTAATAAAGCGTTAAAACTTTTTTCATAGGGTTGAAAAGCTACACCGCCAGAAGTATACACTTGTAAGTTTGGCCAGATATCATGAATATTATCTAGATTATGATGTTCGATAACTTTTTTCAACATTAATTCAAGCCAAGATGGAATACCGCTTAAGGCACCTATATCCCAGTTTTTAGCATTTTCTGCTATATGTTGTACGCGCTCATCCCAATCGTCTATTTTTGCAATATCTTCTCCTGGTTTATAATATCCTTTAAACCAGAACGGAATTCTACTTGCGCTAATTCCACTAATTTCACCTTCTAAATGATCGTCTTTTTCCACAAGGTTTGTAGAGCTTCCTAGCATCATAAACTCTGTTTCAAAAAAATCTGAAGGAAGATCAAAATTACTTAATGCACCAACTTGCTTAATTCCTGCTAACCTAATAGCTTCAATCATATCATCTGTTACAGGTATACGTTTGCTGGTTTTTCCTGTAGTTCCAGAGCTTAACGCAAAGTAAGATGGCTTTCCAGGCCAAGACACATCGGTTTGGCCTTCGTGTAATCGTGACCACCATTGGTCATTCATTTGGTGGTAATCAAAAAAAGGCACTTTTTCTGCAAATNTTTTCTGAATATTATCACTCTGCAAAATANTATCAAANAAATAATATTTACCAAAAAGCGTATCCTTTGCTTTTTTAAGTAGCTCTTCTAAAACTTTCTCTTGCTCCTGTATTGGTTGAGACTCTGAAGTAAATTTTTCTCTAAACTCAATTGCACTCTTAATTAAACTACCAAATATTGCCATGATTATAAAATTTGCTCTGCGTGAGCTTTGGTTTTCACTTTCTGTATTACTTCTGAGATCACACCTTCTTCATCTATAACAAATGTTGTGCGGTGTATACCTTCATACTCTTTACCCATAAACTTCTTTGGACCCCAAACACCAAATGCATTTATTACAGATTTATCTTCATCTGCTAATAAAGGAAACGGTAATTCGTGTTTANTTTTAAAATTACTTTGTCTTTTTTGTGAATCTGCACTAACGCCTAATATTGCATAATTTTGAGATTGAAANGTTGTCCAATTATCTCTTAAGTTNCAGGCTTCTGCAGTACANCCTGGTGTGCTTGCTTTAGGGTAAAAGAATACCACTAATTTTTTGCCTTTATAATCTTGTAATGTATGTGTGTTGCCGTCTTGATCTACAGCTTTAAAATCTGGAGCTTTATCTCCTGCGCTTAAGGTTGTCATAGTAATATATTTTGTTGCTGTAATATGCTTTAAAACTTCAACAAATACAAATTTGAGATGTTATAAAACCCATAAATTTAATCGTCTTGGTTAAGTAAGTCTTATAGTTTATATGAAGTCTTAACCTAAGTTTTAGAAACTTATTAATTAGTTTTATTAATTTTCAAGTCTAAAGCATACTTACCTATGAAGCTATTTAAACTTTTACTTTCTGTTTTAATTTTATCCAATTTTAGTAGTTGTAAAAATGAAGAGAAATCTTCTGAAGATACNGCACAAACGACAACCACAAACGAACAAACTATACCACAAGAAACACTAGATTTAGTTGATAATACCTCTTATACAACAGAATTAGTGGTAGACGGAATAGATATTCCTTGGGGCATAGATTTTCTTCCNGATGAAAGTATGTTGGTNACTGAAAAAAGTGGAACTCTATACCATATTNTAAATGGTAAAAAGACAGCTATTAAAAATGTTCCTGCGGTTTATAATAGAGGTCAAGGCGGATTGTTAGATATTAAAGTACATCCTGATTTTAAAAACAACAATTTTATTTTTATTACATATGCTTCTGAGGAAGGTGAAGGCAAAGGTGGAAATACTGCATTAATTAGAGCTGAGTTAAAAAATAATGCTTTAGAAAATATTAAAACATTATANAAGGCTACGCCTAATACAACTAGAGGTCAGCACTTTGGAAGTAGAATTGTGATTNATGATCAAGGTTTTATTTTCTTTACAATTGGAGAACGTGGTAATAGAGATGAAAATCCACAAGATATTACAAGAGANGGCGGAAAGTTATATAGACTACATATAGANGGTTCTGTACCTAAAGACAACCCTTTTGTTGGTAAAGAAAANGCAAAAGAAGCCATATGGTCTTACGGACATAGAAATCCTCAAGGTATGGAGATAAACCCAGAAACAAATACCATTTGGTTACATGAACATGGTCCTAAAGGTGGCGATGAAATTAATATNCCTAAAAAAGGGTTAAACTACGGTTGGCCATCTATTACTTACGGTAAAAATTACTCTGGAACAACAATCACAAAAGATACAAGCAAACCAGGAATGGAGCAACCTGTTTTTTATTGGGTTCCTTCAATAGCACCTAGCGGNATGTCTTTTGTAACTTCAGATAAATACCCTAATCTAAAAGGAAACTTACTTTCTGGATCACTTAAATTTCAATATCTAGAACATAATATATTAGATGGTGAAAATGTAACCAANAGAGAACGCTTACTTAANGACATTGGTCGTGTTAGAAGTGTAGAAGAAGGACCNGATGGTTTTATATATATAGGTGTAGAAAGTAAAGGAATATTAAAATTAGTAGCAAAACAACAATAATGAAATATAGTATTTTAATCTGTGTAACAGTATTCTCACTGCTTTCCTGTAAAAATGAAACTCAAAAGACTGAGACTTCATTAATACCAGANTCTGAAAAAACATTTTCTCAAGAATCACCATTGGAGCAAAGTATAAAAAGAGGTGAAGCTGTATATATAGATTTTTGTAAGCGTTGCCATATGCCTAACGGTAAAGGTGTTGGCACTACCTATCCTCCACTAGCAGGCTCTAATTGGTTAGAAGAAAAACGCAAGGAAAGCATACATTCTGTAAAATNTGGACTAAACGGTGNAATACAAGTTAATGGCAAAACGTATAACAATGTTATGACACCNCTTGGCNTATCTGATGATGAAGTTGCAGATGTTATGAATTACGTTATGAATTCTTGGGGCAANACNCAAGANACAATGGTTACAGAAGACGAAGTTTCTGCTATAAAAAAATAGATTTTAATTTATACTGTCTCTAGCTATAGCCTGTAAAGCTTCTTTAATAGCTTTAGTATTAGTAATTGTATCTGTTGCTTTAACTTCCANGNTGTTTTCTGNCTTAAGGTTTAAACCTTCTGCTGTAGACCAAACCTCAGCCATTTGGTTGTAAATAGTTTTTTCCCAAGATGAAGGATGTTTAGCATCTATCCAGATTACATCTCTATATTGAACATCTACCAAAGCTAAATCTGGTGTTGCAGAGCCATCAAACTTCTTGCTGTCTTTCCGTTTTGCTGTAACTGTACCTAGTACAAACATGCGCTTACGTTCTCCTATATGNTTNATNTATGGTCTAAATTCAACTGGTCTATTATTANCCCAATCGTATTCTTTTTTAGATTCAATGACTTTTAAAGGCATTGCAGACACACCTGCTAAACCTTCTTTTTTTGCCGCATGATTATAATAATATAATTTTTGAGTACCATCTGCAGGTACAAACACACTAAAAGCTAAACTTGTACGCTCCTCNCCTATTGGCTCCAACCCAAACCAATGGTATAGACCATTAAATGCGGTATTATCTACATCATCAAATATAAAATCTGTTACGTAAGGTTGAGTATTCTCATCATCCTTAAGATCTGGAATTTTAACAGCTGTTTCCATATTCCAGGGTAATGGATCAGAAAAACCTGCTAAGAATTTTAGTGATTCTGCTTGCAACTTTGAAATTTGCTCTGCTAATGTATTTTGCTTTCTTAAAAAAGGATAGTTGTCCATTTGGTCTGGGCTAACATATAAGCCTTTTCCTATTGTCATTCGCTCTACATAATCATTNAAGTTATGCTCTCCAGAATCTATAATCATAACTCCTCCAAAAGTAGGATAAGGAAAAAAGAAGCCTTTCCATTTTATAAGACTAACAACTTGCACCCAAGCACCTGTGTCATTTTTCATGTAAAAAACTTCACTTGGCTCTAAATTAAAAAGTTGAAAGATATTGAATCGTTGTACTACGGCATTATATGTATTTCGGCTAAAAGCTANAGATTCTCCTATTGAAAAAGTTACAGGAATTCTNTTTTCATTTGAAAACCTTGGAAAAGGAGANGTACTTTCAACAGAAAATANCTCTTCGGTATTATCATTTACACGTTGCCACGTGTATTCTTGTGCCGGTTGCACAGCCATTGTCCACTTGTTTTCANTATCNACCCTAACCAATTGTGGCAGAGACACTTCTTGNGTTTCAGAAATACTCTCGTAGGCCATTGTAAGTATNTTATTATAAGGCTGTATACGCTCATTTGTTGTTAATGGCAATTCATCTATTTCAACTTTATCTAGATTGTTATAGACATTGTAGGTTTGCATATACTCGTATAGCTCCAATTTCCAACCAACATNCCATCCCGCAAAAAAAACTCCTGCAATTAGCGCCAAATATGCAATGCGTTTAAAAAATGTTTCTGAATGCCTAAAAGCTCTAAATGCAAATGCTAAGAATATACCTCCAAGAAGAATGAGGAATATATATTTCCTTATAAATAATAAAATGGGTTGATAATCATCTCTTAGGAAGAACAAAAGCAATAGTAGTAACACGCTTCCAAAAACAATTATTAGCTTTTGTTTTCGGCCNTTCTTCCAATATGATTTCATAGGTAATGGTTTACTATATAAGTAGTTTATAGTGGCTNTTTGTTACACTACTTAATTTTTACCTCCTAAAGGTTATAGTTGAAGTATTTTAGTTGGCTACCTCACTAATAAATTTTATTCGGTAAAGCCTAAGTTCTTCTTCATCATAATCACCATCAAATTCTTCTAAGGCATCTTCAATCTTATCGGTCTCTGCGTCTTCTAAAAAGTAATCGTGTATTTCCTCTTGTTGGTCTTCATCTAACAAATCATTTACAATGTATGAGATGTCTAATTTTGTTCCGCTATAAACAATAGCCTCAAGCTCACCAATAAATTCTTGAGTGGTCATACCTTTAGAACCTGCAATGGTTTCTAATGGTAATTTCCTGTCTATGTTTTGAATGATGTAGAGTTTTAAACTACTGTTAGAACCTGTTGTTTTTACAACAAAATCATCTGGCCTGAAAATATCATTCTCCTCTACATATTCAGAAATTAGTTTTACGAACTGAGCTCCATACTTTTTCGCTTTGCCTTCTCCTACACCATGTATATTACTTAACTCTTCAATAGTTATAGGGTATTTTACTGTCATATCTTCTAAAGACGGATCTTGGAAAATCACAAATGGAGGCAACTCCTTACGTTTAGCTACAGACTTACGAAGATCTTTAAGCATCTTCATTAACTTTTCATCTGGCCCCGTTGATTTAGATTTAGCGGCTACAATAATATCTCCTTCTGCGTTACTATCATAAACGTGATCTTCAGACATCATAAANGACTGCGGATTATTTAAATAGTCCTTACCTCGTTTGGTAAGTTTTACAACACCATAGCTTTCTATATCCTTCTTTAAATAACCAGCAACAAGCACTTGTCTTAATAGCGCCATCCAAAAGCTGGCATCTTTATCTTTTCCTTTTCCAAATAGCTCGTGAGCATCTGTTTTATGAGACTTTATTAATGCGTTAGATTTTCCGATTAAGGTATTTACAATTTCTTTAGACTTGTAAAGCTCATTAGTATCTTTAATAGTCTTTAATAATAATGTAACCTCATCTTTGGCTTCNGTTTTAGTTTTTGGATTCCTGATATTGTCATCCATATTACCACCATCTCCTGTTTCAGTTTCAAAAGACTCACCAAAATAATGAAGTAAAAATTTTCTTCGAGACATAGAGGTTTCNGCNTATGCAACAACTTCCTGCAATAATGCATGACCAATTTCCTGTTCTGCAACAGGTTTACCGCTCATAAATTTCTCCAGTTTCTCTATATCNTTATAAGCGTAAAATGCNAAGCAATGCCCTTCNCCACCATCACGACCGGCACGACCAGTTTCTTGATAATAGCTTTCTAAACTCTTAGGAATATCGTGATGTATTACAAACCTTACATCTGGTTTATCTATACCCATACCAAAAGCTATGGTTGCTACAACAACATCTACATCTTCCATAAGAAACATATCTTGATGCTTTGCTCGTGTCTTAGCGTCTAAACCAGCGTGATATGGCACTGCAGATATACCGTTTACTTGTAGTGTCTGTGCAAGTTCTTCAACACTTTTTCTGCTTAAACAATAAATAATACCGCTTTTTCCAGTACGCTTTTTTATAAATCTAATAATATCTGAAAAGACTTCTTTTGTCTTTGGACGTACCTCATAATATAAATTTGGTCTATTAAAAGAAGCTTTAAATGTATTGGCGTTAGACATATTAAGGTTCTTTAATATATCTTCCTGTACTTTAGGTGTTGCGGTTGCCGTAAGTCCTATTATTGGGATATCATCTCCAATACGCTTAATAATTTTTTTAAGGTTTCTGTATTCTGGCCTAAAATCGTGTCCCCATTCACTTATACAATGTGCTTCATCTATAGCTAAGAAAGAAATGGTTTGTTCTTTAAGAAAATCGACATACTCATCTTTTGTTAAAGATTCTGGCGCAACATATAATAGCTTGGTCACACCATTTGTGATATCTAATTTTACTTGATTAATTTCAGTTTTATTTAAAGAACTATTAAGGACATGAGCAATGCCTTCTTGCGAAGAAATGCTTCTTAAGGCATCTACCTGGTTTTTCATTAATGCAATTAACGGCGAAACTACAATTGCAGTACCGTCTTTTATTAACGCTGGCAATTGATAGCATAAAGATTTTCCGCCACCAGTTGGCATAATTACAAATGTATCTTCGTTTGAAACTATGCTCTTAATGACCTGTTCTTGAAGGCCTTTAAATTGGCTAAAGCCAAAGTACTTTTTAAGCTGCTCGTGTAAATTGATTTCGGTTAATCCCATTAAGCTTAATTACATTTTTACATTACCTTTGTATTTTAAATATACAGATTTCTAAAGGACTTACAAGTCCAAAAATTCATAAAATTGACACTTCAGAATAAAATTCTTTCCGTAGCAAAAGACACCATTTTAAATGAAGCTAAAGCCGTTGCTCACCTTGAGAGCCTGCTAGATGATTCATTTTCTAATGCTGTTGAATGTATTTATAACTCAAAAGGGCGTGTAATTATTACAGGTATTGGCAAAAGTGCNATTATAGCTACTAAAATTGTTGCTACCTTAAACTCTACCGGAACTCCAGCAATCTTTATGCATGCTGCAGATGCCATACACGGTGATTTAGGAACTATTCTTGAAGATGATGTGGTCATCTGTATTTCAAAAAGTGGTAATACACCAGAAATTAAAGTCTTAGTACCATTAATTAANAACTTTAATAATAAACTTATTGCTATTACAGGTAATAAGGATTCATTTTTAGGACAGCAAGCAGATTATGTTTTAAACGCATTTGTCGAAAAAGAAGCTTGCCCTAATAACCTTGCACCAACAACAAGTACAACNGCACAATTGGTTATAGGTGATGCTTTAGCNGTTTGNCTTTTAGACCTACGCGGATTTTCAAGTAAAGACTTTGCCAAATATCATCCTGGTGGTGCATTGGGCAAAAAACTTTATTTACGCGTAAGTGATATTACCAAAGCAAACCAAAAACCAGAAGTATCTTTAACTACAGACATAAAGAAAGTAATAGTAGAGATTTCTGAAAAAATGTTAGGTGTTACTGCTGTAACTAAAGACAACAAAATTGTAGGTATTATTACAGACGGAGATTTAAGACGTATGCTCGCAAAAACAGATAATTTTGAAGCGCTCACTGCTCAGGATATCATGAGTGCATCTCCAAAAACTATAGATAATGATGCTATGGCTGTTGATGCTATGGATGTTTTGGAAACCAATGGCATCTCACAACTACTTGCCGAAGAAAACGGTACATATAGCGGCGTTGTACATTTACACAATCTTATTAGAGAAGGTATTATATAATGGCAAAAAAATCTGTTAAAGAAGTCGTGAAAGAAATGTCTTTCTTAGATCATCTTGAAGATTTAAGATGGCATCTTATTAGNTGCGTTATTGCTATTTTAATNTGTGCTACTGCAGCNTTNCTCTCTTATAAATTTTTATTTGATGTTGTTTTACTTGGCCCTAANAAAGCAGATTTTGTAACCTATGATATTTTATGCCAATTAGCNCAACTTGTTCANTTAGATGATAGCTTTTGTTTTGAAGANTTACCATTTAGAATACAAAGTAGAAAGGTAGCAGGACAATTCTCTGCTCACATTTGGATGTCTATTACCGCAGGATTTATAGTAGCCTTTCCTTANATAATTTATCAATTCTGGAAATTTATNTCNCCAGGATTACACCATACAGAACGCAGACACGCACGAGGCTTTATAACGGCCTCATCTATGCTATTCTTTTTAGGAGTGCTATTTGGTTATTACGTGATNACNCCATTATCTATAAACTTTCTTGGTAGTTACCAAGTAAGTAAAGAGGTNTTTAATGATTTTGATNTAAGTAGTTATACCGGTTTAGTAAGAGCTTCAGTTTTAGCTAGCGGATTAATATTTCAGTTACCAATTGTCATTTATTTCTTGACAAAAATAGGTTTGGTAACTCCAGAATTCTTAAAAACCTATAGAAAGTATGCGTTAGTTATCATCTTGGTAATCTCAGCAGTTATTACGCCTCCAGATATAGCCAGTCAGGTTATTGTAGCAATTCCTGTACTTATTTTATACGAAGTAAGTATCGTAATTGCAAAATGGGTTGTGCGTAAACAACGAAAAAAAGAACAACAATTAAAAAAGACCTCATGATAAATATGGTTGATGAGTTCAACTCTTACCGTAGTAAGATGAACGACAAAATCCTTAATGAAGANAACAAAGTCATTAAGAGAATTTTTAACCTAGACACCAATGCTTTTGCAGAAGGTGCTTTAGATGTAAAAACAAAAGAGTTATTAGGATTAGTAGCATCTTTAGTTTTACGTTGTGACGATTGTGTAAAGTACCATTTAGAAAGTAGNTTTAACCAAGGCGTTACCAAAGCACAAATAATGGAAACATTAAGTATTGGTACATTAGTTGGTGGTACAATAGTAATTCCTCACTTAAGAAGAGCTTATGAGTANTGGGAAATTTTAGAAACCTCTGAAGCATAATCTAATTGCTATCTTTACGTTTAGTTAGTGATTTAATATAGACAACAATGAAATTAAGAGCAGACAATTTAATGAAAGCCTACAAAGGCCGTAAAGTTGTAAAAGGTATTTCTGTTGAAGTAAACCAAGGAGAAATAGTTGGTTTATTAGGACCNAATGGTGCCGGAAAAACAACCTCGTTCTATATGATAGTTGGCCTNATTAAACCTAACGGCGGAAGCATACATCTAGACCAACAAGATATTACTAAATACCCAATGTATAAACGTGCACAGCACGGCATTGGGTATCTAGCTCAAGAAGCTTCTGTATTTAGAAAGCTAAGTATAGAAGATAATATTATGAGTGTCTTACAACTTACAAAGCTTAATAAGCAGCAACGTGAGGAGAAAATGGAAAGCCTTATNGATGAGTTTAGTCTTAATCATATTAGGACAAATAGAGGNGATTTATTAAGTGGTGGTGAGCGTAGGCGAACAGAAATTGCTCGTGCATTAGCTACAGATCCCAGTTTTATACTTTTAGATGAACCCTTTGCAGGAGTAGATCCTGTAGCTGTTGAAGACATACANCGTATTGTAGCGCAGCTTAAAAACAAAAACATAGGTATTCTTATCACAGATCATAATGTTCAAGAGACGTTAGCCATTACAGATAGAACTTATCTTATGTTTGAAGGAAGCATCTTGAAACATGGCGAACCAGAAGAGTTGGCAGAAGATGAAATGGTACGTAAAGTATACTTAGGGCAAAACTTTGAGTTACGTAAGAAAAAGTTGTTTACTTAATAAACACAACTACTATCAAAATTCTCTTTTTTTTAAGACATCTAAGTGAGTAAGATTTAAATAAATAATATTACTCATAGCAAAATGTATAATTACTTTTTACGGTTCTTCTTAGACAAAAAGTAAAGTACAGCTCCAGAAAACAATCCAGCGACTATTGAAGTAATTAAAATTGCAGGCCATTTCTCTGCAAAGACTTCTCGTTGTAAAAAGTAATTAAATCCAAAATAAACTACTATAAATATAACAACGTATAGGACTAAAGATTTTTTAGGCATGAGATGGTTTTTTAAAGAATGAAATTAAAATATAGCTTAACATAATAATTGGAATAGCTATAAACTTTAAAAACACAATTAGCAATATACACAATAGCAAGAATCCAAATCTTGTTTTATTTCCATCTAATTTGAAGTTCTTAAATTTAAGAGCAAATAATTCTAAATTAGCATTTAATAAAAAGCAGCTTAAAACTGTAAAAGCAAATAAGAACCACATATTAGTAAATAGCTCAACAAATATTTCTACAGGTTGGTATTCTAATATTAGCGGCAAACTTAAAACTAACAATGCATTGGCAGGTGTTGGTAATCCTATAAAACTATCTGTCTGCCTATCATCTACNTTAAAATTAGCTAACCTNTAACAAGACGCTAACGTAATCGCTAAGCCGATAAATGATAACATCGGGTATTCGAAAATATGATTTTCAACATCCCAACTNCCATAAAAACCATCTTTAGATACCAGAGCGTTATTTAATAGTTGCACCATTACAATGCCTGGAACTAATCCACTTGTAACCATATCTGCCAAAGAATCTAACTGTAAACCTAATTCACTTTTTGCATTAAGAAGTCTTGCTGCAAGACCGTCAAAGAAATCAAAGAAAATACCTATAGCTACAAACAAAGCTGCAAGCACCAAATGGTTTTGTACTGCAAGGATTGTTGCAATGCTTCCGCACAATAAATTTAATAGCGTAATTAGGTTAGGAATTTGCTTAGTCATTTAGGATAATTATAGTTACAATGTAAAAATAGCAAAGTATTTTCGTCTTATAACAACCAAAGGCAATATTGCCTCGTAATTAGAGTTATAGAATTGTATTTTTTTCAGCATATTTGCCTAAAATCATCATATTGCGCCATAGTTTTACTTTCTTTTTAATTTTAGTATCTGTTACACTTAGTGCACAGACCACACGTAAATACTCCAATGAATTTTTAAATATTGGTGTTGATGCTGCTGCTTTTGGTATGGGTAATGCTGTTACGGCACTTAGTAATGATGTAAATTCTGGTTATTGGAATCCAGCTGGCTTAGTTAATATTGAAGATTGGGAAGTTTCTGGAATGCATGCCAGCTACTTTGCAAACATTGCTAATTATGATTACCTGGCGGTTGCAAAACCTTTAGATAATGAAAGTGCAATTGGATTTAGTGTCATACGCTTTGGTGTTGACGATATTTTAAACACAACACAATTAATAGACGACCAAGGAAACATAAATTATGATAGGATAAGCTTATTCTCAACTGCAGATTACGCTTTTACGTTTTCTTATGCAAGACAGTTAAAGATACCTGGTTTTAGTTATGGTGTAAATGCTAAAGTAATTCGCCGTATTATTGGCGACTTTGCAAATTCTTGGGGTTTTGGTTTAGATGCAGGTATTCAGCTTGAAAGAAACAACTGGAAATTTGGTTTTATGGCGCGTGATATTACAACAACATTTAATGCTTGGAGTATAGATGAAGAAGAGTATGCTACTGTACAAAATGCTGTAGAAGGCCAAAACCAAGAACTTCCTGAAAATACAGAGATCACGCTTCCAAAATTACAATTAGGTATTGCAAAAAGCATGACGATTAGATACGATTTTGATGTAAAAGCAGAATTAGATTTAAATATGCGCTTTGCAGAAACTAATGATATTATTTCAACCTCAGCATTTAGTATCTCTCCAGCATTTGGTTTTGAAGTTGGCTATATAAACCTTGTTTACTTAAGAGGTGGCGTTAATAATTTTCAAAATATTGAAACTTTAGAAGGCGCACCAAATGATCCAGATTTTGAAGGTGAGTTTCAAGGTGACGAACGTATTGGATTTCAGCCAAGTTTTGGTGTTGGATTTAAATACAGAGGTATTCAGGTAGATTATGCTTTTACAGACATTGGTGATCAAAGTGCTGCTCTTTACTCTAACGTTTTTTCTTTAAAGGTAAGTTTAGATTCCTTTAGGTAATGGGATTACCTTTTGCTATTTTTGAGAGGATTTCAAATTAAATAGATGAGACACCTCATACTTTCTCTACTCTCTGGAGTTTTGTTAGCTTTAGCTTGGCCAACATACGGTATACCACAATTACTATTTTTTGCTTTTGTACCATTACTCATTGTAATTCATGAACGCAGTGCATCTCAAAAAAAATCTGGCTGGTTAATTTTAGGTTTGTCATACCTATCATTCTTTATTTGGAATATTGTAAGCACGTATTGGCTCTACTACTCTACGCCTTTCGGTATGTGGTTTGCTGTATTAGTAAACACACTTTTAATGGCTTTGGTGTTTTTATTTTATTACAAAATAACCAAACGATTAGATTTTAAGAAAAGCGCACTATTTCTCGTACTGCTTTGGATATCATTTGAATACCTTCACCTACAATGGGAATTTTCTTGGCCTTGGTTAAACTTAGGAAATGCATTTGCAGAATATACATCGTGGATTCAATGGTATGAGTACACAGGTGCTTTTGGAGGAACGTTATGGGTTTGGATAGGGAATTTTATTGTCTTTAAAGCAACGTTGCTTTACCTTAAATATAAAGAGACTAAACTTATCTTAAATGGTGCGATAAAGTTAATGGCTTGTATAGGTTTACCATTACTTGTATCTGTAATCATTTTAAAAACTTACAAAACATCTACTAAAACTGCAGAGGTTGTTATTTTACAGCCTAATATAGATCCTTACAACGAGAAATATAACATTACAGATAGCAACATACAAACACTCCTTACTACTTTAGCAGAAGAGCGAGTTACAGATAGTACGGCTTTAGTTTTAGCACCCGAGACAGTATTTGCAGATAATACACCACTTTCTAAAATAAACTATTCACCAGCTTATCAATTTGGGAAAACAATGGTGAGTAAGCACTATAAACTAAGCATACTTTCTGGCATTTCTATGTATGATTATTTTACTGAAAGTTCTAGAGTAACACCACAATCTAACAGTCATCCTAAAGGTGGTTGGTTTGATGATTATAACTCTGCTTATATGATGAATACAAGTAAAGATATTCAGCTTTATCATAAATCTAAACTTGTAGTTGGCGTAGAGAATTTTCCGTATCAAGGACTATTAAAACCGCTACTTGGTGATGTTATGTTAGATTTAGGCGGTACAGTAGCAATGAAAACGACACAAGAAGATAGAGAAGCTTTTACTTTAAATTACAATATAAAAACAGCTCCTATAATTTGCTATGAGTCTATTTATGGTGAATTTGTAACGGGTTACGTAAGAAACGGAGCTCAGTTTTTAAGTATTATAACCAATGATGCATGGTGGAGCAATACTCAAGGTCATAAGCAGCATTTTAATTACGCAAGATTAAGAGCTATAGAAACTAGACGAAGTATTGCTAGAAGTGCTAATACTGGAATTTCTGGTTTTATTTCTGAAACTGGAGAGGTTTTAGAAACTTTAGGATATGAGAAGCGAGGAAGCTTTAAAGGCACTGTTACCCTAAATGATACTATGACATTTTATGTAAAATATGGTGATTATATAGCACGAACATCTGCCTTTGTCTTAATTTTCCTTTTCTTATACGCTATAACAAGAAGGCGTGGTGAAGTCTAAATTAACAACCTATTGTCCTCTATAAAATATTATAGTGCTTAACGTTTTAAGTACAATGCTTATATCTAAATAAACACTTCTGTGTTTTATATAATAAAGATCATACTGCAGTTTTTCTAGACTGTCTGCATAAGAGGATCCGTAAGATGTATTTACTTGGGCCCAACCTGTTAAACCTGGTTTTACAACGTGTCTAGTTTCATAAAAAGGGATTATGGATGATAGTTCTTTCACAAACATTGGTCGTTCTGGTCTAGGACCAATAATACTCATGTGTCCTAATATAATATTATAAAACTGAGGAATTTCATCTATTCTTGACCGTCTTAAAAACTTTCCAAATGGAGTTGTTCTAGTATCATTTTTTTTTGCCCATTGTGCCCCAGAAACTTCAGCATCTACAACCATAGTTCTTAATTTCATTATCTTAAATGGCTTTCCATTTTTCCCTATACGTTCTTGTGTGTAAAATAAAGGACCTCGATTGGCTACTAAATTTCCTATGAGGATAAAAGGCAATAATATAGTAGATAGTAAAATACCTAAAACTGAAACTAGAACATCAAAAAGGCGATGATAAAACAAGTAGAATTTATTTTGATTACTTCTACTAAAAGGGAAAAATTTATAAAAATCTTTATCTATATGCTGTACTGGTATTCTATGAGTTACTTCTTCATATACCTGTGTATATTCTCTAATAGGGAAACCATCTTCTAGAAGAGTTATTAACTTATTATATAGCGGCAACATTACACCTTCTGTATAAGAACTTGCTACTACAATTTCATTTATATGATATTGCTTTATGGCATCATCTATAACGTTAACATCTATCTGAACTAAATTTTTAAATTCTGATTGTTCGTCATTATTAACATCTGTATTTACATATCCAATTACTTGATAGTTAGGATCACTTTTTTGTAATGCCTCAGCAATTAGTTCTATATCAAAAGAATCGCCTACCACTAAAATACGCTTGAAAAACCTAGGTGCAGAAATTAACTTTATGTAAGCCAATCTCCATATAAAGAGTGTAAATGTTATAATACCGAAAAACACTAAAATTTGTAATCGGTTACTAGGCAGTTTAGGTGTATAAAAAGGAGTAAAAAGATAAAGTAATACTGTTAGTGAAACAGCTGCAAATATATTCTTGACGGTTTTTTGAAGATTACTTGCTTTTTGAAGGTTGTAGAGTTCAAATATAGTAGAAAATACAAGTAAATAAACACACAGTACAATAGACCACACCCAATGTTCTTCACTTATATTAAAATACTCTAAATCAAACAATTCACTAACCAAATAAAGACTAGAAAGTACCAAAAGAACATCAAATATTCTTAATAAAACTTTACGTTCAGATATTTCGAAATGAATAGTTGTAGGTTTAGGCATTTCATTTAGTTGGGATTCAAATATAACATTTTAAGTAAAGAGTTTTTGCCAATTATGCTTAACGATTTGCCAATCATAGTTAGAAACTTTTTCTCTTGCGTGTATTGATAATTCCTGAGCTTTTGTTGGGTTTTCAACTAAGGAAATAATTGCATCTATAAAATGTGTGAGGTTATTAGCAGGAACTAATATTCCATCTTCACCATGATTTATCAAATAAGGTAATCCTCCAACATTTGTCGAGATTACGGGTAAACCAAGAGCCATAGCTTCAATTACACTTACTGGTGTATTATCAAAATTTGTAGTGTTTATAAAGATGTTATAATTATTTGAAAGTTCTCTCCATTCTTGCTTTGTTAATTGCCCTGTAAATTTTACATTTAAATTTAACTGCTCTGCATAGGCTTTGCAATTTTGCAAACTACCATCTTTCTCTGGCCCAACCATACACAGTGTAGCTTCTGGATATTTACTTTTAATAGCACTAAAAATTTTAATAGCAAGTTTGGGATTGTAAATTTTCACAAAAGATCTTACCCAAAGTAATTTTGGAATATCAATTGGTTTAGGAGTGAACTCATAATCTTTTAAAGAAATACTATTAGGGATGTATAAGACATTATTAAAATTATGAACGTTAAAAGCGTCTTTTAAATATTTTGATGGCGCTATATTTACGTGAGCATTTTTAAATAATAAATTAGAAAGTTTATTAGATTTTACAAGCCTTTGTGGTAGGTTGCCACCTCTTAAAATAGGAATGTATTTTATCTTTAAAAGCTTAGCTAATAGACCACATAGAAAAGCAAAATAAAAATTTTGAGTACTGTAGGTATCTATTAAAATAAAATCAACACTATTTCTATATCTAAGTATTGAAAAAAGCATTTTTAAAAGTCTTAGATATTTATTTTTTATTGAAGAAACTGCAGTTACCTTAAAGCCTAATTCTTCAAATTTTTTAGAATAAACATCTACACCACTAGGTGTGTAACCGTGCTGCTGAAGTTTGTTTCCTACGTAAAGGAGATGTTTCATAGGTTACATTTAATAAACAGAGGCCATAAATAAATGCTGGTGCTGCAATCCTCATTGAAGAGTGACTAATAGTTAATGCCCAAAATAACAAAAATGCATAAAAGTAATTATTACGCCTATTCTTAAACCTGTAAAGTAACGGAGTTAATACTAAAATAAGAAGTATTACAATACCTAATATACCATGTTCAGATAATAATCTACTAAATTCATTATGTGTAGCTGCAAGAATTTTAGTTTTCTCATAGCGATACTCTCTAATTTTACCAATACCAATTCCAGTAATTGGTTTATCATAAAACGCTTCAAGTTCCGAAGTAATTAGCTCTGCTCTTCCAGTGGTAATATCAGTTTTTAAACGACCAGCAGCATCTTTGTTTGTGTATCTATTCGTTATTAACCCAGAAGTTTTAATAGCCGTAAAAGCAAAGGTACTTGCTAGTATAATAGCTATTATAGATAGCCTCGGTATTAAAAACGCTTTAGTTTTTATATTTCCTCTTAAAAAATAAATACCTACAAAAGCTATAGCACAAATTAACCCTGTAATTATACCTCCACGCGAAAACGTAACTAAACCTCTATATGTAACTAATGCTAGCAATATGAGATCTAAAATATTAATGAACTTATTCTTTATATAAAATAAGCGGGTAAGAAGTACAAATATTCCTATTCCTAAAGTTGTAGCAACCTGGTTAGGACCGAAACCTCCAGAAGCTTCATGATTAGATTGTGTACTTCCTAAAATATCTCCAATATCTGGAGTATTAAAAAATAAGTAAACGGTCATAGTTATTACCGGTAGCAACAGCGCAAGAATAATATGCTGTAACCTACGCGTACTAATTGAACGCCTATAACAGTAAATTGCACTTAAACCAAGACAAACAGGTCCTGTTAAATTAAATAAAACTGTATTCCTAACGTTTGTTTCTGGATTTAAATACATTGCTGCAAATAAAATTCCAGGTGTTAATAGGATAAGATATAACCAATATGGGCCAGATCGAGAAGATGCACCTCTATAAAAAAGACCTATTAGTAATAACCCAATAACAACATATTTACCAAACTCATAAGCAATACCACCATTGGTCATTCTCAAGAATACTTCACAAGATGTAAAATATGCTGCAGCTACTAAAACCTCGTTGTTTTTGTTTTTATTTTTTACAACCAGAAATAATAATATAAAAAGCGACGCAAGAGAGTAAACCTTAGAAAGAACAGGTAAAATTGTAATAAGTAACGCTATTACTATATGTAATATAATTAACTGTAAATACGCTATTTTATTTAATGGTTTGATATGGCTTTAGTATATAATTTTATTAATCTAGGCATTATGTATGAGCCTGAATAGTTTTTAATAATATGTTTCTGAAGAGACTTTCCCAATTGTATTCTAGACTCTTTATCTGAAGCAAGCAAAGTTAATTGTTCTGAAAAATTTTGTATGCAATCTACTTCAGCTACTTTACCATAATTCAATATCACCTTAGGTATTTGACCTACGCGTGTTGATAAAACTGCCAATCCTGCTAATCCATACTCTAAAATTACCATTGGTAAGCCTTCATCCTTAGAAGAAAGTACACCAATATCATAATGCTTAAGTTGAGAATTTATATTAGTTTGCATTCCTAATATAAACACAGAATTTTTTAAATTATTTAGCTCTATATATTTTTGTATTTCAGCAAAATACTCGTCTTCATATACAGCTCCAATTAAATGNAAAGACCATCCTGTTTTGGCTAAATTAGTTTTAGCAAAAGATTTTAATAAAAATATATGATTTTTTGGAGGCCTTAAGTTTGCTACACATACTATTCGTTTATCATCTTCACCTTTTAAATTTAATTCTTGACGAGTGTTCTCTTGCAATTGAACAAAATTCGGCAAATACGTAACACGTTTACAATTTAAATTAATTTTAGACCAAGTGCTCAACGTTTCATTAACGCATAATATTTGTGAAAATTTAAAAGAGCAAAGTTTTAAAATTAGATGTTGTTTTTTATTATGATTAACTCTTTGCCCATTATGATCGTGCCAAATAATTTTTAGATGNGTGTAAAAAGCCTTTAGCTGCATAGCAAAGAAAAAGGACATTCCATGTGCATGCAAAATTTGCACTTTATTTTCTTTACAATAACGCAAAGCCGTTTTCAATGATGGTATGTCAAATTTATACTTACGATTTAAAGATAGTAACGAAACTCCTTCAGAAATTGAATCTTTCAACACACCTTCTTCACGAGTGCAGCATAGTCCTGAAAAGCCAGTCTTATCAACTAAACCATTAGCTATTTGTACTGCCATGCGCTCTGCACCACCTGCATTTAACGTATCTATAATTTGAAGAACTCTTAAAGATTTAGACATATACTTACTCTAACCAAGCTTTAAATTCTTTNACACGTTCTCGGCTNACTATAATTTCTTGCTCATTGTATGTTTTTAGNTTCACCTTTAACCTTGAGTTAGAATAACTAACAATATCTTGTATTGCCTTAAAACTCACGATAAACTTTCTACTAACTTGAAAGAATTTTTTTGGATCTAAATCGGTTGATAATTCATCAATTGTTGTGTCTACTAAATAACTTCTTCCTTCAGTATTAAAAAGATAGGTTCCTTTGTTTTCAGAATAAAAACACTCAATTGCAGAACTGTTAAATACTTTAATATGTTGACCAACTTTAGANGTAAATCTTGTTTTNTAAGAAGCAGTTTCAGCAACATTTAATAATTGTCGTATCTCAGACATGTTTATTGATGCAGATGATGCTGTAGAAAATGTTGTCTTAAATTTCTTAACTGCCACTTTTAATTCATCTTCATCAATAGGTTTAAGTAAATAATCNACAGAATTTAATTTAAATGCTTTTAACGCATACTCATCATAAGCCGTAGTAAAGATTATTGCACTCTTAAGGTTTACCACATCAAAAATTTCGAAAGATAANCCATCACTTAGTTGAATATCTAAAAACACAAGATCTGGATGTGCATTCATACTCAACCACTCGATTGATTCNTCTACACTATGAAGCATTGTTAATGCAGAGATTCCAATTTCGGCAAGCATACGTTGTAAACGCCTTGCAGATGGTTTTTCATCTTCAATAATTATAACATTCATAAGGAAACTTTTAGAGGTTACTAAACTACAGAAAATTGCAATTACACGAGTAATAACTTAGAAATAACATATTTTAAAGTAGTTTTGCCNTTAAACATTTTATCCTTTGAAGATTGCAGTTGTCATATTAAATTGGAACGGTAGAGCGCTCTTAGAAAAGTTCTTACCATCTGTTGTTAATTTCTCTAAAGAAGCAACTGTGTATGTGGCAGATAATGCCTCGACAGATGATTCTATCTTATTGATAACTTCACTATTCCCTTCAGTAAAAATAATACAGAATGNTGTTAATGGCGGTTATGCTAAAGGGTATAATGATGCTTTAAAACATCTTAACGAAGATATCCTTATTCTNTTAAATAGTGATGTAGAAGTGACAGAACATTGGCTCACTCCTATTTTAACNTGTTTTAAAAGCAACCCTAACGTAGCANCGGTACAACCAAAAATATTAGATTATAAAAATAAATCTTACTTTGAATATGCTGGTGCAGCTGGTGGTTATATTGATGCTTTAGGTTATCCCTATTGTAGAGGTCGTATTTTTAATAGCTTAGAAAAAGACCATGGACAATACAATGACACTAAAGANATATTTTGGGCAAGCGGCGCTTGCCTTGCAATTAAAAATGATGTATTTCATGAGGTAGGCGCTTTAGATGAAGACTTTTTTGCTCACCAAGANGAAATTGATTTATGCTGGCGCATTAAAAATGCAGGATATAACATAGTTTATACTGGGCAAAGCACTGTATATCATGTTGGTGGTGCTACATTAAACAGTATGAATCCTAAGAAAACATTCTTTAACTTTAGGAATACCTTATTTGCCCTAATTAAAAACGTTGCTGGCCCTAAAGTTTATGGCTTCATCTTAATTCGTTTAATTTTAGATGGGATTGCAGGATTTAAATTTCTACTTGAAAAAAAACCAAAACATTTTATTGCTATTCTTAAAGCNCACGGTAGCTTTTATGCNCAACTACCAAAATTTTTAAAGAAACGAAAGGCATTAAAAAGTAGTATTAAATATCATCAAATTAACTCGGTAGTTTACAAACACTTTATTCTGAAAAAACAATCCTTTAAGGAACTATAATCTTTACTTAAAGTATTGTTAATACTAAGAAAGTCGGCATTCTTTTTGATAATTTTGATGTACAAATAACGAATTAAAACAATTATGAAAAAAATAATGATTATTGCTGCATCTGCAGCGGTTTTATTGTCTTCTTGTGTTTCTCAGAAGAAATATGCTGATTTAGAAGCTCAGCAACAGGAAACGCAAGACAGGTTAAATACGGCTACCGTAAAATTAAACTCTTGTTTAGAAGAAAAAGCTGGAGCAACTGCTAAGGCAAATGCTTTAGAAGATCAGGTAGCAGACTTAAGAAGAACTAATGCAGATCTTATTGAAACNAAAGGTAACTTAACNACCTTGACAACTAANGGTGCTACAAACCTTGAAAAATCTTTAGAATCTTTAAAAGAAAAAGATTTACAGATTAAAACGTTACGTGATGCTGTTACAAGAAAAGATTCTGTAACTCTTGCATTAGTAACAAGCTTAAAAGGTGCTTTAGGTAATATGGCAGATGAAGACATTGAAATTAATGTTGAAAAAGGTGTTGTATATGTATCTATCTCAGATAAATTATTATTTAAGAGTGGTAGCTACAACGTAACTAGCCGTGCTAAAGAAGTTTTAGGTAAAGTTGCTACAGTTGTAAATGCTAAACCAGATATTGAATTTATGGTAGAAGGTCATACAGACAATGTGCCAATTAAGAATGCTGTTTTAGAAGACAACTGGGATTTAAGTGCTAAACGTGCAACAAGTGTTGTAAGAATTTTACAAGACGAGTATGGTGTGCCACCTCAGCGTATGACAGCTGCAGGNCGTAGCTACTACATTCCTGTTGCTAGTAATGANACTGCAGAAGGTAGAGCTAAAAACAGAAGAACTCGTATTGTAGTACTTCCTAANTTAGACCAATTTTACAGTATGGTAAAAGAAGGTATGGATGAAGCTTCTAAGAAGTAATTCTAAATCCTAATATTATTAAAACCGACTCATTAATTTGAGTCGGTTTTTTTTATGCTATAATATTTGTGTTTAAGATTTAATGCTAATTTNAGTGTAACTAATGTTGTTAAACTTAAAATACTNAGAGACAGTAATTAGGTATTTAAAGTTGAATNAANNNTCTATAAAACATTACTTGTATATTTAAAACCAATAATAATTAAGGCATAAAAAAAGCCGATAGAGCATATACTCACTCTATCGGCTTTTTTAAAATTATAGGTNAAACTTAAAAGCTTACATCTATAACAAATTCNCCGCTTGTAATTACTATTACATCTTCTGGGTCACCATCATTAACGACATCAAAATTAAATGATCCTGTAACTACATCATTTTCTACATTTGTAATAACAATGCTTCCACTATTTTCAACTCCTGTATAATCCACATCACTTTCTGTATACGTGGCACTATAAATTTCTGGAGTAGCAGCTAAATCATATGTTCCTTCTATAATGTTATCTGGAAAAATAATTCGGATCTGTCTTCCCATATCATCATCAAAAGTCACCTGTATTGTTTCTTGTACAAATACTACTGGAAATAAACTTGCATTAAATCCTGCACCATCTATTGTTGCTGTACAGCTGTTTACTGGTTCTTCTACAGAAAATTCAATATTTTGAAAAATTCCNTTTTCTACAGTAATTGTAGACTCTGTAAAAAATTCCTGCATTACACCAGAAAAACTACCTCCAGCTATATTTGTATTAGTATTATAAGTACTTAATGTAAGTGATCCAGAAATAGCAAAGAAAACGTCAGACTCTTCATTTGAAATATCTGTATCNTAAAGNAATATAGCTTGATCTGGGTCAGANAGATCATATGTAGTGCCTTGTACTGGGTTAAATATTTGGAATCCTGCTTGTCTTGTTCCTACTGTTGCATCAACTAACAATCCGTCTTCATTGCTAACGGCAGAAATTGAAACACCTTCAAAAGCATCTCCATCTACAATATCAAAATCGAANATNCCAGANGTACTTCCACCACCACCAACAAAGGCAGAGCAGTCTTCAATACTATCTAATAATTGTTGTAAAACACCNGTTTCATCTCCACAAGATGTAATTTGTTGTTCAATAGCTAAGCTATAAGTGTTACAAAGTTGATCTACATTTTCTGTTGTAGCATCAGAAAGNGCAAGTCCNGCAGAAACAGTTGCNTGTGCTGCTTGCTCACAGGTAAGATTTGCGCCGCCACTAGCTGCAAATTCTCCTTCTAAAGGTTCATTNTCGCAAGCTGAAAAGCTAACTACAATTAGGGCAATAAAAATACATTTTAAGTTAAGTAGGTGTTTCATCATATGTTTTTTAGTCATAACAAACATAATTAAAAAATATTAAGATGATTATCCCAAAGCTTTAGGAATTCTTAAGAGCAAAATAATACCAATTAGAAAATATACAGTTAATGTGATAATGGAATACCTAATATCTCCAGTAAGCTCAGCAATAAAACCATAAGAGAACATTCCTATCACGATTCCTATTTTCTCTGAAACATCATAAAAACTAAAGTATGATGCTGTNTCTATAGCGTGTTCTGGAAGCAACTTTGAGTACGTAGATCTAGATAAACTTTGTACGCCACCCATTACAAGACCAACACAAGCTGCTGCAACATAAAATTGATTTGGAGTAGTTACTGTATATGCATATATACAAATTGCCATCCATATAATATTTATTACAATTAATGTTGGGATATTACCAAATTTACCTGAGGCTCTAGACGTTAATGTAGCACCAACTACAGCTACTAANTGTATAAGTAGAATACTAATTATTAATCCTGTTGTAGAGTTTTGTTCTCCCCAATCTAATTCTTCAATTCCAAAATAAGTGGCTACTAACATTATTGTCTGCACAGCCATACTATAAACAAAAAAAGCGCCTAAAAATCGTTTTAATCTTATGTTATCTCCAAGTTTAATCCAAATGTGTTTTAGTTCTTTAAAACCATTAAATAACACACCTCTAGTTAATTTCTTTTCAGCCTTATTCCCTTTGGGTAAGTATTTATAGGTGTATTGGCTAAATCCTATCCACCAAACTCCAGTAAGAANAAAAGATAANCGGGTAGGTAAGCCTTCATCTTCAAATCCAAATGTGTCGTAAAACATTATCATTGCTAAACAAATAACTAATAATATAACACTACCTATATAACCTAATGAAAAGCCTTTAGCACTAATTTTATCTTGTTGTTCTGGAAAAGCGATGTCTGGCAGGTATGAATTGTAAAATACTAAACTTGCCCAAAATCCTATTAAAGCCAAAAAGTAACATAAAAAACCAAACCACAGATAATCTATATTAAACCAAAACAAACCTATACAGGATATAGCGCCTAAATAGCAAAAGAATTTTAAAAAAGATTTCTTATTCCCTACATAATCGGCAATACCACTTAGAAACGGACTTAAGAAGGATACCACTAAAAAAGCTAANGCNGTAATATAACTTATTAGACTATCGTTATTAAAATTGATGCCTAAAAAGGTAACGGTATCATCTAAGATTTTACCTGTTTGTTCATCTTTTACTAATGTAATGGCGCCGTAGAAAATAGGAAAGACTGCAGAAGCAATTACTAAACTATATACCGAGTTGGCCCAATCGTAAAACGCCCAAGCATTGAGCAATTTTTTACTTCCTTTTGGTAGGTTTTGCATGTTATAAAAATAAAAAAGCCGCTCAAATAGAACGGCTTTTATAGATTATATTTTTAAGAATTAACGTTTAAAGCTAGTAACTCCAAATCGTCTAGCTTCTGCCCTAGCGTTATCTGCATTGGCTTGCAAATTGTTAATTCTGGTATCACTGCTTGGGTGAGTACTCATAAACTCTGGTGGTGCTTGTCCTCCAGAATTTGCTTTCATACGTTGCCATAGCTCTGCAGCTTCTAATGGTTCGTAACCTGCAATGGCCATAATTTGTTGTCCTATAATATCTGCCTCTGTTTCGTGGCTTCTGCTAAATGGTAACATGACACCAAATTGAGTCCCTAAACCATAAGCTGTACCAAAGATTTGTTGTGTTTCTTGGCTACTTCCGCTTACAGCAATAGTTCCTGCAACAGCTCCTATTTGTTGTAATTGTCCTGCACTCATACGTTGCTGTCCNTGATTTGCTAATGCGTGAGCAACTTCATGACCCATAACTGCAGCNAAACCTGCTTCATCTTGAGTAATTGGTAATATACCAGTATACACAACAATTTTTCCACCTGGCATACACCAAGCGTTAATTTGATCATCTTGCACTAAATTATATTCCCAACGGTAATCTGAAGTGTAACCTGAATATCCATTTGCATTAAGCCAAGTTTCAGAAGCATTTTTAATTTTCTCTCCTACTCTCTTAACCATTAATGCCTCACTTGTATTTGTCACAACATTGTTTTCAGACAAGAAAGCATCATATTGCTGAAATGCCATTGGTAAAATTTGTGAATTAGGCACAAGCGCTAATGTTTTTTTGCCAGTAAAAGGATTAGTNGTACACGCAAGAAATAATCCTACAGCTCCTAATAATATTAAAGTTGTTTTAGTTTTCATAGTTGATTTTTTATAGGCTTAAAATTACAAAAACGATACCAATAACACTTTGTAAGAAAATCATAAAAAGTCATAAAAGACCTTAAAACCGNCGAAATACAGAGCGTATCGACAAATAGTAGGCTAAAATTTGAGAGTCACTGCCTATTTTATTAAATTAAAGACACTTATAAAATCAAAATATTATGAACCCTTTAAAAACACCTACATCTTACAAACAACATATAGAAGATAGATTTGGTAGANAAGGAACACCTAAGCGAGATGAGNTTGACAAGAAATCTTTAAAATTTAAACTCGGAGTCCTTTTTAATACTACTAGAAAAAAAGAAAAAATAAGCAAAGAAGATATTGCAGAAAGAACTAATACCAAACTAGAACTTATTTCAAAGATTGAACTAGGCTTAGTAGATATTACACTTTCAAAATACAGNNAATTAGTTGAAGTTGGTTTACAGAAAAAGNTAAATATAACTATTGAATAAGATAAATTTAAGACTTGGTCACAANGCAAATAAGTAAATTTGTTAGGATAAAGTATATCCATGACCACAACAAANAAAGACGCNGTTCCTGTTCAAGCATTACTCATGCCAAAACAGTTTATAGCTATAGGAAAANNAATACANTTTTTTTCTCCNAAATTAGCAAGCAGNTTTGCAGCTAAATTATTTCTCACGCCATTTAAATATCCAATGCCTGAGCGAGAAAAACACATGTATAATAATTCTAGGATTGAGCGACTTACTGTACCTTCAATTAATCGTGAAATTGTAGTTTTTCATTATGGAACCTCTCCTAAAAAAGTATTATTGTGCCACGGCTGGTCTGGAAGTGGTACTCAATTAGCTAAAATTGCAGAGTCTTTAGAAAAAAAAGGATATTCAACTATTAGTTTTGATGCTCCAGCTCACGGTCGTGCACCTGGAAAAATAAGTATGATGCCATTTTTTATTGAGTCTGTAAAATACCTTCATGAAAAGTATCCTTTTCAACTTGCNATAGGACACTCACTTGGAGGNATGTCTCTACTTAAAGCNGTAAGTGACGGCTTGCCTTTAGATAGACTCAGCATTATTGGCACAGCTAACAGCATTACACATATAACCAAAGATTTTGTGAGAAATATGAGGTTAAAACCTGAAGTTGCTACTCATTTAAAGTCTTATATGGATGGTAAATTTGGTGAAGACTTAGATAATTATTCTGGAGCTGTTTCAGCTAAAAATGTAAACATTCCTACTTTGGTAGTTCATGATAAAGACGATGTAGATGTACACTATTCTTCTGCACAAGAAATTAATTCGGTTTTAGATAAAGGCAGTTTGCATCTTACTGAAAAATTAGGACACAGACGTATTTTAGGTCATCCTGAAACCATTGAAGAAATTACATCGTTTATAACGGAATAGTTATTGAATGATAATACTTAAAACGTAAGTATCATAGTCATTTCACGACTTATCATACAACACTTAAAAACAAAATAAATACTATGAAATATTTATCATTAGTTGCGCTTTCTCTATTTATAATGAGTTGTGGCAATGCACAAAAAAAAGATACTGCTAAAACAGAAAACACTTACGAGGTTTCTAAAACCAACGCAGAATGGAAAGAAGTTTTATCTTCAGAAGAATATCATATACTACGAGAAGCAGGAACAGAACGTCCTTTTTCTTCAGAGCTATTAGACATTAAAGAAGAAGGTACTTATGTGTGTGCAGCTTGTAAAACACCAGTTTTTAAAAGTGAACATAAGTTTGATAGCGGTACAGGATGGCCAAGTTTTGATAGAGAAATAGATGGTAATGTTGCTTTCTCTACAGACAATAAAATTGGCTATACACGTGTAGAAGAACATTGTGCGGTTTGTGGTGGTCACTTAGGACACGTTTTTAATGATGGTCCAAAAAACACTACAGGCAAACGCCATTGTATAAATGGTGATGCTTTAGATTTTATTCCTTCAACTAAATAAAAAATTATATGTCTACTAACTATAATATAAATAAGACAGAAGAAGAATGGAGAAAAGAGTTGTCTCCAGAGCAATACCATGTTCTTAGAGAAGCAGGAACAGAACGACCACATACAGGTAAATACAATATGCATTTTGAAGATGGTGAATACCATTGCGCTGCTTGTAACACTAAATTATTTGATAGTGACAGCAAATTTGAAAGCGGTTGTGGATGGCCAAGCTTTGATAATGCTATTGATGGCGCTATTGAGTACAAACAAGATAAAACTCTTGGTATGATTAGAACCGAAATTTTATGCGCTAACTGTGGAGGTCATATTGGGCACGTTTTTGATGATGGCCCTACAGAAACTGGACAACGTTACTGTGTAAATTCTGCTAGTATAAACTTTAATAAGTAATAATTTAACGAGTCTTTGGGTAGCGCTATCTTTTTCTAATAATAGTTTTGGCATTGAATTTGATTTCAATTTAACTAACACAAAACCTTAGAGATGAAAAAAATATTAGCTTTATTAGCATTTACAGCCGTTTTATTTACAAGTTGCGAAGGAGATCCAGGACCTCCAGGACCATCTGGAGAACCAGGTGTTAATATTCTAGGTCAAACTTTTGAAATAGAAAATATTAATTACTCCTATGATGCAAATGCAAACTTGTGGTCTACAATTATCGATATCCCTTCAGACATTGAAGTCTTTGAAAGCGACGCTATTTTAGTGTACCGTTTTGATGGTCAAGTTGGGTTAAATGATGGGTCTACTGCAGATTTATGGAGTCTTATACCTCAAAACTTTTTTACAGATGAAGGTACAATACAATACGTATCTGCTCACACATTTATAGATGTAGAATTGTTTATAGATGGTAATTATGACCTAAGTAACTTAGATTTCGGTTATACAGACGATCAAATTTTTAGATTTGTTGTAGTCCCTTCAGACTTTGCATTAACAGTAGATGTTACAGATTACAATGCTGTAATGAATGCTTTAAACGACAGAAACAATACAACAGAAGGTTTAGAAAACTAATTTCTAAAAACATCTATTATATTAAAAAGCGATGCTCTAACTTACAGAGCATCGCTTTTTGTTTCTCTTAATATTGCGTAAATTCGTAGCCTTAAAATCAGACTAAAAAATCAGAAAATATGAGTAAGTACGATGTTATTGTATTAGGAAGCGGTCCTGGCGGTTATGTTGCTGCAATACGCGCCTCACAATTAGGCTTAAAAACTGCTGTAATAGAAAAAGAAAATCTTGGAGGTGTATGTTTAAACTGGGGTTGTATCCCTACAAAAGCATTGTTAAAGAGTGCTCAAGTTTTTGACTATTTAAAGCACGCAGAAGATTATGGTCTTAGTGTTGAGAATCCAGATAAAGACTTCACTAAAGTTGTAAAACGTAGTCGTAATGTGGCAGAAGGAATGAGCAAAGGTGTTCAATTCTTAATGAAGAAAAATAAGATTGATGTAATAGATGGCTTTGGCACATTAAAAACTGGAAAGAAAATTTCTGTTGAAGGTAAAGATGGCAAGAAAGACTATGAAGCTAATCATATAATTGTTGCAACTGGAGCTCGTTCTAGAGAATTACCAAACTTAAAACAAGATGGTGAGAAAATTATAGGATACCGCCAAGCAATGAACTTGCCTAAGCAACCAAAATCTATGATAATTGTAGGTTCCGGAGCTATTGGTGTTGAGTTTGCTCACTTTTACAATGCAATGGGTACAGAAGTAACAATAGTAGAGTTTTTACCAAACTTAGTTCCTGTTGAAGATGAAGATGTGTCTAAGCAATTTGAGAAAAGCTTTAAGAAAGCTGGTATAAAAGTAATGACCAACTCTTCTGTAGAAAGTGTAGATACTTCTGGAGATGGTGTTAAGGCTAAAGTAAAAACTAAAAAAGGCGAAGAAACCTTAGAAGCAGAAATTGTACTATCTGCTGTTGGTATTAAAACAAATATTGAAAATATTGGTCTTGAAGCTGTAGGCATTAAGACAGACAAAGATAAGATCTTAGTTAATGACTGGTACCAAACCAACATTCCTGGATATTATGCTATTGGAGATGTAACGCCAGGTCCAGCATTGGCTCACGTTGCTTCTGCAGAAGGTATTATCTGTGTAGAAAAAATTGCAGGAATGAAAGTTGAAGCATTAGACTACGGTAACATTCCTGGTTGTACATATGCTACTCCAGAAATTGCAAGTGTTGGAATGACCGAAAAGCAAGCTAAAGAAGCTGGTTACGAACTTAAAATAGGGAAATTTCCATTCTCTGCTTCTGGTAAAGCTAGTGCTGCCGGAACAAAAGATGGCTTCGTAAAGGTAATTTACGATGCTAAGTACGGTGAGTGGTTAGGTTGCCATATGATTGGTGCTGGTGTAACAGATATGATTGCAGAGGCTGTTTTAGGACGTAAACTAGAAACTACAGGACACGAAGTTTTAAAAGCAGTGCATCCTCACCCAACTATGAGTGAAGCTGTAATGGAAGCCACTGCTGCTGCTTATGATGAGGTTATACACCTATAAGCAAAACACTTAACATATTTAAAACCGCTTTCAATTTTGGAAGCGGTTTTTTTTTATGCAAAAAAAATTAATCTTTTTTGTAACCTTTTTTTCTATTCTTACGTATAACCTGTACAACAAGATGTCATCAATCATCTAAAAAAATTACATGAGACAACTAAAGATTACAAAGCAGGTTACCAATCGTGAAACCGCTTCATTAGACAAGTATTTACAAGAAATTGGAAAGGTAGACTTAATCACTGCCGAAGAAGAGGTAGAGTTAGCACAGCGTATTAGAGCTGGCGACAATCGTGCATTAGAAAAACTAACAAAAGCCAATTTAAGGTTTGTGGTGTCTGTATCTAAACAATATCAAAACCAAGGACTAACATTACCAGACCTTATTAATGAAGGTAATTTAGGACTAATAAAAGCTGCAAAACGCTTTGACGAAACACGTGGTTTTAAATTTATCTCGTATGCCGTATGGTGGATTCGTCAATCTATCCTACAAGCATTAGCAGAACAATCTCGTATTGTAAGATTACCTCTTAACAAAATTGGATCTATTAATAAGATTAACAAGATGTATGCGTATTTGGAGCAGTCTAACCAAAGACCACCTACTCCAGAAGAAATTGCACAAGAATTAGAAATGACGATTTCTGAAGTAAAAGAATCTCTTAAAAACTCTGGTCGCCACCTTTCAATGGATGCGCCTTTAGTAGATGGTGAAGACTCTAACCTTTATGATGTCTTAAAATTTGGAGAATCACCAAACCCAGAAAAAGACCTTTTAGTTGAGTCATTACAAACTGAAATAGATAGAGCATTAGAAACACTTACACCTAGAGAGGCAGATGTTATAAGACTGTATTTTGGTTTAGGACAACAGCAACCGCTAACACTTGAGGAGATTGGAGAAACCTTCGAGCTTACTAGAGAGCGTGTTCGCCAAATAAAGGAAAAAGCCACAAGACGTTTAAAGCATACATCTAGAAGTAAGATCTTAAAAACCTATTTAGGCTAAATTCCTTATCTTCGCTAAATCTAAAATATTTAACGATACGACAGTATTCAGTTTATTGTTTCTACAATAACATACTGTTCGTTTTTTGATTGATGAATGACCTCCGGCTGATTACCGGAGGTTTTCTCATTTTAAGAGTATTCTTAAACTCACAACAGCTTCAACATTTATATTATTGGTTACCTTTGCAAAAAACTTATAACATGTCTCAAAAACGTATTGCTCCTTCAATTTTAGCTGCAGATTTTGCTAACCTTCAACGTGATATAGAACTTGTAAACAACTCAGATGCAGATTGGTTTCATATAGATATTATGGATGGTGTTTTTGTCCCAAACATATCATTTGGTATGCCCGTTTTAAAAGCAATTAATAAACACGCCAATAAAACTATTGATGTGCATTTAATGATTGTAGATCCAGATCGCTATATTAAAACATTTGCAGAACTTGGTAGCAATGTACTTACAGTGCATTACGAAGCTTGTACCCATTTGCACAGAACACTACAAGCCATTAAAGCCGAAGGCATGAAAGCTGGTGTTGCAATTAACCCACATACTCCTGTAGATTTATTAGAAGATATTATAAACGATATAGATGTTGTTTGTATTATGAGTGTAAATCCAGGTTTTGGAGGACAAAGCTTTATTGAAAACACTTACAAGAAGGTAACAAGGTTAAAAGAAATTATCCTTAATAATAATGCCGAAACTCTTATAGAGATTGATGGTGGCGTTACTAATAAAAATGCCAAAGAATTGGTAAATGCAGGCGCAGATGTACTTGTGGCAGGAAGCTATGTATTTGGATCTTCAGACCCTTTAAAAACTATTAAAGATTTAAAAGCTCAGGTAAATTAAAACAATGGTTAACATACCTAGATTATCTATAATCATTATTGCTATGATGGTTTTTGGTAATGTAGGTATGCTACATTCTCAACATACAGATGTTATTTTAGATGTTAACTCTGGCAAACTACATTATCAAATTTATGGTGAAGGTTCTCCAATTTTAATAATTAACGGAGGACCAGGAATGAATTCACAAGGATTTAAACCTTTAGCTGAAGAACTTTCCAAAACCAATTCTGTTATCCTTTACGATCAAAGAGGTACTGGCTTATCTACCTTACACGACATAAATTCAGAAACCATAACCATAAATGCTATGGCTGAAGATATTGAGGTATTACGCTGTCATTTAAATATTGACCAATGGACAGTATTGGGACATTCCTTTGGTGGTATGCTGGCATATTATTATACAGCAAAATATCCTGAACACGTTTCTGCATTAATACAATCTTCATCTGGAGGATTAGATCTCACTATAATAGAGCGTTTAGATATAAGAGGAAGTCTTTCCCAAACACAAAGAGATTCGTTAGATTATTATACCCGTAAGATTTCTAATGGCGATGCGTCTTATGCAACAACATATAACAGAGGTAAATTTTTAGCACCAGCATATGTATATAATTCAACTTACATACCTATTGTAGCTAAGAGACTAACACAAGGTAATAGAGCAATAAACAGTTTGGTCTGGCAAGATTTAAGGCGTATTGAATTTAGTACAGCTTCATTTTTTAAAACATTTAAAAAACCAGTGTTAATACTGCATGGTAAGGATGATGTTGTAGGACTATCTATACCTGAGCATGCCCATAATCTTATACCAAATTCTGAACTAGTAATTTTAGAGAATTGCAAACATTATGGTTGGTTAGATGCTAAGACAGCTTATTTTAACGCTATTAATACTTTTATAAAAAACTTATAATTTTGCAAGACACATATGACATTATAATTGTTGGTGGTGGTCCCATTGGTATTGCTTGTGGTTTACAGGCCAAAGAAAAGGGACTGTCGTATTGTATATTAGAAAAAGGACCCTTGGTAAACTCTCTTTACCACTACCCTACTAATATGACATTTTTCTCAACGTCTGAAAAGCTTGAGCTACATAACATTCCATTTATAAGTGCTAATGCAAAACCTACCAAAGAAGAAGCCTTAGAATATTACAGGCGCATTGCAACTTCAAAAGAGTTAACTATAAATCTTTTTGAAAGGGTCACAAATATTACTTCAGGCAAATTACATTCTGTAGAAACTACAAAGGCAACATATATTACTAAGCATGTAATTATAGCAACTGGTTTTTATGATATCCCAAATCCTCTTAATATTCCTGGTGAAGACTTAAATAAAGTTTCTCACTATTATGGAAACCCACATTTTTATGCAGCAACAAATACTGTTGTTGTAGGTGCCAGCAACTCTTCTGTAGATGCAGCGCTAGAGATTTACAGAAAAGGTGGAGACGTTACTATGATTGTTAGAGGAGACAGTATTGGCGACCGTGTAAAATATTGGGTGAAACCAGATATAGAAAACAGAATAGAAGAAGGAAGCATTACTGCGTATTTTAATGCAGAACTTACTGAGATACGAGAAACAGAAGTTGATATAAACCACAACGGTACTCATAAAACATTAAACAATGATTTTGTGTTAGCACTAACTGGTTACCAACCAAACTTTAAGTTTCTGAAAGATGTAGGTATTAATTTATCTAATGATAAAAGACGCATTCCTGAACATAATCCAGAAACTATGGAAACAAATGTAAAAGGCGTTTATCTTGCAGGAGTTATCTGTGGTGGTATGGAAACTCATAAATGGTTTATAGAAAACTCACGTATACATGCAAAGATGATTGTAGAAGATATTATTAAAAAATAAGATTAATAGCCTGCAAAATTATAATTAAGCATTTGTCTAACCTTACTATATAACTGAGGAAAGTTCATTTTAAAATCTTTAGGTGTTTCAATAAAATTTTCAATGAGAACAGCTAAAAACTCGTATTTGTTGGTATAAGCATAATTCCTGAAGTAGTCTGATGCCATTAAATTATTACGGTATAAATCATCTTTTAAAATTTGTTCTATTTCAGTATAGCCATCACTAAAGATTGAAGCACTTACATCTCTAAATTTTTTACTATTTAACTGCAAAATATGTGTAAACTCGTGTATGCCTAAGTTTAAATTATCTGTAGTATCTGCATATCCTTCCTTAAAATCTTTCCAAGAAATAACCAATGCCTTTAACCTTGGATTAAACTCACCTTTATGATATGCAGCAGTAATGTTAGAGTAATACGTATTAGGATAAATTATAACGCGATCTAAAATACCTAAGTAATAATTACGCATCCCAAAAGTTAGCATAATTGCTGTAGCACCAATTAAAACTTTCATTTCCTCGGTAACCTCTAAATCTTCGCGTCCAAAAAATTCTTTATCTGCTAAAAATGTGGCCAACCTATGTTGAAAGAATGTTTTCTGAGAAGTATTAAGTAAACCATAAAATTCAAACTGGTTTTCTAGTATAGTGATTGAAGATTCTGGTAACTTCTTTTTAAACAGATAAAAGTGAGTATATATAGGCTTTTTAAACTTTATCACATAAAGTGTTTCGGCAGATTTTACTAAGTAGTAAATAATAATAAGAATGATTGCTATTGCAAGAAATTTTCCAAAAACCATATAATAAAAGTAGAGATAAAAATAAATGTATAGATAGTACAACCTATAATTTTCAATAATAAGAAGTAGTTCTGTTATTTTAATACATTTGTGTAACTAATCATTTAAAAAAATAAATTATGAAAAAGGTATTTTTATCAATTATGGCTGTAGGTATGTTTATGGCTACTACATCTTGTAGAGAAACTACAGAAGACAAAGCAGAAGATGTTATGGAAGATGTGAGTGATGATGTTAGCGATGATATGGATGAAGCTGAGAGCACATTAGAGAGAGCTGCAGATGAAACTGAAGACGGAATTAAAAGAGCAGGCGAAGAAATAGAAGGCGCTGCTAAAGATGTAAAAGAAGAGTTTGACGGTGAAACAGATGACAACTAATTAGTTACACTATTAACACTTATAAAACAAAGGCTCCTAATTTTAGGAGCCTTTTAAGTCTTAATTATTCTTACAACTTCAAGATATTATTATATTTGTGCCTTACTAACCTTATAAAATTTATTAAAATGAAAAAAGTAATATTATCTGTAATGGCTTTAGGTCTTCTTTTAGGAACTTCTTGTAGAGAAACTACTGAAGAGAAAACTGAAGATGCTATCGAAGCAATGGGTGAAGATATCGAAGCTAACGCTGAAGAAGCTGGTGATGCTATTGAAGCTGGTGCTGAAGAAGTTGAAGCTGAAATGAACGAAGCTGGCGAAGAAGTTGAAGCTGAAATGAATGAAGAAATGAACGAAGAGATGAAAGAAGATGCAACAGACGATAACGCTGCTAACTAATCTTTTTCTTTTATAGAATAGAAAAAGGCTTCCAATTTATGGAAGCCTTTTTTAGTATATAACAGTTTCCTTAAAACGTGTTAGTTATTAAAGTAAACATTATTAGGTAACACGCCTACTGTAAAACTAGTTGTTAAGCTATTATCGGTTAAGTCATAAATATGAACCGAACCATTACTAGAAAAGTCATTAGGATCACAAGCGTATAGTGTATTATCATTTACAACCATTCCATATAAATTAAGACCCGTTAATTCTGCATCTGTAGGAATTGTAAAAGATGACGTTGCTCCTTTATAAACATTCCCGTTTAAGCCATAGTAAACTGCATTATTATCTATATTTAAATAACTTGGGTGCTCTGTTTGATTAAATGTGTATGTAGTAGTAACTGCATTGCTAGAAGTGTTAATTACAGAAATACTTCCACCTTCTTCATCTCCTTGATAAGAAAATTGTCCAGAACTTAAAACCCAAAGATTACCGCTGGCATCTAACTGCAAACTGTTTGGTGCCTTACCAACTGTTATTGTACTAGTAACAGCATCTGTTACAGGACTTATAACACTTATTTCATTGTTAACACCAAAACCACCTTGATGTGCTACATAAATATTTGTACCATCAAATAACAACTCTTCTGGACCTTCGCTTACAGGTATTGTTGTTGTAATAGTATTTGTATCTAAATCTATAACTGCAATATAATCATCTGTAGCATCACTACCACTACCCCAATTGGTAACATAACCTTTGTTGTTAGCAGTAATCATAAAACGAGGATTCATTAAACCTGTTTCTATTTTCGTAATTTCTTCAAAAGAAAAACGATTTACTACAGTTATTTTATTACCAACGTTTGCTACTACATAGGCATTTGTTTCAGAAAACCCGATTGACTGTACTATGTTACCTAAGTTGTCATTATTTACATCTTGATAAATATCATTATCTACCGCAGTGAAATTTGCATCAATATAAGATACTGTCCCAAAACCACTTCCAAATGGTCCTTCATTAGAAATTAATATTCCTGCTTCAAAAGCAAAACTATCATTATCTGTAATGGTCACAGTTTCAGAAATTGGATTTGTTAGCGACTCACCATTTTCAGAAATTACAGAAATCTCGATTGTTTCAGCCTCTTCAACAGTTGTATCATCTATAATATTAACCGTTATAACTGCTGTAGTTTCACCTTCACTTATTGTGAAATTTGTACTGTTTACGGTATAGTCTTCCGTTTCTAAAGCTGTACCCATAAGGGCAATTTCATAAGTAGTATCTACCAGTACAGCATCTGTAGTTGTAACTGTAAACAATAGCTCACCAGCATCTTCAGATACTGTTGTGGCATTTGCAGAGATAGTTATGCTACCATTGCTGTTATCGGTATTCATACCGTCATCATCAGATTCACAACTAACCGTAAAAACAGCAGTTAAAACCAAAAGCATTAATAATTTAAGTGTCTTCATTATTTAAAATTTAGAAGGATTGAGTTAGTAAAATTGAATAGTGGCGTCCAGGATTTGGCCTAAACGCTATATTTTGATAATTTTTATTGAAGATATTATTTACAGATAATTGTATTGTAAACCAGTTTAACCCTTTAGATTTTGGCTTAAACGAAAGGTTAACATTAGATACTGCATAACCTCCAAGAGTTTCAGAATTGTCTGTCTTTGTAAAGACCTCACCATTGTATAAAAACTGATACAGAAGGTTGAATGATTTATAGTTGTAACCTAAACTTCCAATAAATTTATGTTTAGGCACATATATAAATTGTGCATTGGTTGATAAATCTTTGGCCTCAACATACGTGTAACCTGTTGTAGTAGTAAACTTATGTGAGCCAAAATTATAATAAGCCTGAAATTGCGCCTCTATACCGAAGTTTCTAGAGTCCTTAATATTGTTTGGCATAAACAACCCTTGTTGGTTGGGTAGCCATTGAATCAAATTTTCTGAGTAACTAATAAATTCAGCTAGCTTAAATGTTCCGAAAGAAAATTTTAATGTTTGGTTTAGTTCTCCTTGATATGTTATTTCTGGCAATAAATCTGGATTTCCGATAGCGCCGGCACCGTTCCAATTTAAGTCGTTAAACGTTGGTGCTCTAAAATTTTTGGATGCATTAAAGCCAATACCAAATTGGCGAATACTGTTTTCCTTTTGAAAAGCCGAAAGATAGTCTGCAGAAATACCGTATAATAATGGGCTTTCATAATCATTAGAAAACTCCTGTTTTAGTTGAAGTGTACCAGTAATAAATTTACTCAACTTATGCTCTAACAATGCAGTGCCAGAAATTACATCTCTATTACTTTCTTCTATGTTAGATCCTTCTGCACTTGTAGTATTAAGGTCTGCAATAGTTTTTAAACTTGTCTTAGTATTAAATTGATATTTAAACTCGTTGTTAAAAACATACCTAATCGCTTTTCCATAAAAATAAAAATCGTCTACATTTTTGTCTGGAAAGTATTTATAAGACTCAAAGACATGAGCTAACCTGGTTACACTTTTAAATGCTTTACCTTTTGCTGTCCAAGCTAATAGGGTTCTTGTATTTTCATCTTCATAACCATCAAAAGTAACAGCAGTTAGTGTTCTACTAAATTCTCTATCACTTAAAAATGTATTATGATAAACATTTAATTGATGGTGCTTATTCAATTTAAATCCAAAATTTAAATTTCCATTTATAGTTTTATAAGCACCATTATCATTCCTAAGGTTAGTATCTAAATATTTAAAATCGTTTTCACTTTGCAAACCATCTAATGCCGTTTCTATATAAAACTTTTTAGTACCATAACTTAATTTAGCTTGGGCTGCATAGGTTTCAAAGCTTCCATAGCTTTCTAATAATTTTGTTTTAAAACCAGTGTTGTATTTAGTGGTGTTATTTAAATGTATACTACCACCAACAGCACCACTGCCGTAAGGAATGCTTCCGCCACCATGTCTTACTACAAGATTATCATAGTTTCGAGTACTTATGGTATTAAAATCGGTTTGCCCATTTAACTGAGAATTTATTGAAATACCATTCCAAAGCACAGCAGTTTGAGAGGCATTTGTTCCTCTAAATGATGGAGAAGACACACCACCAGGACCATTTTCCTTAAAATATATTAAACTGTTATATAGTAAAGTTTGCTGTAAAGGTGTTGCTTGATTGTAAAAAACACTATCTCTTAATGTTGTGGTTGTAGTACCAGTAGAAAAATCTGTCAAGCTTACATCACTAATGATAACCTCAGGCAATTGTTGGAGGCTATCCAATTGCGAGTGTGCAGTTGTAGAAAAAATCCACATCAATAAGATGAAAACGATATATCTCATAAGTCTTGAGATGCTTTTCCCGAGCATCATTAAGATGATTAAGAACTTGGCAGGTCTCCTGACTTGTCTTTAATGTACATACCTTCCCATATTGCTACAGTGGTTTTAAGATTGTACAA
The DNA here is from genome assembly GCF_002716225.1 of Croceibacter sp. Taxonomy (NCBI): domain Bacteria; kingdom Pseudomonadati; phylum Bacteroidota; class Flavobacteriia; order Flavobacteriales; family Flavobacteriaceae; genus Croceibacter; species Croceibacter sp. Next base: position 159,450 of record NZ_PAZX01000005.1, on the reverse strand, counting down.
GCTCAAATAAATGAGTGACTTACAGTTGCGGGTACAGTTGCCGATTTTAACGGCATTCCCATTTTAAGGTCATACGTTTGTAATACGTATTTCCACCAAAATTCAGTGCAAAAGTAGCTTTTTTAAATAACCGCACAATGAGTTTTAAAAAATACTTAGTTTTGAATATTCTTACGCTTTTTAATTAACCTACTAATACATAACTATCTTTTGAAATATTTAGCTTCACTTTTACTCTTATCTATACTATTTACGTCTTGCAAGAATCATGACAAAGAGCTAAAATCTTTATTAAGCAAAGGTGATACGCTTAAGATTGAATATGCCAAAGGTTTTGAAGTGGTTTCTTATGACGGTTTTAAACTAATGACTGTTAAAAGTCCTTGGCCAAATGCAGAAAAAGATTTTATTTATGCCTTAGTTAATGAGGGCAATACACTTCCTGAAGGACTAGAGTACGATCAAAAAGTAAATTTACCTATAGAGCAACTTGTCGTAACTTCTACCACTCACATACCATCTTTAGAAGCACTAGGTGAAGAGCATGCATTGGTTGGGTTTCCAAATTTAGATTATATCTCTTCTAAAAAAACCCGACAACTCATTAACAACAATAAAGTTAAAGAGTTAGGAGCCAACGAATCTATAAATACAGAAATCCTATTAGAGCTACAGCCTGATGTTGTAATAGGTTTTGCTATAGATAACGAAAACAAAACTTTTAATACCATTCAAAAGAATGGTACTCCAGTTATTTTTAATGCAGATTGGCTTGAAACACATCCATTAGGAAAAGCAGAATGGTTAAAATTCTTTGGTGTACTTTTTAATAAAACCGATGAAGCAACTCAATTATTTAACGAGATAGCAACCTCATATGAAGAGACCAAAAAACTTGCCAAATCTGTAAATAAAAAGCCTACCGTTTTGTGTGGTGCTATGTATAAAGATGTATGGTATCTTCCTTATGGCAATAGTTGGCAGGCAAAGTTTATAAGTGATGCTAATGCGAAATATGTGTACGGATACACCAACGGAAAAGGCAGTATTTCTTTAGCTTTTGAAAAAGTATTAGATAAAGCTGAAAACTCAGAATATTGGTTGGCACCTGGAAGTTTTTCTTCTTACGATGCTATGTTAAAAGCCTCTTCTCACTACAATCAATTTAAAGCTTTTCAAGACAAGACCATATTTAGTTTTGCAAGTACTACTGGAGAAACTGGTGGTGTATTATACTATGAACTTGGTCCTAACAGACCAGACTTAGTACTAAAAGATATGGTATCTATTTTACATCCAGAATTACTTAAAGACTATACGCCTACATTCTTTAAACCACTAAATTAAATGCCTAAGCAAAGCACATATCTTCTACTAGGAATAGTATTGCTATTAATAGCTTTTCTAACTAATATTAGTTTAGGTTCTGTAAGCATTCCTTTAGACGATGTGCTTGCCGCACTTTTTGGTGGAGATGTAGATAAAGAATCTTGGCGCTATATAATAACAGATTACAGGTTACCTAAAGCATTAACTGCCATTTTTGTTGGTAGTGGATTAGCGTTAAGTGGTTTATTAATGCAAACATTATTCAGGAATCCGTTAGCTGGTCCATACGTCTTAGGTATTAGTAGCGGAGCCAGTTTAGGTGTTGCTATAATTATTATGGGAGCAAGTATGTTTGGTGGTGTATTTGCAAGCTATTTAAATTCTGGTTACAGCATAGCCGTTGCTTCAAGCTTGGGTAGTTTTTTAGTATTATTAGCTGTAGTAGTAGCTTCGGCAAGATTAAGAGACACCATGGCAATTCTCATTATAGGGTTAATGTTTGCTAGTTTAACAGCTTCTGTTGTTAGTGTGTTAGCTTACTTTAGTTCTGCTGCACAATTGCAACAATATATGTTTTGGTCTTTTGGTAGTCTAGGTAATTTAGGGTGGCAAGAGCTTAGTATTTTAGGTGTCACAGTTGGTATAGGAGTTATAGTTAGCATTTTCTGTTTAAAAAATTTAAATGCCTTGCTTTTGGGTGAACATTATGCTAAAAGCCTTGGTGTAAATATTAAAAAAAATAGGTTTTTAATAATTGTAGCAACTAGTTTATTAGCTGGAAGTATTACAGCTTTTGCAGGACCAATAGCGTTTATAGGTTTAGCCGTACCTCATTTGGTAAGATTGGTAATAAAAACAACTAATCATCTCATATTAATGCCTGCGGTACTTTGCTTTGGTGCCATTTTAATGCTTATCTGCGATGCTATTGCACAATTACCAAATAGTGAATTTACATTACCAATTAATGCTATCACCTCTTTAGTAGGAGCACCTGTTGTAATTTGGCTATTGGTGCGTAAACGTAAACTCATGTTTTAGCAAACAAAACAATTAAACTTCATAATTTTACACATTGATAATTATAGGTGAAATTCCTATTTTTACGCTTTAACAAAAATAATTTATGGGAAGAGCATTTGAATTTAGGAAAGCGCGTAAGATGAAGCGATGGTCTGCAATGTCTAAAGCCTTTACGCGTATTGGTAAAGATATTGTAATGGCTGTTAAAGAAGGTGGACCAGATCCAGACTCAAACTCTAGGCTACGTGCAGTTATACAGAATGCCAAGTCTGTAAATATGCCTAAAGACAATGTAGAACGTGCTATTAAACGTGCGAGTGATAAGTCTCAAGGTGATTATAAAGAAGTAATCTTTGAAGGCTATGCTCAACATGGTATCGCTGTTTTAATTGAAACTGCTACAGATAACAATACAAGAACTGTTGCCAATGTAAGAGCTGCTTTTAATAAAACAGACGGAAATCTAGGTACTTCTGGCTCTGTTGTCTTTATGTTTGATCATACCTGCAACTTTAAAATTAAAGGCGATAACTTAGACCTTGAAGAACTTGAATTAGAATTAATTGATTTTGGTGTTGAAGAAATTTTTGAAGACACAGATGAAAATGAGCAAGGCGAAACTCAAAAAGTGATAATGATTTATGCCCCTTTTGAAAGTTTCGGAAACATTCAAGGATATTTAGAAGCTAATAATATTGGGATTATTTCTTCTGGCTTTGAGCGTATACCACAAGTTACTAAAAAGCTAACTCCAGAACAACAAGAAGATGTTGAGAAGCTTTTAGAGAAATTAGACGACGATGATGATGTACAAAATGTATATCATACTATGGATGAGAGTGAAGACTAACAGTTCCATCCAATTCATATAAAAAAAACCTCCAAATTAACTTTGGAGGTTTTTTTATAAATATAGTTTATTTGAAAAGTATTGTTCCGTTGAATTTAATCCACAAAAAAAGCCTCATCATAAGATAAGGCTTTTATTTTGGGTGGAAGACCGGGTTCGAACCGGCGACTTCTGGTACCACAAACCAGCGCTCTAACCAGCTGAGCTACAACCACCATTTGTAATCGGACGGCAAAGATAAGATATTGTCTTATTTTGAGCAAGATAATTTTTAAATTAAATCAAAAATTGAATCTACAGCTACATAACGTTCTGAAGTAAAACCTTCTGCGTGCTCTACATTTATTAATCTTCCTAAATCTTGAGCTCTGTACGTAATACTTTGAAGAAAATTATTTGAAGAAATTGGTGTTTGTGGCTCATCACTTTTTAAATTAAAAAACTGACTTTCATACGCCTTTACAGAAGCTATCTTTTTATCTAAATACCCTGAGATATCTACCACGACATCTGGTGTTAGATTTTTCCATTGTATGTAATGATACACGTGTTTAGGTCTCCAAGCTTCTTGAGGCTCATCATCTAATTTAGTTTCTATTCGCCTTAAACCACTAAGAAAACAAGCGTCACTAGCTAGCTTGCTACCTTTACCATGATCAATATGCCTATCATCAACAGCATTGCAAAGCACAACTTCTGGTTTATATTTTCTTATGATTTTTATTATCGCTTTTTGGTGTGCTTCGTCATTTTTAAAGAATCCATCTTTAAACTTTAGGTTCTTTCTTACTGCAACTCCTAAAATACGAGCAGCATTTGCAGCTTCAACATCTCTAATTTCAGCTGATCCTCTAGTACCTAATTCACCTCGTGTAAGGTCTAAGATGCCTACAATTTTTCCTTTAGCTATTTCCTTAGCAAGAGTTCCAGAACAACTTAATTCTACATCATCTGGGTGTGCTCCTATTGCTAATATGTCTAACTTCATTTTTTATTTTTTTCAAAGATAATCAACAATACATCAACACAATTGCAAATAAATAATTGAATAGTTTTAAAATACCCACTAATGGGTATATCTTAGTAAGGTAAAATCCTCTTATTTTGATTAAATTAAAACCAAATCTACTTAATGATCTATAAAACAAACCTACTACTGTTATGTGTTTTCTATGCATTTACAGTTGTTTGCTCCTAATAATAAACTAACTCAACTCTAATTAACTCAAAACACAACTCATGCAAGAAAACTCTACAACTCAATATGCTCCCTTTAATTCGTATAATACGTGTTATAGTCCTTCAACGGGATTATTTAAACAAGATATAGCTGTACCTAAAAAAACTGTTACCATTAATGGCAAGCCAGTGGAATTAACTTTTAAAGTTGCTGCCAGTTATGATATCTCTGGAAACAATGTATCTTCAATGTTACAAATAGTAACACATAATGAGGATTATGTTGGACCTGTTATTAGTAATGATTACAATTTAATAAATCCGCCAAACAATGATCTAAATCAGGTTATTTCAAACTTTAAGCCTAGTGACGAAAATGACGTTACAGTTTTTACGGTTCACGATGAAGATTTTTTAAGTTTAAGTCCTGCTACCATTCAAAGTATTATAACAGAATTAAGCAATAGCCAACCCTTAACTATTGTAGAGGTTGAAGAAATTTTAGATCAGCATTTAAGCTCTAAATCATCTTTAACACAACCAAGAACAGTTGGAACTGGTGTAATTCCTCCAAAAGTAAGCTGCTAATTCCATTGATTAAAAAATTACCATTACTACTAGGATTACTGTTGTGCTTTACTATTAAAGCACAACAGTATAAGGTTATAGATAGTTTGTTAAACGACTATAACATAGACGGAGCAAGAGCTATAATTTCAAAAACATCTTATAAAGATTCTTCTGAGAAATTATTAGATAATGCACAATATTATGTGTTTACCAATCAATTAGATTCTGCTTTCATTAATTTATTTAATGTAGATACACTCTCACTATCACCAATTAATAAGGCTAGGTATTTAGATTACTTGGGTAAAACACATATAGCAGATGATGATATAGATAAAGGTTACCTATATAGTATAAGAGCAAAAGAACAGTATTTAAAAGTAAAAGAGCTTTATGATGCAAATGCTTTTAACCTTACACTTTATAATCTCTTTGCAGATCAGGAATACTATAACTATGAACCAGATCAACTTCTTGAACTTTTTGGAGAACAAGCAATAGAGAATGAATGGAATGATCAAGTTGCAGATTATTATATTCAAATTGCATTACTCAACTTTAATTACGACAATAAAAAAGAGGTCATGCAAAATCTTGACCTTGCTCTCGAGTATTTAAAAGACGATAACTATGCACTAGAACGTGCAAGAATTTTTGCAATAAAGAGTGTGTATTATGCACAAATAACTCAGGAATTAGATTCTGCAGATTATTATATAGAGAAAGCAGATGTTATAGAGAAGCGCTTTAATATTCCTTATAAAACTTATTACACATTAATTAATAAGGCAGCAATTACACGGTTAAGAGGTGACTATAAGGAAACTATAAACCTTTTAAAGCAAGCAGAAACCCTAAAACATAACCTATACAAAAAGAGTAACTTAAAGTTTTTGTACAGCTTATTAGCTAATGATTATGAAGATCAAGAAAACTATAAAACGTCTTTAGAGTACCTTAAAAAACACATTAATTATAGAGACAGTGTTAATATAGCAGATCAATTTGTAAACCTTACCAAATACCAAACTGTACAGAAAGACAAACAAATTCTTTTAGAGCAACAGCAAAAAACAAAAAATAAAAACTTAGCCATAATATTTGGTGGATTTTTAATTGCCGTTTCTATTATTGGATTATTAGTTTACAAAAACACTAATAGAAAGAAAAAAATTGCAGAACAACAAAGTGAACTGGAGAAGCAAAAATTACAAACTTTCTTAAAAGAGCAGGAACTAACAACAATTGATGCTATAATAGAAGGTCAGGAAAAAGAACGACAAAAGCTTGCGGGAGATCTTCACGATAGTGTTGGTGCAACACTTGCTACTGCTAGGCTACAATTTAGCCATCTTAAAAAGCATAAAAATAATCTTGATAATTTAGATGATATATTTAGTAACACAGAAGAGTTACTATCACAAGCCTACCACGAGATAAGAAATATGTCTCATCTTAAAAACAGTGGTGTCTTAGCTAAGAAAAGTCTTGTGCCAGCTATTGAAAACTTAGCAAAAAACGCATCTGTTTCTACGAGTTTACAAGTTGAAGTAAACCATTATGGGTTAGAAGATCGTTTAGACAATAACTTAGAGATAAGTATTTTTAGAATCATACAAGAACTAGTCACTAATATTATCAAACACGCCAATGCATCTGAAGCATCAATTACATTAACGCAACATGATGATGATTTAAATATTATAGTTGAAGACAATGGAAAAGGGTTTAACCTTAGTGCTATAGACAAGCAAGGCTTAGGTTTATCTAGCATTGAGAAACGTGTTAATTTTCTTCACGGAGACATTAACATAGATTCCACAGTAGGAAAAGGAACCACTATAATTATAGATATTCCACTAAAAACTAATGCATCATGATAACAATAGCAATAGCAGAAGATCACCAATCTTTAATTGACGGTATTGAGTTGTTAATTAAGGCAGAAGAAGATATTTCACTTGTAGGCTCGGCCAATAATGGTGAAGAGCTTTTAAAGATTGTACGCTTAAAACAACCTAAAGTTATCATTATGGATATTAGGATGCCAAAACTAGATGGCATAGAAGCTACAAGAGTAATTAAAAAAGAGTTTCCGCATATAAAGGTAATTGCATTTACCATGTTTGACCAAGAAGATGCTGTAAAACAAATGATAAACGCTGGAGCTTCTGGATACATCTTAAAACATTCTCCTTTAGAAGAAATTTTAAATGCAATTAGAACTGTAGCTAGCGGTAAGGATTTTTACGATAACTCTATTAACTTAGAAAGCATAAAAGATGCAGAATCTTCAAACAAAAAACTATTACTCTCTAAAAGTGAACGACAAATTCTTAAAATGGTAGGTCAAGGAAAGTCATCTTTAGAGATTGCACAGCTTAGGTTCACATCTGTTTCTACTGTTGAGAAACACAGAAAGAATATGATTAGAAAACTTAACTTAAGTGGAAAAGGAGAATTGTTGAGATATGCATTGGAAAAAAAGTATGATTTTTAAAATATACCCGTTAATGGGTATGTTTTGGCATAAACATAACTTTTAAGTTTACATATAATTAAGTTAGTCGAAAATTGGGGCTTTAGGCTAGTCTTAAGACAAAAAGGGATCTTTAATTAGATCCCTTTTTTTGTATTCTTTATTTAGAAAAAATTATTAGATACTTACAGTCTTCTTTCCTGTTTTATCTTTTCCTGTTAATTGTCTAATCTTAATATTAAAAGCTGCAAATAACAATGTCATAAATGGACTTAACCAGTTAAATATTGCATATACAAAATAGTCTGCCACAGAAACCCCTAAAACACCACTTTGATAGGCTCCACAAGTATTCCAAGGAATTAAAACAGACGTTACAGTACCACTATCCTCCAATGTTCTTGATAAATTTTCTGGAGCTAAACCTTTATCTGCAAAGGCTTTACTATACATTTTTCCTGGAACAACTATAGCTAAGTATTGGTCACTCGCTGTTACATTTATAGCTAGACAACTTGCTACAGTACTAGCAAACAAACCAAAAGTTGTGTGGAATAATTTTAATAATGCCTTACTAATTGTTGCAAGTGCTCCAATTGCATCCATAACACCTCCAAATACCATTGCACAAATTATTAACCAAATAGTACCTAGCATTCCACTCATACCTCCAGCAGAGAATAACTCATTTAAAGCTTCATTATCTGTAGCAACAGCAGTATCTACTGTTATAGCATTCATAACGCCTTTATAAGCGGTTTCAAAAGTTAGACTATCGCCACCACCAACAGCTGTTACAATTTCTGGCTGGAAGATTAACGCTGCTGCACCTCCTAAAAGTGTTCCCAACAGCAATGCAATTAACGGAGAGGTTTTCTTTATAATTAACGCAATAACTATAATTGGCACTGCAAATAACCAAGGTGAAATGTTGAAGGCGGCATCAATAGAAGTTAATATGCCTTCTGTATCTGTTGTACCTGTAGTCTCTAAATTTAATCCTATAATTATAAATACAATAAGTGTTACAATAATCGTTGGCACTGTAGTAAGCGTCATATATCGAATATGCGTGAACAAATCTGTCCCAGCCATAGCAGGTGCTAAATTTGTGGTATCACTTAAAGGCGACAGTTTATCACCAAAATAGGCTCCAGATAATACTGCACCAGCTGTCATTCCTAAAGATATTCCTAGTGCTTCTGCAATACCAATTAACGCTATACCAACTGTTGCAGACGTTGTCCAACTACTTCCCGTAGCTATTGATATAATTGCACAGATTATTACACAAGCTGCCAAGAAAATTGTAGGATTTAAAATCTGCATACCATAATAAATCATAGTGGGTATAATACCACTAATCATCCAAGTACCAGCCAAGGAACCTACCATTAGTAAAATAAGCAAAGCTCCTGTTGTAGATTTAATATTCTGTGCCACTTCCTCGACCATAGTCTCGTAGCCAACTTTATTAAAATATCCTACAATTGCAGCAACAGCAGCACCTAATAAAAGAATAAATTGATTAGAACCACTTAAAGCATCATCTCCAAAAGCAAATAATACATTATAAAATAACATTCCAACTAATGCAAATACAGGTATTAAAGCTTCCCATATATTTAATTGATTATTATCTACAATATTTTGATTATTTGCGTCTTTAGATTGGCTGTCCATAGCGTTAGATTTTTAAGCAACCAATGTTACGATTTTGTTAAGAGGTATGCAAGGTAGATTTACAAAACGCCTACTTGCTTCATACAGCTCACCATCATCTCATAAGTTCTTTCAATATTATTATCCAAACCTATTGAAAAACGAATTAAACCATCACTTAGTCCCATTTCCTTTTGCTCTTCTTCTGGAATCTCAGAAGAGGTTGAACTTCCTGGTGCGCTAAATAATGTTTTATAAAACCCCAATGATACCGCTAGATAGCCTAAATTTTTCTCCTGCATAAGCTCCATCAACGTATTTGCTTTATCTAAGGTTCCAGCATCAACGGTTAGCATTCCTCCGTAACCATACTCTTCATTCATCATACTTTTAAACAAATCATGACTAGGATGAGATTGCAATCCTGGATATACAGTTTTTAGGCCATCGTTTTCAAACTTTTGAGCTAGATACAATGCATTTTTACTGTGTTGTTTCACTCTAATATGAAGTGTTCTTAAATTCTTTAAAATAGAAGACGCTCTTAAACTGTCCATAGCCGCTCCTAAAAGCATACTCGCGCCATCATTTACATTTCTTAGTGTATTTATAAACTCAAGGTCTCCGCAAACTACGCCACCCATAGTATCGCTACTTCCATTTATAAATTTAGTAAGACTATGTATAACATAATCTGCACCTAGTTTTGCTGGAGAAATATTTAAAGGTGAAAATGTATTATCCACCACAAGTTTTAAATTGTATTTTTTAGCTAATGCTGCCAATCCTTTTATGTCTGCCACTTCAAGTAAAGGATTACTTACAGATTCGCAATACAACACTTTGGTGTCTTCTGTAATTGCAGCTTCTACAAGATCTAGTTTTGTAATGTCTACAAAAGACGTTTCAATACCCAACCTAGGTGTAAAGTTTTTTAAAAATGCATATGTTCCTCCATATATAGTTCTACTTGAAACCACGTGATCACCTTGTTTACAAAGCTGAAGTAACACAGGTGTTATTGCTCCCATTCCAGTAGCAGCAACATTAGCAGTCTCTGTTCCTTCCATAGCCGCAAGAGCTTCACCTAAATATAAATTAGATGGTGTTGAGTGTCGAGAATATAAATAACAGCCTTCTGCATTGCCTTCAAAAGTATCGAACATCGTCTTTGCTGATAGAAAGGTGTAAGTAGATGAATCTGAAATTGATGGGTTAACTCCTCCAAATTCTCCAAAATATTGTAAATCTTGTATGCGGTCTGCTGGGTTGAAATCCATAACTATAATAAATTAAAAAATAAGCTTCAAATCTAAATGGCTTATGAATATAAATCAATCATATCAATTAATTATAGATGTTTTTTCTACATATATAATAATAATCAAACTTTTAATCTAATTTTACTACTAAATACGATTACTTTTCAATAAAAATTTCATTATGACGCTAGATGCTACAGACAAAAAAATACTACAACTTTTACAAGAGGATAGTAAACAAACTACAAAAGCGTTGTCTCTTAAACTAAATCTCTCGGTAACTGCAATTTATGAGCGAATTAAAAAACTGGAAAGAGAAGGAATTATTACAGACTATGTAGCATTAGTAGATCCAGAATTATTAAATGCAAAGCTTACAGTATTTTGCCAAGTGAGTTTAGTGCAACATACAGAAGATATTGTAAAAGCTTTTGAAACAGACATCCTTAAATTTCCTGAAGTGGTATCTTGCTTTCACGTTAGTGGTGATAATGATTACTTAATTAAGGTTTTAGTTCCCAATATGAAAGCCTTTAGACAGTTCATGGTTAAGAAATTAACATCTCTTAAATATTTAGGGAGCACTAAAAGTAGTTTTGTTATGAACACTGTAAAAGATTCTACTGCAATTCCTATTACTTAAAAGCCTTATAATTACCTATGGTATTTAGTAACAAATGCTGTTATTTTGTGTTAATAACTCTATGTTGATTACATTCTGTTTTACATACAGAAAAGATATATTTGTTAACATTTAATTTTCTACATTAAGCACATGAAATTTATCGTTTCCAGTACCTATTTATTGAAACAACTTCAAGTTTTAGGCGGCGTTATTAATACTAGTAATACTTTACCTATCCTAGATAACTTTCTTTTTGAGTTAGACAACAACTCATTAAAGATATCTGCATCAGACCTTGAAACCACTATGGTTTCTACTATAGATGTAGAAAGTGATAGCCAAGGAAGTATTGCCGTTCCTGCTCGTTTACTTTTAGATACATTAAAAACGTTTCCAGAACAGCCACTTACCTTCGTTAAAGAAGATAATAATACTATTGAAATAAGCTCTAACCACGGTAAATACGCGGTTGCCTATGCAGATGGTGAAGAGTTTCCTAATGCAGTTGCTCTAGAAGACCCTAGCCAAACAGTACTAAATGGAGATGTACTAGCAACAGCAATAAGCAAAACTATCTTTGCATCTGGTAATGACGATTTAAGACCAGTAATGAGCGGTGTCTTTTTTCAATTTGCTAAAGACGGCTTAACGTTTGTAGCTACAGATGCTCACAAGCTTGTTAAATATTCTCGCACAGATGTTTCTGCTACAAATGAAGCTGAATTCATTATGCCTAAAAAACCTTTAACTTTATTAAAAGGAATTTTAGCAGGAAGTGATAGTGATGTTACTGTTGAGTATAATGAAAGTAATGCACGCTTCACTTTTGATAATGTAGAGCTTATCTGTCGTTTAATAGACGGTAAGTATCCAAATTACGAAGCTGTAATACCAAAAGAGAACCCAAACAAATTAACTATAGACCGATCTCAATTTTTAAACTCTGTAAAACGTGTGTCTATTTTCTCTAACAAGACCACTCACCAAGTACGTTTAAAAATTGCTGGTAGCGAGTTAAATATTTCTGCAGAAGATATAGATTACTCTAATAAAGCAGAAGAGCGTTTAACTTGTGCTTATCAAGGAGATGATATGCAAATTGGTTTTAATAGCCGTTTCTTAAGTGAAATGCTAAACAATCTTAATGCTAACGAAGTTCAGTTAGAAATGAGCTTACCTAATCGCGCAGGTATCCTAACTCCAGTTGATGGATTAGATGAAGGCGAATTAGTTACAATGCTTGTTATGCCTGTTATGCTTAACAGCTAACCTAACTCACATTATCATAGTATAAAGAATCTGCTTTTAGCAGATTCTTTTGGTTTAAGACCTTATCTTTATTAAAAAAACTGCTTAATGATGCGCCACCTTTTAGTAGTGCTTAGCTTTTTTGCAATAGCTACCACTTACGCCCAAATCAACAATACTGAAATTCTTATAGTTTCTGAAGATAACATAGCTCTCGAAGATGTAATAGCCTATAAATCTTCTAATGTAATAGCCACCTCCAACGATAAAGGCATTCTTTCTTTTAAAAATCCGTCTACTGAAGAGTTTATTTTAAGATTAACTTTAAAAGACTTTAAACCTGTAAGCCTTAAAATTTCACCCAATACATTTAAATATACTGTAGTTCTTTCAAAAGCTGAAGAGGAGCTTAATACAGTAATTCTCGCATCTACCTATCAAAAAGAAAGTAAGGTTTTAATACCTACAACATCTGTTACCACAGAAAGTATTGCCCAAGGCTCACCAATAGATTTAGTAGATGCCATAAACGAAACAAGTGGTGTTTATATTCAGCGCGGAGCAATTAACACAAATAGAATCACTATTCGTGGTATTGGTTCCAGAACATTATTTGGCACCAATAAGATTAGAGCCTACTTTAATGGGTTTCCCATTACTAATGGTGTAGGCGAAACAGCTATCGATATTTTTAACACGCAAGATATTGCTAGTATAGAAATTATTAAAGGGCCAAAAGCTACCCAATATGGTGCTAATCTTGGAGGTACATTATTGTTAAACTCTAAAGACCCCAAAAAGGAAGGTTTAGCTTTAAAAAATACGGTAACCATTGGCTCATTCGAGTTGTTTAAAGAGAGTTTATCCTTAAACTTGAAGGAAGACAAACTTTCATTACATTTAAATGCAGATCACCAAGAACATGAAGGCTATAGAGAAAACAATCGTTATAATAGGAATGCATTATTTATAAACACGTCATACACTTTAAATAAAACATTTACCATAAATGGTTTGGTGCAACATATAAATAACTTTGCCCAAATTCCTAGTTCTCTAAATCTTACAGATTTTAATGAAGCCCCGACGCAAGCTGCATTTACATGGGCACAATCTCAAGGTTTTGAAGACAATAGGCAAACATTAGTAGGACTCGGCCTTTCCTCTAATATTTCAGATTCTTGGAGTAATGCCACTAATGTATATTATAGTTATTTAGATCATTATGAGCCTAGACCTTTTAATATACTTGCAGAAATTACAAATACTTATGGCGTTCGAACAGTTTTTGCAAATACATTTAACCTTAACAAGAAAAGTGCAAATTTAAGTTTTGGAGCAGAGTTTAACCAAGACCACTATGTAGTGACTACAACTGAAAATTTATATGAAGACAATAATGGTAATGGAAGCTTAGAAGGTAGTTTATTAAGTGATAATACAGAGATTAGATCACAGCTTCAACTGTTTGGAACAAGTACTTTACCAATTACAGAAAAACTAACGGCAGAAATAGGTTTGCATTTAAATAAAGCTTCTTACAACTTAGATGACAATTTTAATGAAGCTGAAGCTAACACAAGTGCAGACAGAGAATTTGATATTATTGTTGCTCCAAATCTTAGTTTGCTTTACAAGCTTAATAATACTGTAACTACGTATTTAAACATTAGTAGAGGATTTAATTACCCAAGTTTGGAGGAAACTCTTACACCAGATGGTATTATAAATACAGATATAGGTCCGGAAATTGGCTGGAATTATGAAGTAGGCACAACATTGTCTTTACTTAAACAACGCTTACACATTAATGCTGCTGCTTACCTCCTATCAGTAAACGACTTACTGGTTGCAGAACGTGTGGGTAACGATCAATTTATTGGCAGAAATGCAGGACAAACAGACCATAAAGGCATAGAAATATCAATAGACTACAAGCAAAATATAGTTGAACAGCTTCAATTTAAAACCTTTGTAAATGCGGAGTTTAACGCCCATAAATTTATAGACTTTGTAGATGGAGACTCAGACTTTTCTGGAAACGATTTAACAGGAGTACCATCAGAAAAAATAAATGCTGGTATTTCTTTACAACATACAAGTGGTTTTTTCTTCTCTTCACAGTTACAATATATTGGAGAACAACCAATAACAGATGCTAATACACTTTATGCCGAAGATTATACAACACTAAGATTAAGTGGTGGTTACAAACAGTCTTTTAATGAAAAATTAAGTCTAGAAGTAAAAGGAGGCGTTAATAACGTGACAGATACAGCTTATGCATCTTCAATATTAATTAACGCCTCTTCTTTTGGAAATAGCCTACCTAGATACTACTATCCAGGTTTGCCTCGCCATTATTTTGCTAGTTTATCTTTAAACTATAATTTTTAACTTATTTAAGAATTTGTATAGTTAATGGGTACTTTACCTCTTCGCCATTACTAACCCTAATTGCATTAAGTATAGGAAAAATTAGGGCGATTAAACCTATTCCTATAAGACCTAAAATACCTAAACCAAATAACAGAATAAGTGGAATACATATAATACTGTAAATAATAATACTTATTTGAAAGTTTACTATGTCTTTTCCCTGTTGGTCTAAAGCAAATACTTCATCTTTCTTAAAAGCCCAGATAATAAGTGGTACAATTAAACCGCCAATACCAGTAATATAGGTTAATAATTGACTTAAATGCGTAATAACGAGTAATGATTTGTCTTCTCTCATGATAGTTGATTTTAATTGATTGATGTACTTATATGACGTACTAATCTCTATTTTGTTACACTTTATCTTGACTTCTAATTTAGTACTTTTGCTAGATGAAAATTAATGACACCATTGTAGCATTAGCAACAGCATCTGGCGCAGGTGCAATTGCCATTATAAGAGTTTCAGGTAAAGATGCCATAGAAATTGTAAACCCGTTATTTTCTGCTAAAAGTGGGAAGCAACTAAAAGATGTAAACTCTCATACAATACATTTAGGTGATGTTAAAGACAACGCAAAAATTATTGATGAGGCCTTGGTTTCTGTCTTTAAAGGAACCAAATCTTATACTGGAGAACCTACTGTTGAAATTTCTTGTCATGGTAGTCATTATATTCAACAGGAAATTATTCAACTGTTATTAAGAAAAGGTTGTCGTGCAGCTAATCCTGGTGAGTTTACCTTGCGTGCATTTATTAATGGCAAGATGGACCTTAGCCAAGCAGAAGCTGTAGCAGATCTTATTGCAAGTGATAATGAAGCGTCTCACCAATTGGCATTACAACAAATGCGAGGTGGCTTTTCAACCGAAATTGCTAAGCTAAGAGAAGAATTATTAAATTTCGCCTCATTAATAGAACTTGAATTAGATTTTGCTGAAGAAGATGTAGAGTTTGCTAATCGAGACGAATTTCAAAATTTGGTAACAAGAATACAGACCGTTTTAAAACGTCTTATAGACTCTTTTGCAACTGGAAACGTTATAAAAAACGGGATTCCTATCGCAATTGTTGGAGAACCAAACGTAGGAAAATCTACATTACTTAATGCACTTTTAAATGAAGAACGCGCTATTGTTAGTGATATCGCTGGAACGACCAGAGATACTATTGAAGATGAAATAAGCATTGGTGGTATTGGTTTCAGGTTTATTGATACTGCTGGTATACGTGAAACAAAAGATGTGATTGAAGGTTTAGGTATTAAAAAAACCTTCGAGAAAATTGAAAAAAGTCAAGTAACCGTCTATTTGTTCGATGCGAGTTTAATTAAAAATGACGCTATAAGGATTAAAAATCTTAAAGTTGAAGTTGAAAAGATAAAAAATAGATTTCCGCAGAAACCACTTTTAGTCATTGCCAATAAAATTGATGCTTTACAAGATAGCGAAATTCAAAATTTAATAGACAATTTAAAACCGCATACTACGCACCTACTTCCTATATCTGCTAAAACAGGACAAGGTATTGAAGAGTTACAAACAACACTGTTAGATTTTGTGAATACTGGAGCATTAAAAAACAATGATACCATAATAACCAATTCACGCCATTACGACGCTTTATTAAAAGCTTTAGAAGAAATAAACAAGGTTCAAGATGGCTTAAATGCTAATTTACCAAGTGATCTTATGGCTATTGATATTCGTCAAGCATTATTTCACTTTGGAGAAATTACAGGACAAGTTACCAATGACGAATTGCTAGGTAATATATTTGCAAATTTCTGCATCGGAAAGTAGGCTATTATTGTATAAAAGATAGTTTTTACCTTCATTTATTACTTACTTGTTAAAAAAAGGACTTTAATTAGTTAAGTTTTACCCAATTCCTCAAGATTATTGGCTAAATACTTTCTATTAGAAATTAAGCCCTTAGCTTTGCACAACTTATAAACGATAAAACAAACGACATGAGTCAAGTAAAAGAAAATGATACTGTAAAAGTACATTACACAGGAAAGCTTCAAGACGGACAAGTTTTTGATAGCTCTGTAGACAGAGAGCCTTTAGAATTCACTTTAGGTCAAGGTATGCTTATTCCTGGTTTTGAAAAAGGAATCATTGACATGAAGGTTGAAGAAAAAAAGACAATAAATATTCCTAAAGATGAAGCTTATGGAGATATTCAGAAAGAATTATTTCAGGCAGTTCCTAAAGACCAACTTCCACAGGAAATTAAGCCAGAAGTAGGAATGGGATTAGTTTCTAAGAACCCTGATGGTTCTGAAAGACAACTAAGAGTTGCAGAGGTAAACGATGATCATATTGTTGTAGATGCAAATCACCCACTTGCTGGTAAAGATTTAGTATTTGATCTTGAATTAGTAGAGATTAAGTAATTTACCTTTACAATTATATTAGAAAGCTCAGGTATTTTATCTGGGCTTTTTTAGTTTAAATATAATCTCAACATTAAAATAGTTAATTTTACAACATGTCTAAAAAAGGTAAAATTAAGAACGGGAAAAATAAAGCTCTTCACACCAAACTCCTAAAGCAGAAAAAGGATAAGAAACGTGAGAAGGAAGATGCTCGTAAAGCACGTTTAAAAGCAATAATTAAAAGCGCTAAAGAAGAATAGCACAACATAATAATAGTACCAAACTTCATTTAAAAATCACTGTCTTCTAATACAAATAACGATTCGACCGTAGTCTCAAAACACTTGGCAATTTTAAGTGATAAAACAGTTGAAGGCACATAACGACCAGACTCTATTGAAATAATAGTTTGTCGTGAAACATTAAGATACTCAGCCAAATCTACTTGAGTTACCTTTTTTGTTTTTCTTACCTCCTTTACATTATTTTTCATACCTAAAGATTCTAAAATGAATAATGTAGTTAAAACGAAGTATATAAGTAATCCAAAAAAAGAGGATTGCAATACTAAGAAATAGCATTACACCAGCATCTTTTGGTGGGTTGTTCATAAAACCAATAACCATAATACCCAATACTAAAGCTATCATTTGTAGTAAGGCAGCAAACTGAAAAGACTCTAACCTTACATTCTTAATCATTTCATCTTCTACTTTTTCTTTTGAAAATGCTAAAGCATAAGTTCCAAATAAGAAGGTAAAAAAACCAAGAATAGCAACACTCATATTTAAAATAGTGGCGTCTGTTATTCCTAATAACTGTGAAAGTTTTGAAACAAACCCCAATTGCATAAAAATCCAAAGGCATAAACCAATAGGCGCTATTATTAAACCAATCTTTTTATAGCGGTGTGATAACAATTTGAACATAGTAATATTTTGTAAAGTTTACTTTACGTAAAGCTAACTTAACATTTTATATATTACAACTATTTATCATCTTTATTTTCAACACGTTCCCAAATAGAGTCTGCATTTAATTTAAAACTTCCCACAAAATCAAAATTACATTGGTGTGGCGCAATGATAGATAAAAAAGTTTCTGAGTTTTTACGTCTGTATAAGTGGTACGTTTCGCCAACTACAGGTTCAAAAGAAAACTTAGATTGGTAAATTAATTGATTGTACTCATATTCCTTAAGCATAGCTTCGTAAGCATTCTGCAACTCAGAGAATTTTGTCTTAATCTTATGGTTAACTTTATTTATGCTCCTGTTTTTCCAAGCTGTGGTATCGAGTGAAGTTATTTGCGGAGCACCAAGATTTGTTGCATAGGTTTTTAAGCTGGCATCATATTTTTGATCTGCTTCATTAAATACAACGTTATCTGGTTTCTTTTTTTTAGACATCCTTTAGCTTATTCTAAATTTTCCATTTTATGTAAAAGTTCTTCAGCTTCAGCAACTTTTGCATCACTTGCCCTTCTATTAGATTTAGATAGCTTGTGTGCTTGCTCCATTAGCTTTGCATATTTAGCTTGAAGCTTCTCTTTCTCAGTCGATTTCTTAAATAATCCAAACATAACGTATCTTTTAGTAAAGATACAGTTTTGTTTAGTCATTAACTAAAAAGACTAAACAATATTATAGTTTATAGAGTTTTGCAATTGCATCAACACAATTAATTCCATCAATAGCTGCAGAAATAATGCCACCTGCATATCCTGCTCCTTCGCCACAAGGATATAAACCGCTTATTTCAATATGCTCCAACGTTTCCGTATCTCGAGGAATTGAAACCGGTGAAGATGTTCTACTTTCTGGTGCGTGTAATACAGCTGTATTTGTATAATATCCTTTCATCTTTTTGCCAAATGCCTTAAACGCTTTTTGTAGTCGTACAGATAATAAATCTGGCAATACTGTATTAAGATCTAAAGATGTTAATCCAGGTTGGTAAGACGTTTTAGGCAAATCTTTAGACACTCTACCTTCAACAAAATCTACCATACGTTGTGCAGGTACTTGCTGTGTTTTTCCTGCAGCTTCCCAACAAGCTTTTTCAACCTCTTGTTGAAACTCCAAACATACAAACGGGTTGTCTTTGGAATAGTTTGGAAGATCTTTAGGCGTAACACTTACAACGATACCAGAATTTGCATAGGGATTATTACGCTTGCTAGGACTCCAACCATTAGTCACAACTTCACCAGGTTCTGTTGCGCAAGGCGCTATAATGCCACCAGGACACATACAAAAAGAGTAAACGCCCATACCGTCTATTTGCTCTACTAAGGCGTAAGATGCTGGTGGTAAATACGGGTTATCTTGATCTCCATGATATTGTATCGTATCTATTAATTCCTGTTGATGCTCTACACGTACTCCAATAGCAAATGGTTTTGCTTCAATAGTTATTTGTTTATCGTGTAGTAAGTAGAAAATGTCTCTGGCTGAATGTCCAGTTGCAAGTATAACATGAGCTGCATTAAACCAAGTATCATTATTAATCTCGACAGATTTTATTGCTTTATCTTCAATTAAAACATCGGTTAGTTTAGAGTTAAAATGAACTTCACCTCCAGCATCTACAATAGCTTCTCGCATAGCTGTGATAATCTTTGGAAGCTTATTGGTTCCTATATGTGGGTGCGCATCTACCAAAATATCTTCATCTGCTCCAAAATGTACAAACCACTCTAATGCTTTAAGAACATTACCTCGTTTTTTTGAGCGCGTGTACAATTTACCATCTGAATAGGTTCCTGCACCACCTTCTCCAAAGCAGTAATTACTTTCTGGATTTACAAGGTGCTCTTTGTTGATTTTAGCTAGATCACGTCTGCGCTCTCTTACATCTTTTCCTCGTTCGAAGATAATTGGTTTTAAACCTGCTTCAACAGCTCTAAGACCAGCATACAATCCTGCAGGGCCAGCGCCTATTATAATAACCTCAACAGCATCTGAAACTGCTTTAGGAGTAAATGAAGTAATCTTTTCTTTAACTTCACCTTTTAGCCAGAATTCTATCTGAAGATTTAACTTTACAGGTGCTCTTCTTGCATCTATAGATCGTTTTCTTATACGCCAATCACAAACTTTACTCATTTGTAGCTTAGCTTTTTCTAAAGCTAATTCTAAAATATAGTTATGATCGTCTTGCTTTTCTGGAGCTAATTGAATTTGTACGAGTCTGCTCATAATTACTGCAAATATAAATTAAATAGCTATTGAAACGTTTTGAGCACAAAGCATAGACTTTAAATTTTCAATTCTCTTGATATCTTTTAAATAAAAATTTAACATTTGTGCATTTGTAGGAGTATCTTTACAGTATATGAGAGACATAATTACCAAACATTATCAAACTATATTTGAAGCCGACCTTCTGGAGGAAATTATAAAAATAGGTGAAATTAAAACCTATCCTAAAGATACGTTACTTATGGACTTTGGCGAATATATGCGCCATATGCCTTTAATAATTGATGGTGCAATAAAAATCTCACGTATAGATAAAAATAATGATGAGTTGTTTCTTTATTTTTTAAAACGAGGACAAAGTTGCGCTATGACATTGTCTTATTTTATTGGGCATCATAAGAGTGAAATTAAGGCGGTTTCAGAAACCGAAACCTCAATGGTATTATTACCAGTAGATCAAATTGAAATTTGGATCTCAAAGTATAAATCTTGGCGAAAGTTTGTATTTGAAAACTATCACGAAAGATTTATTGAACTATTAGATACCATTGACACTATTGCATTTTCTAATACAAGCGAAAGATTGTTACATTACTTGAGCAACAAGGCGGAAGTAAATAAATCTAACACCATTAAAATTACTCATCAAGAAATTGCTTTTGATCTTAATACCTCTAGAGTTGTAATTTCTAGACTTTTAAAAACTCTAGAGCAAGAAGGTGAAATTAAGTTAGAACGCAATAAAATTTATATTTTAAGTAAATAATTCACCTAAGTAACTAATGTTACTTACATCTTTAAATTAAACCTTTAGTTTTGCAACTTTAAATTGCTACTATGGATGTNTTACANATATTAGGTTACTTAAGTGCATTGCTTATAGGNATTGTNTTAGGTCTTATTGGTGGTGGTGGCTCAATTTTAACTGTTCCTATACTTGTTTATTTACTTTATATTAANCCNGTAACAGCTACTGCTTAC
Source organism: Croceibacter sp. (assembly GCF_002716225.1). NCBI lineage: Bacteria > Pseudomonadati > Bacteroidota > Flavobacteriia > Flavobacteriales > Flavobacteriaceae > Croceibacter > Croceibacter sp. The sequence goes on along the minus strand of NZ_PAZX01000005.1, from coordinate 138,217 downwards.
TCTTTATTTGTNGTNGGNACNACAGCATTAGTTGGCGCTATTAAAAACTTNAAAAAAGGGTTAATAGATATTAAAACAGCTATTGTNTTTTCTATTCCTGCTTTTATAGCAGTGTATTTAACTAGAAAGTATTTAGTACCAGCNATTCCAGACACATTATTTAGTTTAGGTGATTTTATAGTGACTAAGAATATAGCTATAATGATATTCTTTGCTCTAATCATGCTCATTGCGGCAATAACTATGATTAGGGATAAAAAGAAAACAACAGCACAAGACGAAAAAATTAAATTTAATTATCCTCTTATTTTAATTGAAGGTGCTGTAGTTGGAGTGCTTACAGGAATAGTTGGTGCTGGTGGCGGTTTTTTAATTATTCCAGCATTAGTGTTGTTTGCTAAATTGCCAATGAAGAAGGCCGTAGCTACNTCATTACTCATAATAGCCATAAAGTCTTTAATAGGATTTATTGGAGACATTCAAAATTTAGATATCGAATGGAGTTTCCTTATCCTATTTTCNAGCTTATCTGTCGCTGGTATTTTTATAGGCATTTGGCTAAATAATTTTATAGATGGCAAAAAATTAAAAAAGGGATTTGGTTGGTTTGTTCTAGTTATGGGAATATATATAATTCTAAAAGAATCTATATTCAAATAAATCTAAGTTCTCTGTAACAAAAGTTACAAAAATGTCAAGATATGAACTGTATTTTTGCATAAAATCTCTTGCATGAATATTATACAATTTACATACAAACCGCTTTCTCATTTTTCCTACGCAATTATAAGCAATGATGAAATTGCCATTNTAGATCCAGAAAGAAACCCATACCAATATTACGCCTTAGCAAAAAAGCATAATGCTAAAATTGTGGCTGTTTTTGAAACTCATCCACATGCAGATTTTGTGAGCTCTCATTTGCAAATTCATAAAGAAACTGGNGCTACAATTTATACCAGTGAAAAGGTAAACGCAGATTACCCACATAAGACTTTTGATTCTGGAGATACCGTTACAATTGGTGATATTGAATTTTCTGCAGTAAACTCTCCTGGCCATTCTCCAGATAGTATTACAGTAATTGCTACACAAGGTGAAGATGTTGCTTTATTTACAGGAGACACACTTTTTGTAGGCGATGTTGGGAGACCAGATCTTCGAGAAGGTTCTGGCCATTTAAAAGCTACACGAAANGCAATGGCTAAAAGCATGTACAAGACTATTAACAAGGTATATGCAGAACTGCCAGANCACGCCTTAGTATATCCTGCTCATGGTGCAGGTTCACTTTGCGGAAAAGGGATGAGCTCCAACTCTACTTCTTCTACATTAGGAAANGAAAGGTTAAGCAACTGGGCCTTTAATGTAAAAAACGAAGGTGANTTTATGTCTGAATTATTAGACGATCAACCATTTATACCAAAGTATTTTAATAAGGCGGTTTCTATTAATAAAGATGGTGCATCAAATTATGATGAAAACTTTAAGGGTGTTATAGAGTATTATAAAACTAAAGTTGCTCCAACAGATGCTCTAATAATAGATATACGCGATGAGAAAAACTTTAAAGACAANCATTTAAAGGGAAGTTATAACATCATGGCTATGTCACCNACTTCTAAATTTGAAACTTGGTTAGGCTCNATAGTTAATCCTGATGAAGAGTTTTATATTGTTTTAGAAAATTCTAATCAAGCAGCTTCAATTTACGAACGTGTAACCAAAATTGGATATGAAAAGCAAATTAAAGGCTTTATAACCCTAGCTAAAGAAGACTTCTCTACGTCTAAAAAATTAGATTTAAAGCATTTTAAAAANTATCCAGACACGTATACTATTGTTGATATCAGAAATAAAAGCGAAGTCGCAAATCAAAAATTATTTCCTCAGGCTATTAATATTCCATTACATGAATTAAGAGAGAATATTAAGGCTATTCCAACTATAAGTCCAATTATAGTTCATTGTGCTGGTGGTTATCGTAGCGCTGCAGGAAGTAGCATNATTTTAGCTGAGTTAGATACAGATGAAATAGCTGTGTATGATCTTAGTGATGCAGTAAAAGATTTTAGTTAATATGGATTTTATATATGACACTTGGCCTTGGTATGTTTCTGGGCCTCTTATAGCATTGGTGATGTTTTTATTACTATTTGCNGGTAAATCTTTTGGGATGTCTTCTAATTTAAGAACAATGTGTTCTGCTATGGGTGCCGAAAAATTTGCAGACTTTTTTAAGTTTAATTGGAAAGCAAATATTTGGAATCTTACTGTCGTCCTAGGAGTTGTAATTGGTGGNTTTTTGGCGTCAACATTTTTCTCGAATAATGTAGTTACCATAAACCCTGTAATTGCTACNCAACTGCAAGAAGATTACAACTTTAATAGTGTAAACAGTTCTTACTTACCAAAAGAGATTTTTTCTGCTGAAGCTTTAGACAATCCATTTAACATCCTAATTTTATTAATTGGTGGTTTATTNGTTGGGTTTGGNGCAAGGTATGCTGGTGGTTGTACNTCTGGACATGCTATCTCTGGGTTAAGTAACTTACAAACACCATCTCTAATAGCTGTAATAGGGTTTTTTATTGGTGGTTTACTTATGATTCATTTACTATTTCCATTAATATTTTAAGTTATGAGATTTATTTCATTTTTAGGTATAGGTATTCTTTTTGGAATAGTTCTTTACAAGTCTGAAGCTGCGTCTTGGTTTAGAATCTATGAAATGTTTCAATTAGGATCATTTCATATGTATGGCATAATTGCATCTGCAGTTATACTTGGTGTTGCTGGCCTTTATTTAATAAAGAAGAAAGAAATTAAAGCTCTTAATGGAGCAGCAATAAACCCAACGCCTAAAGAATTTAGCGTTACAAGATATTTGGTTGGTGGTATCTTTTTTGGTTTAGGTTGGGCTTTGGTTGGCGCGTGTCCAGGACCAATGTATGTTCTTATAGGCGCAGGATATTGGCCTATTCTAATTGTAATTGTTGGGGCGTTATTGGGAACTCTTCTTTATGGTGTATTAAGGACTAAGTTACCTCATTAAGTTNGCAAAAGAAATTTCNTTANAATCTGAAATCACTTTGTCTGCTAAACTGTAGTCTTGGTTTGTAGAGTGTTTGCTATCGTAACCTACGCAATAAATACCAGCACCTTTTGCTGCTTTAATACCGTTAGTTGAGTCTTCGATTACTAAGCAATTTTCTTTGGGTTGTCCAGATGCCTCGGCTGCCTTTACAAATATCTCAGGATTGGGTTTAGACTCTTTAAGGTCTGCACCACTTAACTTGGCTACAAAATATTGATTTAAATTNAACCTTTCGAAAATCCTGTTAATATTAGGCATAGATGCTGAAGAAGCTAATACTAANGTNAGACCGTTAGCNTAATAATCTTTAATTAAGTCTTCNACACCAGAAATAAGNTGAAGGCTCTCATCATTNTCAAATANATACTTAAAATGAAGGCGTTTTTTAGCAACTAATTCTTCTGGAGCGTGATCTACTTTAAATTCATCTACCAATCGCTTACAGATATTTAGGGTAGATTGCCCTGTAAACGACTCATAAAGTGNTTTAGAAACGGGTAGGCTAAAATCTTCAAACATCTTGNAATAGGCTTTTTTATGTAGAGGTTCNGTATCTACAATAACACCATCCATATCAAATAAAATTGCCTTGATCATTGCTTAAGTTTTACGCAAAACTAAGATTATTTATTAAGCCTTAAGCTTAAAATGGAAAGTNCTTCCTACGCCAGGTTGAGAATCTACCCAAATTTTACCATCGTGCAGTTTTACAATCTTGTCACAATGGGCTAAGCCTATTCCTGTACCTTCAATATTATCNTTTCTATGTATTTTATTGAANATTTTAAATATGTTTTCTAGATCTATTTCTTCAATACCAATACCATTATCATTCACAGAAAAGATATAATGATCATTATCTTTAAAATANGATATTCTAATATCTGGAGTAACACCTTTNTTGNAATACTTTAAAGCATTAGAAAGTAAGTTTTGGAATAGTAACCTCAACTCTACCTCATACCCTTTAATAGTTGGGAGTTTACCGATAGAAATTTTTGCTTTACAGTCATTTATACTTTTAGCAAGATCCATAACAACAGTATCTAACACTTGTTTTAAATCTACATCTTGCTTTTCACTGTTTTGCCCTATTCTACTATGCTCAAGTAGAGCATTTATTTGATTTGCCAAACGTCCGGCAGCTTCATGAATATACCTTATGTATTCTTTACCTTTTGATTCGAGTTGGTGGCTAAAGTTTTTGTCCAGCATTTCACTTCCAAATCGAATAGTTGCTAGTGGTTCTTTTAAATCGTGAGAACAAATAGACACAAATTGCTCTAACTCATTGTTAGCCATCTCTAAATCTAATTGTCTCTTGGCTAACTTATCTGCTGTTTCTTTAAGAGCTGTAATATCTAAGAGTGTTCCCATAGTTATTGTTTCTCCGTGAATATTTTTTGTAAGCTTGGAGTTTAGTAACACGTGTATTTCTCTGCCATCCATAGAAACCAAGGTCATGTCTTCATTTTGAACCTCACCTGTGTTTTTTATTTCAGTAATTAAATCGCTTGCCTTTATTTTAGATTGATCATTATAAAATTGAAAGATAGATTTGTTTAAAATCTCTTTTTTGTTTTTAAACCCTAAAGTTTTATAAAATATTTTATTGCAATCCACAATGTTTCCGCTATCTGGACTTATGCTAGCATGCATTACAGGATCATTTTCATAAAAATCTTTAAACTTAGATTGACTTCTTCTTAGTTCTTCTTGAGATTTATGAATACTCTCTATATCTATAAATGTGATTACTGCACCATTAGCTTCTCCAGCGGTTGTAATAAATGGAGATATGCGTTGTAAAAAGTGACGTTTGCCTTTGCTTATTATTTTCTTTTCAAATACTTTTCCTGTATTAATAACACGTTCTGCATTAGTTACAATATTGTTTGTGTTGTTCTCTCCAAAACTTACAACAAAATTATCTATGTGCCTTCCTACATCTGCTTGGTATAAATCAAAATGTTCTTTAATAGCTGGCGTAAACTTTCGTATTCTTAACTTAGAGTCTAAGAAAATTACGCCTAAATTGGTACTTGTTAGTAAGTTATTAATATCCTCGTTTAGAGCACCTAATTCGTCAAGTTTTTGAATATGCTCTGCATTTACGGTATGCAATTCTTCATTTACACTTTGTAGCTCTTCATTTGTACTTTGCAACTCTTCATTACTAGCCAATAACTCTTCATTAGTAGCTTGTAACTCCTCGTTACTCGTCTCTGTTTCCTCTATAGCTTTATTTAATTCATCTTGAACATGATCTATTTCTTCCTCGAGATCTTTTATTCGTAATGAGGCACTTTCACTAATACTTGTGCGCTCAATAACAGTTTCATTAACACTCTCAATGTTTTGATCCATTAGTGATACCACAAACTCTGTTACTCTATTTGAATTATCATCTGATATTGGAAGTACTCTTAGATCTACAGCTGTTTGACCATCATCATTTACAAAAATGATTCGCTCTGAAATGACATGCTTATCCTTAAGGCGTTTAGATCGTTTTACACTAGTTGTTAGTGGTATTTTAAATTCTTCAGGAAGCATTTTAAGCAGGTTAGTTGTAAAACCTGAGTTAGGTAGATTTGCAAATTTCCTAAAGTTACCACGTGCTTCTAAGATGTTATAATCTTCATCTATATAAATACTCGTAGCATTAAACTGTTCTAAAATAGATGAGCTTAATAGTTCTTCTATTTTTCGTTGCTTCATATTAGAATTAGCAACGATATCTGGGTTTGTTCTTCTTTTGTTTCTAAACTTTCTGTCACTAGAAGAATGTAAAGTTTCTGTTCTTAAGCCTCTGGAAACTTTTAGGTTTTTGAAAATTTTCCACTTTCTACTAATAGTGTCAAAGTTATCGCCTTCATTACCTAAACTTTCGCTAGATCCTAAAACTAAATAACCTTCTAGTTTTAAGCTAAAGTGCAATACTTTAAACACTTTTTGCTGTACATCATTCTGAAAATAAATTAATAGGTTTCTGCACATTACCATATCTACCTTATTAAAAGGTGGATCTTTTAGAATGTTATGATTTGAAAATATTGCGGTGCGCCTTACAGATTCTGCTATTTTAAAGGTATCATCATCCTTTTTAAAATATCTGGCTAGATATTCTGGATCTACATCTACCAGAGTGCTTTTGCTATATTCGCCTTTACTGGCAATATCTAAATGAAATTGAGAAATATCTGTTGCAAATATTTTAAGCTCTATGCGTTTTTTCTGTTTAGCAATTTCTTCTAAAAACAAGATTGCCAAAGAATAAGTTTCTTCTCCAGTACTACATGCTACATCCCAAATTTTGAGAATATCATTATCTTGTTTATCTGCTACTAATTTAGGTATCACATTATTTTCAAGAAGACGCCACATTTCTTCATCTCTGAAAAACTTTGTAACTCCAATTAAAAATTCTTTATAAATAATATCTACCTCATCTTTACTGTCCTTTAAATACTTGTAGTAATCTCTTAATGATCCTATTTGTAGCATTCTCATTCGCCTAATAATACGGCGTAATAATGTTGGCCTTTTGTAAAGATTGAAGTCTAGCGCTGTCTTGCTTTTAAGTAAGTTTAATATATCTCTTAGTGCAGAGTCATCTATATTAGTGAAATCTTGTGTGATGCTTAAGATGTTACTACTGTCAAAATAGCTTATAATTTCATTACTCATATCCTCCACAGGCACTACAAAGTCTGGAAATCCAGTATTTATAGCACTTTGAGGCATACCATCAAATTTTGCTTGTTCTGGCTGTTGTACCAAGACTAAGCCACCTTCTTCTTTTATATAACGAATTCCTCTAGAGCCATCACTACCAGTACCACTTAATATTACACCTACAGCATTTTGCCTGTATTCTTTAGCTAAAGATTCAAAAAGTATATCAATAGGTAAGTTAAGCTGTTGCCCTTTTGGTTTGTCTAATAATTTAAGGTGTTTATTTTCAATTACAAGATTCTTAGATGGCGGAATTACATAAATATGATTTCGCTCTATCTCTGCATCATGCTTTATTTCTGTAATTGGTATTTTAGTCTTTTTAGCTAACAACTCTGCCATAAGACTTTTATGGTCTGGAGACAAATGTTGCACTATTAAGTACGTATAGTCACTATCTTCTGGGACATTATAAAAAAAGCTGTTTAAAGCTTCTAAGCCACCTGCACTTGCACCTACAGCAACAAGTATATGATTATCTGGAATATTATTCAATGGAAGACTTTGATTATCAGTTAAAATAAACTAAATTATAACAATTTGAAAATCAGCACATTAAAATAAATAATGTGAAATTTTTAACATTAATAAATTCAATTTACAATTTTTTTAACAAATGTAAATGATTAATTCATTTTTCGAGAAAAAACTGATTTAATATAACTGTAAAGAATAAAAGGCATCAAGAATATCTTGATGCCTTTTTATACATAATTTTAAATGAGATTAAACTCTTACTTGTCCATCTCCAAATACATAGTATTTATTGGTTACCAATTGTTTAAGACCTAGTGGTCCTCTGTGGTGCAACTTGTCTGTACTTATTGCGAGCTCTGCTCCTACACCCATTTGGCCGCCATCTGTAAATCTGGTTGACGCGTTATGGTATACTGCAGCGGTATCAATATTTTCCATAAAGTGCGTAGCAACGGCTTTATCTTCAGTTAGTATTGCACTTGAGTGTCCACCACTATAGGTGTTTATTTTTGAAATTGCATCTTCAATTCCATCAGCTTCTCCTATAGCAATTTTCATAGCTAAAAACTCTTCAAACCACACCTCATCTTTAGAGATTAAATCGCGCTCAGATAAGATAGTGTTTACATTTTTATCTACAATTATCTCAACACCTAAGCTAGATAATGTTTTATCTAAATCTTTTAATTTAGACTCGTAGTCTTCAATATTCTTATCTACTAAAACTTTATCTAAAGCATTACATCCTGAAATTTTATCTGTCTTAGCATTAATAATAACTTCCAGAGTTTTTTTCCAGTCTGCATCTTTATCTACATATAAGAAGTTGTTACCTCTACCACTTACCAATACAGCACATTTAGCATGTTCTTTTACAAATGCAATTAGGCGTTCACCACCTCTTGGTACTATAAGGTCTAATGGTTCTGTTGGATTTTTCAAGAACTCCTGAGTTTCTGTGCGATTCATTACCAACATTTTAATCCAATCTTTTGGTAATTTGTTTTCTTGTAATGCTTGGTGCCAGCACTCAACCAAGACAACATTACTTTCATGTGCTTCTTTACCACCTTTAAGTAATATCTTATTATTGGCTTTAAATGCAAGTACTGCAGCCTCTATAGTTACATCTGGCCTAGATTCATAAATGATCATGATGGTACCAAATGGTGCTGTTTTATTTACAATGTTTAAACCATTGTCTAACGTTGTATTAGAGATTTCATTACTCACAGGATCATCTTGAGACTTTACTTCGGCTATTGCCTGTATCATCCCATCAATCTTTTTGTCATTAACAACTAGCCTGTCATATAAGGCTTGATCGTCTTTATTAAAAGCATCAAGGTCTTTCTTATTTGCAGTTAGTATATCCTCGCGTCTTTCATCTAAGATTCTCATCATAGATCCTAAAACGTTATTCTTTAATTCTGTGTTTATCAATTTCATAGTCGTTCTTTCTAATTAAATTTTCCTTGTTTATGCGTAAAACTTGGTTCCGATATCTTTTCCTTCCAACAGCTCTACTATTACATTTTTACGCTTTCCGTTTGCTATAAATGTTGGAATGTTTTTCTTAGCAGTAGCCTTTGCAATCTTTAGCTTAGACTTCATTCCGCCACGTCCTTCGCCTTCAGATTTTTCTGAAGCTTGCACATATTGTTCTACATTTTCTTCCACATTTACTTTATCTAACTTTTCAGAATCATCATCATCTGGATGACCTGTATAAAGTCCGTCTGTATCTGTTAATAAGATTAAGGCATCTGCATTTGTAAGCTCTGCTACTAAACTTGCCAATTCATCATTATCACTAAACATTGACATTTTAAGTGATACTGCGTCATCTTCATTTGCAATAGGAACAATACCTTCATTAATTAATCCTTCGTAACAGTTTATCATATTTTCTCTATGCTTACCTGGTGCAAAATCTCGCTTGGTAGCTAATACTTGTGCACAGCGCATACCGTAATCATGAAATAAACTATAGTAATGGCGCATCATACGAGGTTGACCAACAGAAGAAAATATTTGTCTTCTTGTTGATGGGTCTGTTGCTTTACAATCTCCTAACACTTCCATTCCTGCAATGGCAGATCCAGATGACACTAATATTGGTGAAATATTATTCTCATATAATTCTGCTATTTGTCTTACGAGTTCGTTTAATACAGGACCTAATATGCGATTGTCTTTATTGGTCATCACGTTGGTTCCTACTTTTATAACTACTCTCTTATTATCCATGGTGTTTTTTTGAGTTTTCATGTTTATTTTCCGAGTTCTGTTGCTCGATCGAATGCTGCATAAGCAGCTTCCTTAATTAATTCTTTTACGTTATTATCTTCCATTGAGTCTAAAGCTGCACGTGTTGTACCGCCTTTAGATGCTACGCGTTCCATCCAAGAATTTGGAGAAAGATCTGATTCATTAAATAATTTTACAGCGCCTTCAAAAGTTTGTGCTACTAATACTTTAGAATCGTTTGTGGTAAAGCCCATTTTTAAAGCAGCTTCCATCATAGATTGCATAAAATAAAATACATATGCTGGACCACTACCAGAAATACCTGTTGAAGCATTTATGAAACGTTCATTTTCTACATGTATAGCTTCACCAGTTGTATCTAAAAGGTTTCTTACCATTAGCAACTCAATTCTACTTACCTCTTTGGCTTCTGTAAAAGAGGTCATACCCAAACCAACTTTAGCTGGCAGGTTAGGCATAGCTCTTACTACTTTCTTTATACCTAAGTTTTCTTGTATACTATCAATAGTAATACCTGCCATTAGAGAGATAAAGATTTGGTCATTATTCACCTTGTCTTTCATTTTTTCAAAAAGCTCTTCACTATGGTAAGGCTTTACAGCAATAAATACTGCATCTGCTTGTGGTAGGCAATCTTCTAGGTTGTTATAGGTGTCAAAATGTGGAAATTCACTTAGCTCTAACATTTTTTCTGTTGAAACATCATGAATCATTAAATTTCTTCGGTTAAGGTATGGCGATTTTGCCATGCCCTCTGCGTAGGTTAATCCCATATTTCCTGCGCCTATTACTAATACTTTCATATCTATTTTTAAAAGTTCAGTATATAGGGTGCAATGACTGTGCGAGGATGCCAAAACCACCATTAATAGGAGGTTATCAAATTATGACTCACGCTTAGACTATATATAGCTACTGCTAAGGACAAATGATAAAGAAGTGTTAAATTATATTGCAGAATTGCTATAATGGCACATAATTAATTAAGTGCCATATTTAGCTGAAATTATGGCAGAAAAAAGCCCGATACTATATTTATAAACTTAGTATCGGGCTTAACCTATAATGTCTCAAGAACTTATTTTACAGGTATTTCTTTTAAAACTTGTAATACCAATTCCCAATATTTCTTTGTTGAAGAAATACTAGCGCGTTCATCTGGGCTGTGTGCACCTCTAATGGTAGGCCCAAAAGAAATCATTTCCATCTCTGGGTAGTGCTGTCCTAAAATACCACATTCTAATCCAGCATGACAAGCTGCAATATGTGCTTGCTCTCCATTATTTAAAGACTTGTATGTTTTATCAAGCACTTTTAAGATATCTGAATCCATATTTGGTTGCCATCCTGGATATTCTCCAGAAAACTCAACTACAAATCCTGATAGCTCGAATGACGCTCTTAGTGCATTAGCCAAATCTGTTTTTGATGACTCCACAGAAGATCTTGTAAGGCAAAGCACTTCTACTTCACCGTTTCCTAAGGTTATCCTTGCTATATTATTAGAAGTTTCAACAAGGTTTTCAATATCTGGACTCATTCTATAAACACCATTATGTGCGGTGTAGATACTTCTTAAAAATCCTTCTTGCACACCTAGATCCATAATTGTCTCAGGAGTTTCAATAGCTTCGATAACAACTTCTAATTCTGGCTCAAGAGTTTTATACTCAGTTTTTATGGTGGTTGCTAATACATTTAGTTCATGTTCAAACGCATCTTTATGTATATTCTCAACAGCTACTTCTGCAACGCTTTCTCTTGGTATAGCATTTCTAAGACTACCGCCATTAATACTATGTATTCTCAAGCCTACATTTTCATAAGCATCAAACAAGAGTCTGTTCATAAACTTATTAGCATTTCCAAGCCCTTTTATAATATCCATACCGCTATGGCCACCTTGTAATCCTTTTACGGTAATCTTAAATCCAGACATATGCTCTGGAGTTTGTTCTTCACTATAAGTGCGTGTTGCTGTAACATCTACACCGCCAGCACAACCTACGCCTATTTCATCATCTTCTTCAGTATCTAAGTTTAACAGTATTTCACCTTGCAATACACCTGGCTTTAATCCTTGTGCACCTGTCATTCCTGTTTCTTCATCTATAGTAAACAGTGCTTCAATTGGTGGATGTGCAATTGTTTCACTTTCTAAGATCGCCATAATTGTAGCAACTCCTAAACCATTATCCGCGCCTAATGTTGTGCCCTTTGCTCTTACCCAATCTCCATCTACATACATTTCGATACCTTGAGTATCGAAATTAAAGTCTGTATCATTATTTTTTTGATGCACCATATCCAAGTGGCTTTGCATCACTACCATTTTACGATCTTCCATTCCTTTAGAAGCTGGCTTTCTAATTATTACATTTCCCACTTCATCTTCTAAGGTTTCTAAGCCTAAGCGTTCTCCAAAATCCTTCATAAATTTAATAACGCGTTCCTCCTTTTTAGAAGGTCTTGGAACAGCATTTAGGAATGCAAAGTTTTTCCAAACTGGCTTAGGATCTAAGTTTCTTATAATATCACTCATGGTTTTCTGTCTTAATTTTTTGCAAAGGTATAGGTTATAAGATAAAAGAGATCATACTCACTTTAAAATTAAGGGTAGTTTGGTCTTTTAAAGTACAAGTTACTTTATAAGAATTCGGTTAATATTACGTTACTTTGAAAAGTTATGAAACGTCATCCCAAATTAATATTAGCCCTATTTTTACCTATACAAATACTAGGTATATTTATACTTAGTAAGTTTCCTAACAGAGTAGAGCAATGGTATAGTTTAGGTCTTTATCAGTACTTGTCGTATTTAGAGCGTAGTGTTTTTGGTCTTCTTCCGTTTTCTTTTGGAGATCTTATTTATGCTCTTTTTATAATACTATTACTACGCTGGTTTTATCTGAGAATTAAGACAAAGTTTAAACATATAAAAGTGTGGTTTATAGATGCTGTAGCTACACTTTCTGTTATTTACTTTATGTTTCAATTGTTTTGGGGATTTAATTACTACAGAGAACCCTTACATATTAGCTTAGGTATTGAGGATAATTATACAGACGAACAGCTTATTACGCTTACCAATATTTTAATTGAACGCTCTAATGAGCTTCAGCTAAAACTTGCTAAAAACGATTCGACAGCCGTAGCTTTTAACTATTCAAAAGATACAATATACGATTTGGCAATTTCTGGATATTCAGACTTAAAAGAGAGTTATCCAGAGCTTAAGTATAATGCGCCAAGTGTAAAAACTTCACTATTTAGTGTACCGTTAAGTTACATGGGCTTTAATGGATATTTAAATCCACTTACAAATGAGTCTCAAATAAACAGCAATGTTTTACCCTATAAACTACCTACTACAATAAGCCATGAAATAGGACACCAATTAGGGTACGCTAAAGAAAATGAAGCCAATTTCATTGCCTGTCTAAATACTTTAAACCACAATGATATTTATATGCGATATTCTGGGTATACATTTGCTCTAAGATATTGTTTAAATGAAATTTTTAGGAGAGATCCTGCTGTTGGTGTAGACTTGCTATTTAAAGTAAATTGTGGGATTATGGCTAATTATAATGAGGTTAGAAATTTTTGGCTCTCCTACGAAAATCAATTAGAGCCACTTTTTGCTCTATTTTATGACGGATATCTAAAAGCAAATAACCAACCAAGAGGTATGGCTAGCTATAGCTACGTTGTTGCATTATTGGTGAACTATTATTCTGACGAAAAATATCTTTTATAGAACTTCTTAACGCTTGTTAAAAAAATCTTAACGTTTCGATAATCGAAAGTGTATCTTCTATCTTTATTGCAATTCAACTAAATTAAATTACCTAATGAAGCTACCTTTCCTTTGTAGTCTTATGCTGTTAGTATCTGTAACCATCTCAGCACAAGATTATTTCCCAAAAAATGACGGTGTAAAATCTGACAAGAACACCAATTATACTGTTATTAAAAATGCAGTAATTCACACAAATCCTTCAACAACACTAAAAAACGGAATGCTACTCGTTAAAGATGGCAAAATTGTTTCTGTTGGCAAATCTGTAAACATTCCTCAAAATGCTGTGCAGGTTGATGCAGAAGGTAACCATATCTATGCGTCATTTATAGATGCATATTCTAGTTTTGGTATAGACAAGCCAAAAAGAGGAAGCAATAACTCTAGCCAACCTCAATATGATGCCTCTAGAGAAGGTTACTATTGGAATGATCATATTAGACCTGAAACTAATGCAGTAGAGCATTTTAAGTATAATACTAAAGACGCTAAAGAATTGCAGGATGCAGGATTTGGAGTTGTAAATACTCACGTACCAGATGCAATTATTAGAGGAACTGGTATGCTGGTTGCTTTAAATGACGAAGGCACTCAAAACGATAGATTGCTAGTAGATAAATCTGCTCAGTTCTTATCTTTTGACAAAAGCGTAACCTCAAGACAATCTTACCCAACATCTATTATGGGAGCTATGGCACTACTACGCCAAGTATATTTAGATGCTCAATGGTATCAAAATGGAAATGCAACTACTAAAGATTTAGCTTTAGAAGCATTAAATAAAAACAAAAATCTTCCACAAATTTTCTTGGCAGAAGGTTATTTAAATGATTTAAGAGCAGATAAAGTTGGTGACGAATCTGGCGTTAACTACATTATAGTTGGTGGCGGCGATGAATATAAAAGTATTGAAGCTATTAAAAACACCAATGCTAAATATATCTTACCTATTAACTTTAAAGATGCTTACGATGTAGAAGATCCTTATTTAGCTGGAATGGTAGATTTGGAGTCTATGAAAGAATGGAACCAACAACCAAGCAATCCAAAATGGTTGGCAGAAAATAACGTGATGTTTGCCTTCACAACGCACGATTTAAAATCGCCTAAAGAGTTTCATAAAAACTTAATGATGGCTATTAAAAGAGGCCTTTCTAAAGAAAAAGCTCTAGAAGCTTTAACGACAATACCAGCTCAAATGTTGGGACAATCAGGGAAATTAGGTGAGCTTAAACAAGGTGCACACGCTAATTTTATAATAACATCTGGTGAATTATTTGAAGAAGACACAAAAATATTTGAAAACTGGGTGCAAGGACAAAAACACGTAGTTAACAAGATGCAGGTTAATGATATTAATGGCGATTATAATTTAACTATTGATAATACTTCTTATAAACTTACTGTTAGTGGAACTTCAGAAAAACCAAAAGCTAAAGTAACAACAGGAAACAAAAAACTAGGTGCCAAACTTACATTTGCAAATGATTGGATGACACTTGTATTAACATCTCCAGATGAAAACAAAAAAGAATACACGCGCCTAATTGCATCTGTTCCAAGAAACCCGAATTCAATTAGTGGTAAAGCAATATTGTATGACGGTAGCGAAGCACGATTTACAGCTACTAAAACAGCTACTACATCTCAAGATGAAAAGGAAGATGACAAAGATGATGAGGAAGACTCTAAAGAAGAAGAGTTTTCAGTTATGCCACTTACCTATCCTAACACTGCATATGGGTTTAGTGAACAACCAAAGCAACAGGATATATTATTTAAGAATGTCACTGTTTGGACAAATGAAGATCAAGGTATTCTAGAACAAACCGATGTTTTAATTAAAGATGGAAAAATTGCCAAAATAGGAAATAACCTATCAGCAGGTAGAGCTATTGAGGTAGATGGTACTGGTAAACACCTTACATCTGGGATTATAGATGAGCACTCACATATTGCAGGAACTGCTATAAATGAAGCTGGACATAACTCTACAGCAGAGGTTAACATGGAAGATGTTGTAGACCCAAGCGATATAGATATTTACAGAAATCTTGCTGGTGGTGTAACTTCTATACAGTTACTACACGGTTCTGCAAACCCAATTGGTGGGCGTTCTGCAATTTTAAAATTAAAATGGGGAGAAACTCCAGATGCTATGATTTATGACAATTCTCCAAAATTCATAAAATTTGCTTTAGGAGAAAATGTTAAGCAAAGTAATTGGGGTAGCCGTTCTCGTTTTCCACAAACACGTATGGGTGTTGAGCAAGTGTTTGTAGATTATTTTACAAGAGCTAAACAATACGAAAAAGATAAAGCATCTGGAAATTACAGAAAAGATTTAGAGATGGAAACCATTTTAGAGATCTTAAATGGAGAGCGTTTTATTAGCTGTCACTCTTATGTTCAGAGTGAAATAAATATGCTTATGAAAGTAGCAGAGCAGTTTGACTTTAACATTAATACGTTCACACACATTCTAGAAGGTTATAAAGTAGCAGATAAAATGGCAGAACATGGTGTTGCTGGTTCTACATTTAGTGATTGGTGGGCATATAAATATGAAGTAAATGATGCTATACCTTACAATGCATCTATTATGCATAATGCTGGTGTGCTTGTAGCTATTAATAGTGATGATGGCGAAATGAGCCGTCGTTTAAATCAAGAGGCTGCCAAAACTGTAAAATATGGTGGCATGAGTGAAGAAGAAGCGTGGAAATTTGTGACTTTAAATCCTGCTAAAATGCTTCATATAGATGATCGCGTCGGAAGTATTAAAGTGGGTAAAGATGCAGACGTTGTACTTTGGTCTGGACACCCAATGTCTATTTATTCTAAAGCTGAAAAAACAATTATAGAAGGTAAAGTTTACTTTGATATTGAAGAAGATAAAGCCTTACGTAAAGAAAACCAACGTTTGCGCAATGTCATTACCACACAAATGCTTCAAGCTAAAAACAAGGGCCTTAAAACACAACCTGTAAAGAAAAAAGAAGAACAACATATGCATTGTGATACTCTTGAAGTATTTGAAGATTAATGTAATCTAATGTCTAAATCTTTTATTACAGTTAAAACTAATTACATGAAAACATATATAAATTTAATACTTGCCACCTGTATAAGTGTTGCAAGTTTTGCACAACAAACACCAGCACCTAAACAAACTGAAACCATAATGATTATGAATGGTACAGCCCATTTAGGAAATGGCGAGGTTATTAAAAATAGTGCTATTGTTATTAAAGATGGTAAACTATCTGTTGTGGCAGATGCTAAGGTTGTAAAACTAGCACAAGAAGGTACTGTTATAGATGCTTCCGGAAAACATATCTATCCAGGTTTTATTGCACCAAATACTTCATTAGGTCTTGTAGAGATAGATGCTGTAAGAGCTACAGATGATGAAGATGACATTGGTACAATGTTGCCTCACATAAGAAGCCTTATAGCTTATAATGCAGAAAGTAAAATTGTCGAAAGTATGAGACCTAACGGTGTACTTTTAGGACAAATCACACCTCGTGGAGGTCGTATTTCAGGAACATCGTCTATTGTACAATTTGATGCTTGGAACTGGGAAGATGCCAGTGTAAAGACAGATGATGGTATTCATTTAAATTGGCCAAACCCATTTTCTACTGGCCGTTGGTGGTTAGGTGAAGATCCAGCAGCAAAACCCAATAAAAATTACGAAAGCGATATTACAACGTTAGAGACATTTGTTTCAAATGCCAAAGCCTATAACGGTAAGGATACGCAAGTAAATTTACCTTTTAAAGCTATGCGTGGTCTTTTTGATGGTAGCCAAACATTATATGTTCATGCAAATGATGAAAAACAAATTATAGATGCAATTTCATTCAAGAATAAATTCAATATCGAAAAAATGGTATTGGTTGGAGGCTACCAAAGTCATAACCTTGCTAAAGAGTTAAAAACAAATAACATCGCTGTGTTAACAGGACGCACACATAGTCTACCAGATGCCGCAGATGATGATTATGATATGCCATACAAACTACCTAAATTATTAATGGATGCTGGTGTATTAGTAGCGATACAGAATGCAGGATCTATGGAGCGTGCCAATGCAAGAAACTTACCGTTTCAAGCAGGACAAGTGGCACAATTTGGCTTAGATAAAGAAGATGCTCTTAAACTAATTACGCTAAATGCTGCTAAAATTTTAGGAATAGATGACACTTATGGTACTCTAGAAGTTGGCAAAAGCGCTACCCTATTTATTTCTGAAGGTGACGCTCTAGATATGAGAACTAACATTCTTACTAAAGCTTTTATAAATGGTCGTGATATTAGTTTAGAGACCCATCAAACTGAACTTTGGAGACGCTATCAAAATAAAGTTGATGCTAACAAAGCGAAGAAGTAATTAAAATTAAAAAACTATTTCTACCTCATGAAATACCTTATCACCAGTTTTATACTATTACTAACAATTCAAATTAACGCCCAAAAACTAGACTTATCACTAGTTAAAAACTTAGAACCTCGAGAAATTGGCCCAAGTGGTATGTCTGGTCGTATTACAGCTATAGATGTTGTTACTAGCAATCCAGATATTATGTATGCAGGTTCTGCATCTGGAGGTCTTTGGAAATCAACTTCTGGAGGCGTTAAATGGGAACCAATTTTCGAAGACCAGCCAACAGCTTCAATAGGTGCAGTTGCAATACAACAGTCTAATCCTAGTGTTATATGGGTTGGTACTGGAGAAGGTAATCCACGTAATAGTCTAAATGGCGGTTATGGCATCTATAAATCTTTAGATGGCGGAAAGTCTTGGCTGTCTATGGGATTAGAAAACACACGTCACATTCATCGTGTGGTTATAGACCCTACAAACCCTAATATAGTTTATGCTGGAGCTATAGGTTCACCTTGGGGAGAACATCCTGAACGTGGTGTATTTAAAACTACAGATGGCGGTAAGACTTGGAAAAAAGTTCTTTTTGTAAATAATAAAACTGGAGCTGCAGATTTAATTATGGATCCTAGCAATCCAAATAAACTTATGGCTGCAATGTGGGAACACAAACGCGATCCTTGGTTTTTTAAATCTGGTGGTGAAGGCTCTGGGCTTTATATAACATATGACGGTGGAGACAACTGGAAAAAGGTAACCGAAGAAGATGGCTTTCCAAAAGGCGACTTAGGTCGTATTGGTGTAGCAATTGCACCAAATAAACCAAATATTGTATATGCTTTAGTTGAAGCTAAAAAGAATGCCCTTTATAAATCTGAAGACGGTGGTTTTAAATGGAGAAAAATTAATGATAAGAGTGACATAGGAAATCGTCCATTTTACTATTCAGAAATTTATGTAGATCCTCAAAATGAAAATCGTGTTTATTCTGTATTTACTTATGTAAATGTATCTGAAGATGGCGGAAGAAATTTTGAGCAACTCATGCCTGCTTATGGTGTGAGTAATGGTGTGCATCCAGATCATCACGCTTGGTGGATTCATCCAGAAGATGGGAATTTCATGATAGATGGTAACGATGGTGGCTTAAATATTACCAAAGATGGCGGTAAAACTTGGCGATTTGTAGATAATATTCCTGTAGGACAATTTTATCACGTAAATGTAGATAATGAGTTTCCTTACAACGTATATGGAGGTATGCAAGACAATGGCAGTTGGAGAGGTCCTGCATACACGTGGCGTTCTCAAGGTATACGTAACTCATACTGGCAAGAAATTTCTTTTGGAGATGGTTTTGATGTTATTCCAGACCCAGACAATAGCCAATACGGCTGGACAATGAGCCAACAAGGTTATGTAAGCCGTTACGACTGGAAAACAGGAAATAATTATGGTGTAAGACCAACACATCCAGATCCAAATGTACAACTTCGTTTTAATTGGAATTCTGCAATAAACATAGATCCTTTTGATAGTAATGTGGTGTATTTTGGTAGCCAATTTGTACACAAATCTACAGACAAAGGTGAAACGTGGAAAGTTATATCACCAGATCTAACTACTAACAATCCAGAAAAACAAAAACAAAGCGAAAGTGGTGGTTTAACTTTAGATGCCACTGGTGCAGAAAATCATACTACAATTTTAGTAATAGAGCCATCGCCTATCGAAAAAAATATGCTTTGGGCTGGTACAGATGATGGTAGGATTCATTATACCAAAGATGGAGGTAATAACTGGACAGAAGTTTCTAATCTTCCTGGCGTTCCAGAAAACTCTTGGATAGTTCAAATTAAAGCAAGTAATAAAAATAAAGGAGAAGCTTTATTGGTTGTTAATGACTACAGAAGATTTAACTATGAACCATACGCGTTTAGAACAACAAACTATGGTAAAACTTGGAAACGTATTGTAGATGCAGAAGATGTACAAAGCTACACTCTAAGTATAGTTGAAGATCCTATTGAAAGGAACCTATTGTTTTTAGGAACAGATGACGGTCTTTATATAAGCATAGATGCTGGAAACAACTGGACAAAATATACAAATGGTTTCCCTACAGTTCCTGTAAAAGATATGGTAATTCATCCTAGAGAACACGATTTGGTATTAGGAACCTTTGGACGTTCTTTCTGGATTTTAGATGATATTAGACCATTAAGAGCAATGGCAAGAAACAACAATCTCACTAAAGAGCGTGTGGTATTATTTGAGCCACCTACAGCCTACCAATCTGCTTACCAACAAGCTACAGGAAGCCGCTTTGGTGCAGATGCTATGTTTAGCGGAGACAACAGAGCATTTGGAGCACGTTTGTCTTACTACATTACTAAAAAAGAAGAAGATAAAGCGTCTAAAGAAGATGACAAAGACAATGACTCTGAAGGTGATGAAGAACAGGAAGAAACTTCAGATATAGAAGAACAACCAGAAGTAGTTTGGGATTCTATCATTTTAAATGTTTATAACGGAGACAAGCTTATAAGAACATTAAAGCAAAAAACTCCAGACTCAACTGGGTTACATAAAATGCGCTGGTTTATGGATGAAAAAGGTGTAGATAGACCTTCTCGTTCTATAAGAGAGTCCAAAAGAGAACCTAGTGGCACCACTGTGAAACCTGGGAATTATACTTTAGAGATGGTTTATGGTGATTCTAAATCAACTCAAACTATATCAGTAAAGTCAGATCCTAGATTAAAAGTTTCAGAAGCTAATATAAATGAGGTGTACAATGCTTCAAAAAAATTAGAAGGTTATACAGAAACTGCAGCAAATGCTGTAAGACAATTGGTTGAAAGTAAGAATACAGCAAAAGACTTTCAGAAACGACTTAAAGATTTAGATAAGGACAAGTACAAAGAAACACTTAAGGAGATTTCTGATATTAATAAAAAGATAGACAGTCTTATCGCGCTCTATTTAGGTAAGGTTGATAAAAGACAAGGAATTACCAGAAATCCTGAAGTTACAGTTATGCAACGCATAGGCTTAGCCAATCAATATGTTAGTGGTAGCCAACAAGGATTAACGGCTACAGAAGAGCAATTAATTTCTCAAGCAAAAGCACAGTTAAATGATGCTTTAATAGAGACTAATAAGTTTTTCTCTGAAGAATGGAGTGATTTTAAATCTAAATTAGAAACTTTAGAACTAAATCCTTTTAAAACCACAACCACCTTTAAAACAGTAAATTAATGCTCAAGAACTCAATTAAAACCTTTGCTTTCCTAAGTCTGTTCGTTTGCTTTTCTATGCAAAGTAAAGCTCAAGATTATTTAGATACCATTGCATTAGAAACTTGTAATTGTATGACCTCTCTAGATACAGATGATAAGAGCGAAGACGCAATAACTCTAGAGCTTGGTGTGTGTATGCTTAAGGCATCTAACCCTTACATGAAAAAGCTAAAAAGAGATTTTGATATCGATTTTGATAATCTTGATTCGGCTGGCGAAAAATTAGGTGAAGTTGTTGGTTTAAGAATGGCAACTCAATGCCCAGACGCACTTTTAAAAATAACAAACCTAATGTCTGATGAAGTTGATGAGCCAGAAATGAGATACATTGTGGGTGAAATTACTGAAATAAACACCTCAGATTTTATCACATTTTCTTTAAAAGACGACTCAGCTAAAACAAATCGTTTTTATTGGATGTCTTATATAAATTCAAATTACGATTTAGAGGCAGACTATAATAGTTTAAAATCTAAAACTGTGGAGGTTTCTTATACGACATCTCAATTTTATGATCCTAGGATAGAAACTTACAGAAACATTTATATAATTAAAGAATTAGTTGTTATAGAATAACACATTACGAAGTAAAAATAGAAACTATATCCTAATACCTATGGTAGTGTAATTACTACACCATAAAATCGACTCATCTTTAAACTACCCAACTATGGATTTCGAAAAGATTACGTTTATAAACGCAGATGGTCAAGAGTTATCAGGAAGGTTAGAGTTACCTGTAAACAAACAGCCTCATAACTACGTTTTATTTGCGCACTGTTTTACGTGTACAAAGAATTTTTCTGCAACCAAGAATATCTCCAGAGCATTAACTAATGAAGGTTTTGGAGTTTTACGATTCGATTTCACAGGCTTAGGAGATAGTGAAGGAGATTTTGAAAACACAAATTTCTCAGGGTATGTAGAAGATTTAGTATGCGCAGCCAATTGGTTAAGAGACCATAAACAAGCACCTACTCTATTGGTTGGTCATAGCTTAGGTGGCGCAGCTGTAATTTTTGCAAAAGAGCAATTGCCAAATGTAAAAGCAGTTGTTACAATTGCAGCACCTTCTAACCCAACTCACGTAAAAAATCTTTTAAAAAGTAATATTGAAGAAATTGAAGAACAAGGTGAAGCAACAGTAAATCTTGCAGGACGAGATTTTAAAATAAAAAAACAGTTTTTAGATGATTTAGAAACTAAGTCTTTACCACAAATAGTTAGTAAATTAAACGCGGCACTATTAGTATTACATTCTCCTCAAGATACTACTGTAGGTATTATTAATGCTGAAGAAATATACAAATCTGCCAAACACCCAAAAAGTTTTATCACTTTAGATGGTGCCAACCATTTGTTAATGGAGAAAGAAGAATCTACTTACATTGGGAAAGTTATTGCAGGTTGGTCTAGCAGGTATTTAGATATTAAACAGGAAACCTTTGTAGTTAACTCTACACACCAAGTAGTAGCTTCATTAGATGCAGAGTCTGGATTTACAACACAATTAAAACTAGGCAATCATTACTCTCAAGCAGACGAACCAAAGACTGTAGGCGGTAAAGATTTAGGACCAACACCATATGATTTAGTTTCTGGCGGACTTTCTGCTTGCACAGCTATGACTATTCAAATGTATGCCAAGAGAAAGAAATGGCATGTAAGCAACGTAGAGGTTCATACAAGTTACAGTCGAGATCACGCTATAGATTGTGAAACCTGTGAAGCCGACGATATGAAGATAGATACTTTTAAAAGAGAAATTAAGCTTGAAGGAGAATTAGACGACAAACAAATTAAAAGGCTACTTCAAATTGCAGACAAATGTCCCGTACATAAAACTTTGCATTCCGAAACTCAAGTGATAACAACCTTAATAGAGTAATAAAGCTGTAAATTTGCACTTTAAACAAAGAGAATCTTGTTATGCGAATTGATATTATAAGTGTTGTTCCAGATATTTTAAAAAGTCCGTTTGAAGCTTCAATCCTAAAACGCGCTATCGAAAAAGGTCATGTAGAAATA
Source organism: Croceibacter sp. (assembly GCF_002716225.1). Classification (NCBI taxonomy): domain Bacteria; kingdom Pseudomonadati; phylum Bacteroidota; class Flavobacteriia; order Flavobacteriales; family Flavobacteriaceae; genus Croceibacter; species Croceibacter sp. The sequence continues at coordinate 115,109 of NZ_PAZX01000005.1, read as the reverse complement.
CATTTTCACGATTTACGTGATTATGTAACAGATAATTACAGGCAAATAGACGATTACCAATTTGGTGGTGGTGCTGGTATGGTTATGATGATTGAACCTATAGATAAATGCATAACCCATTTAAAATCTGAACGTGATTATGATGAAGTTATTTATATGACTCCAGATGGTGAAACACTTAAACAAGGTATTGCCAACCAAATATCACTTCAAAAAAATATTATTATTCTTTGTGGTCACTATAAAGGAGTAGACCAACGCGTAAGAGATCACTTTATAACTAGGGAAATTTCTATTGGAGATTATGTATTAAGCGGTGGAGAGCTTGGTGCGCTAATACTATGTGATGCCGTAATAAGACTATTACCTGGTGTATTAGGTAATGAAACCAGTGCTCTTACAGATAGCTTTCAAGATGGATTGTTAGCGCCTCCAATTTATACAAGACCAGCAGACTATAAAGGATGGAAAGTCCCAGAATTACTTACCAGTGGCAATACACCAAAAATTGAAGAGTGGCGAGAAGACCAAGCAGTAAAACGCACTCAAGAATTAAGACCAGATTTATTAGAAGATTAGTTTTTTTAGGTTTTTAAGCATATATACCGTACAAGAATAATGACCTGTATTCCCTAAAGGTTTGTCTATAATCTCAAATCCGTTTTTGGCATAGAGAGCTCTGGCAGCATCCATGTATGGCATTGTTTCTAAATAACAGGCTACAAAACCAAAGTCTTTCGCATACTCTAAGCACTTTGTGATCATCTTAGTACCTAAACCTCTTCCTCTAGCTTCAGGAGCAAAATACATTTTTTGCAACTCGCATATATTTCCATTGTGATTATCAAGTTTAGCAATACCTGCGCTTCCAATAATTTGAGAATTTTCCTCTAAAACCAGGTAAACCATTTTTGGATGATTATAAGTTTCATACATACAATCTAAAGAAGCATCTTCATACGCAGTACCAACTTTTGGAACTCCAAATTCAATAAGAACATCTCTTACACACTTTGCAACGTGAGGATTATCTTCAATATTTATTTCTCTTATAGTTGGAGTTGGCATAGCGTTATTAATCTTAAATTTGTGTGACCAAAGATACTTAAATACCTATTTTGAATTCTCATAAAACCTATATAAAACGTTGTTTACAACTTGCAAAAAAAGGATTAGGCACTACCTATCCTAACCCAATGGTTGGTAGTGTTATAGTATATGATAATAAGATTATTGGAGAAGGATGGCATCAAAAAGCTGGCCTTGCGCATGCAGAGGTTAATGCAATAAATGCCGTAAAAGACAAATCGCTTTTAAAAAAATCTACCATTTATGTTAGTTTAGAACCTTGCTCGCATTATGGCAAAACACCACCTTGTGCAGATTTAATTATTGCCAATAATATTCCTAATGTTGTAATTGGAACTGTAGATCCCTTTGCAAAAGTAAAAGGGCAAGGCATAAAAAAATTATTAGATGCTGGCTGTAAAATTACTGTTGGCGTTTTAGAGGATGAATGCCAGGAATTAAACAAACGCTTCTTTACGTTTCACAATTCTAAAAGACCATATATAATTTTAAAATGGGCAGAAAGTAATGATGCATTTTTAGCCCCTAAAACAAAACATAAACAACAACCAGTATGGATAACAAACTTAGTATCTAGGCAACTTGTTCATAAATGGCGCGCAGAAGAACAAGCTATACTTGTGGGAACAAAAACTGTAAAAGATGATAACCCTAGTTTAACCACTAGAGATTGGAGTGGCCCTAATCCTACTCGATTGGTTATCGATAGAAAAAATGTACTAGACAAATCACTTTCTGTATTTAATAATAAAGCTGAAACGGTAGTATTTACAGAAAACACTAGTAATTTTAACAACCTACCACAACATATCTGTGAGTACTGCCATACTAATAATTTGCAAAGTATAATTGTTGAAGGTGGCGCACAAACGCTACAGCATTTTATAAACGCGAATCTTTGGGATGAAGCCAGAGTATTTAAAGGAGATGTAATGTTTAACGAAGGAACAAAAGCACCTTTAATTACGGGAAGTATTACTCATAAAGAAACACTACAAAACGATACGCTAACAATTTATACTAATTCATGATTAAAAACCTACTCTTCGATTTTGGAGATGTCTTTATAAATTTAGACAAGCTTAAGCCCTATGATAAGTTTAAGAAATTGGGGTATGGTGAGCCTACAGCAAAAATGCTACAATTTAATAAAGACTATGAAATTGGTGCTGTTACCACTAAAGAATTCACAAGCTTTTATGTTGAAAATGCACCAACAACTATCAAGCCTCAAGACGTAAAACAAGCGTGGAATAGTATGTTGTTAGATTTTCCACAACATAGGCTAAACTTCATAAAGGAGCTAGCAAGTGTAAAAAACTTCAAATTAATATTACTTAGTAACACTAATGATCTTCACATAGATTGGATTAAAGCTAAAGTTCCACATTATTTAGATTTCAAGATGTGTTTTGATGCTTTTTATCTTTCACAGGAACTTCATCTAAGAAAGCCAGACGCTTCTTGTTTTAAGCATATTTTAAAAGAAGAAGATATTATAGCTGAAGAAACGTTATTTATTGATGATACCAAGGAAAATACAGACGCTGCAAAAGCTTTAGGTTTTAAGGTTTGGAACATAAACCCTAAGACAGAAGATGTTGTAGATTTGTTTACCATTAACAAGAATTTATTTTGATTTACCTTTTTCTTAGCATCCTGGCAAGCAGCTTACTGTATGTCATTTTCAAACTATTTGATGTTTACAAAGTAAATACCGTACAAGCTATTGTAATGAACTACATTGTTGCTGGCTCTTGTGGTTTAATTGGTTATAGTGGTAAGGTTTCAATTTCTAAAATCCCAGAATACGATTGGTTTTATGGTGCTATAGGATTAGGGGTTCTGTTTATAATTGTCTTTAATTTAATGGCAGTTACCACTCAAAAAAGTGGCCTTTCTGTAGTCTCTGTTGCCAGTAAGATGAGTGTAATTGCGCCAATAATATTTGGCATTCTGTATTATAATGAAGGCACAAGTGTTTTAAAAATACTCGGTATTTTACTAGCACTTTCTGCTGTTTACTTCTCGTCTATAAAATCTAAGGATGGTATTTCCATTAAAGCAAAAAACCTAGTATTTCCAGTGCTTGTTTTTTTAGGAAGTGGTATTATAGATACATCAATAAAATTCTTAGAAAACGAATATGTTGCACAAGATGATGTGCCTTTATTTTCAAGCGTGTTATTTTTAATGGCATTTATTACAGGCCTTTTTGTTTTAGGGTTTCAAGCCGTAAAAGGAACGCTTAAAATTACTTTTAAAAATATCATTGCAGGTGTTGCACTTGGCGTACCAAATTATTTTTCTATATATTTTCTCATACAAGCTTTAAGAGGAAATGGTTTAGAAAGCTCTACAGTATTTACAATAAATAATGTAGCCATTGTAATGTTTTCAACCATATTAGGAATAGTCATATTTAAAGAAAAACTTATCCCTAAAAATTGGCTAGGTGTTGCATTGGCAATAATAAGTATCATCTTAGTAGCTTCAACTATTTAATGCTATGGAAGAAGATATTTATAAAACCATATTAAAAGGAAATGAACCTGTTTTATTTAAGGATAGAAACAGTAAGTTTTATGGGTATGCCATCCCTGTAAAAACTGAAGAGCAAGTACAAGAAGCTATTCAAAACCTAAAGCAAGAACATCATAAAGCAAGACATTGGTGTTATGCTTATCAGTTAGGAAAAACTTATAAGCACTGGCGCGCCAATGATGATGGAGAACCCAGTAACTCTGCAGGTATGCCAATTTATGGCCAATTACAATCTTTTCAAGTTACCAATTGTTTAGTTGTTGTAGTTAGGTATTTTGGAGGTACTAAATTAGGCGTAAGCGGTTTAATAAATGCATATCGAACTGGAGCGCAAATGGCTTTAGAAGCATGCACAATAGTGACCAAAACTATTAACATAGATTATGAGGTAAGTTGTGAATATGCAGATTTAAACAAGGTTATGCGGGTTATTAAAGAACGAAACTTAAACGTTACCAATCAAGTAATGGAAATGCGTTGTGCTATAACAATTTCTGTACGAGAAAAAGAAGCAGAAACCATTCATACTGTTTTCGATGGTATTTATGGAGTAAAAATTAAAGAGCTAGAAGATTAACTCAATAATTTAAAAAGATCTTCAGGGCATCTTGTTGGTCGTCCAGTTTTCATATCAACAAATACTAAAGTTGTAAAAACTTGAGCTACCAACTGCTTATTAGAATCTTCAATTCTATAAGCAAATTCTATACGTGCACCTACCAATTTTTTTAATGAGGTGATAATGAACAATTCATCATTATACTTTGCTGGTTTCTTATAGTCTACATTGAGATTAGATAAAGGTAACATGATACCATTTTCTTCCATTTCTCTATAAGATACACCAAAGGTTTCAAGCCACTCAGTACGCGCTAATTCACAGTAAATAGGATAGTTAGAGTGATGAACAACTCCCATTTGATCTGTTTCTGCATACCTAACTTTAACTTTTGAAACGTGTTTTTTTTGAGTCAATTGGGTAATCTTTTTGATTATAATTTGTACTTTGCAAAGTAACAGAATATGAGAAAAAAATAGTTAGCAATCAACCCTTATTCAATTTTTTTATTCTCTTTTTTGTTCACATATTTGTTGCTCGAAAAAAGCAAACTGTGAACCACACAGTTTATTTTTTCTTCAAGAATAGCCTCTTAATATTTTGTTAAAAAACGATTAATCTAACTATGCAGAAAACTGCCGAAACCATCTGGGGAAATTGCTTGTCCTTCATAAAGGATAACATTACACCTCAAGCTTACAAGACATGGTTCGAGCCAATTAAGGCAGTAAAGTTGACAGACAATGCTTTGAGCATCCAAGTTCCGTCAAAATTTTTCTATGAATGGCTTGAAGAACATTACGTAAAACTTTTAAAAGTTGCACTTAATAAAGAATTAGGTGATACCGCTAAGTTGGTGTACGTTATACGTATGGAAAACACTTACGGCAATAAGCAACCGTTTACAGAAAGTATTCCTAGTTCTCAAAGAGCACAGATGCAATCCCAACAAGTTGATGTTCCTACAAAATCGAAAAGTCCAGAATTAAAAAATCCGTTTATAATTCCTGGTATTCGTAATGTAAAGATAGAGTCTCAACTTAACCCTAACTATAATTTTGAGAGCTTCCTAGAAGGAGATTCTAACAGGTTGGCACGTTCTGCCGGTATGGCTGTAGCCAACAAACCTGGTGGCACATCATTTAACCCATTACTTATTTTTGGTGGTGTTGGATTAGGAAAAACACACTTGGCACACGCCATTGGTGTTGAGATTAAAGATAAATATCCAGAAAAAACAGTACTTTATATTTCTGCTGAAAAATTTACACAGCAGTATATTGAATCTGTAAAGAAAAATAATAGAAATGATTTTATCCATTTCTATCAGATCATAGATGTATTAATTGTTGATGATATCCAATTATTATCTGGTAAAGCAGGTACGCAAGATGTATTCTTCCACATCTTTAATCACCTACACCAAAATGGTAAGCAGGTTATCTTAACAAGTGATAAAGCTCCTGTGGACATGCAAGATATTGAGCAACGCTTACTATCTCGTTTTAAATGGGGACTATCTGCAGAGTTGCAGCACCCAGATTTTGAAACTCGCATTGCTATAATTAAAAGTAAACTTTATCGTGATGGTGTAGAGATGCCAGAAGATATCGTTGAGTTTTTAGCAAACAATATTAAAACTAATATTAGAGAACTAGAAGGCGCAATTATTTCTCTTATTGCACATTCTTCTTTTAACAAGAAAGATATCACCTTAGAGCTAGCAAAAAGTATAGTTGACAATTATGTTAAGAATACCAAGCGAGAAGTTTCAATAGACTACATACAAAAAGTTGTTGGTGATTATTTCCAAATGGATGTTGAAACCTTACGATCTAAAACACGTAAACGTCATATTGTACAAGCTAGACAATTGGCCATGTTTTTTGCTAAAAAACTTACAAAAGCATCTTTAGCCAGTATTGGATCACAAATTGGAAAAAGAGATCACGCCACTGTCTTACACGCTTGCAAAACTGTTAATAACCTTGCAGCTACAGACAAGCAGTTTAGAAAATTTGTCGAAGATTTAGATAAGAAATTAGCAGTATAAGTTATTATGACTAAAATTATCATGGTATGCCTTGGTAATATTTGCCGCTCACCATTGGCAGAAGGCATTTTAAAGCATAAAACTCAAGGTAAAGATGTAACAGTTGAATCTGCAGGAACAAGCGATTACCATATAGGCAGTTTACCAGATAAACGCTCTATAGAAGTTGCTAAGAAAAACGGTTTAGACATTACAGACCAACGCGGTAGGCAATTTAAAACTTCAGACTTTGACACCTATGATTATATCTATGCCATGGATAACTCAAACTATAATAACATTATAGCACTGGCTAGAAATGAAGCTGATAAAGACAAAGTTCATCTTATTTTAAATTCAATTTTTCCTGGTGAAAATGTTGATGTTCCAGATCCTTACTATGGAGGTGACCAAGGTTTTGACCACGTTTACAATATGTTAGACGAAGCTTGCGAGGTAATTGCAAAGAAGCTTACTTAAAATTTTAGTGCATTTATAGTATATTAGTAGTAAATACATATGCTATGAAAACACACCTACCTATCACATTAGTATTTATCCTACATTCTTTCTTTTTTCTGCAAGCGCAAAATTCTGAAATCGACACACAATTATTTGCTTCAGGATTAAACCAACCTTTAGGTATAGAAAATGTTGGAGACTCACGTTTATTTATTCCAGAGAAACCCGGAACAATATCTATAGTTAATGCAAATGGTTCTGTAGAACCCACACCTTTTTTAGACATTACAAACTTAGTAACAACTAATGGTGAAAGAGGCTTACTTGGGTTAGCTTTTCATCCTAATTATACTACCAATGGTTACTTTTATGTAAACTATACCAATACGTCTGGCAATACAGTAATTTCTAGATTTAGTGTAAGTGCAGATAATCCAAATTTAGCAGATGAAAATACAGAATTACAACTACTAACCTATAACCAGCCATTTGCTAATCATAACGGAGGTGATCTTACCTTTGGTCCAGATGGTATGCTCTATATTGCTAGCGGTGATGGCGGAAGTGGCGGTGATCCTGGTGAACGAGCACAAAGTTTAAATACGCTATTAGGAAAAATTTTAAGATTAAATGTAGATATTGCTGCTCCTTATATTCCAAACAACAACCCTTTTGTAAACGATGGCGATAACCAAACATTAGGTGAAATTTGGGCTTACGGCTTAAGAAACCCTTTTAGAATTTCGTTTGATAGTGCAAACGGTGACTTTTGGATTGGTGATGTTGGGCAAAATGAAATTGAAGAGATTAATAAAGTAACACAAAATCCTGCAGCAGTGAATTATGGTTGGCGTTGTTTTGAAGGTAACTCTACTTATGATGATACTTCAGACTGTTTAAACAGTTTCTCTCCTCACACTCCACCAATAATAGATTATACACAAACAAATGGGCGTTGTTCTGTAACTGGAGGAAGAGTTTACAGAGGTCCAGATTTTTCAAATCTAACTGGTGTATACATTTTTGCAGATTTTTGTAGTGGTGAATTAGCAAGTATAGACTCATCACAAAATGTCAACTTCACAACTCCTACAAATGGTAGTTCTTTTGTAGGTTTTGGCACAAATGACACCAATATGTTATTTGTGGCAGACATTGGAGGATCAATATATAAAATTGTAGACAACATAGCCTTAGGTGTTCATTCTCAAAATGATACACCTGCTATAACTATTACTCCTAACCCAACGCAATCCTCGTTTAATATTTCTCTATTAGAAGATTATGCACAAGTTGAAATTTTCAATATAAGTGGACAACAGGTTCTTCAAAAACGCGTTAATAAAGATGAAGCGATTCAGGTTTCAAACTTAGCAGAAGGTTTGTATATTGTAAGGATTATATCGCCAACTGGTAAACATTCAGTAAAAAAACTAATCAAATATTAAAACATATTTTAATGTCCCATACCTATAAATATCCTGGTATTATTTACTTAATTCCTACGCGTTTAGGAATGGACCAACCACATCTAGAAGTTTTACCTATGTCTATTAAAAGAACAGTAGGAACTTTAGATTATTTTATTGCTGAAAATGAGAAAACTGCTCGTAGGTTCATAAAGGCTATTGCTCCAAAAAAATCTCAACCTTCATTAAAGTTTGAGCTTATAAACAAGTTTACAAATGCTGAAGACATACCTAGCTTTTTAAATCCGTGTAAAGAAGGACATAACATTGGGCTTTTAAGTGAAGCTGGTTGTCCTGGTATAGCAGATCCTGGCGCAGAGGTTGTAAAAATAGCACACCAGATAGGTGTAAAAGTTGTGCCTTTAGTAGGACCTTCTTCTATCCTACTCGCTATGATGAGTAGTGGTATGAATGGGCAAAACTTTACTTTTAACGGGTATTTACCAATAGATGATAAAGAGCGACAAAGTGCTATAAAAGCTCTGGAACGTATGAGTGCCTTAAAAGATCAAGCTCAAATTTTTATTGAAACACCTTATAGAAATAATAAAATGCTTGAAACTTTGGTGAATTCATTACATCCAAATACAAGAATTTGTGTGGCTTGTGATATTACATTAACCACAGAGATGATATTGACGAAGACAGCAGCAGAGTGGAAAAACACAAAAGTCGATCTCCATAAGAGACCGACTATTTTTATTGTTCAAAAAAATGGTATGTACTAGTTAACTTTGGCCATTTTGTCTTGCTTGACAAAAGACATATCATAACCACCAAATTTCTTCATATAATAATCTATCGTAGTTCCAAATGCATCACTAAATCCTGTTGCACCACCACTACGTAAGTATTTTTTAACGCTTCCTGGACCAGATAAATGTGCGGCAGCAAGAATTCCAGACTCTGTTATCTTAACGCCATTAATAACTTTACCAACACTACGCTTTATATCTCTTCGTAACACCCATTTATTGCGAGATGTATACGCTAAGAATGCTTTTTCTTGTAACTCAGGATTATTCATAAACTCATTGGTATCATAAACACCTACCATTTTTAACGTGTTCTTGTTAAACTGGTATTTCCCTAAATAACCAAATTGATTTATAATAGAATAGTCTCCTCTAGATTCTTTAAATGCTAAAGCTTCTTTAAAGCCTAAATAACCCTTACCTAATTCTGGATAAACGTTAAGGTTAGAAGCACCCTTAACCATATCAGAAAGGTTTGGCACTGTGTAAAAAAGGTCTAAACCTTTGGTAGAGTAATTATAATCGAATGATGCCTCTTCAGTTGAAAAACTAAACAGGATCGTTGCGCCTATAATTGGAATCGCACTTAATCTTAGTAACTTCCTTTTCTTCATAAGTTTTGTTTTCTTAAGCAAACACTAAAAACTGCGTGCTTTTGAAATCGGGTGCAAATATACGACACAACTTAACTAACTAAAAAACAATAGGTTAAGTTTTGTGTTTTTAACAGACTTTATTACAATTTTATGAGAATGAATTCCTTTTTAAGATAATTCATCTGCTAATTAATCTATTAAATTTGCAAAAAATTATGAATAATTTAAAAACGGACTAATTTTTAAGAATATTTCTTATAAAATTCGTTATTTTTAGGAATACACTATCTGTTTATCCCTTGCTTATTTATCCACCTTACATACTCCTGTTTATTGCGATTATGCTGCATTAATGTTTTTGCAAATTTATGGTATCCTATATTTTGCACATTAGCAACAAAATAAAAATAGTCGTGCTTTTCATAATTAAGCACAGCATCTATAGATGTTATATCTGGCATAGCTATAGGACCAGGTGGTAACGCTTTATTTTTATAAGTATTGTATGGAGATTCAATTTCTAGATCTTTATATAGTACTCTCTTAATAACAGTATCCCAAGAATTGTTAGATTTTTTAACTGCATAAATTACAGTAGGATCTGCATCTAATTTCCATCCGTTTTTATACCTATTAAGATAAACACCAGCAACCGTAGGCCTTTCATCTACTTTAGCAGTTTCCTTCTGTACAATTGAAGCTATTACAGTTACCTGTTGCGGTGTAAGACCAATTGCCTCTGCCTTTTTGGTGCGGGTTTCATTCCAAAAGTTTCTGTATTCTCTTAACATTCTTGCCCTAAAGTCTTCTGCTGTAGTATTCCAGAAAAATTCATATTGGTTAGGAATATACATGCCTAAAGCAGACTCTTGAGTAAAGTTATGCTCTTCTAAAAAGGCTTTGTCTTTCATTGCTTTTAATAATGAAAGACTATCTGCCTCAATTTGTGATGCTATTCTTCCTGCTAAGTTTTCAATACGCTCTTGATTGTTGAATCTTAATTTTACAGGTTTATTCTGGATTCTAAGAGTATTTACAATTTCATTATTGTTCATACCAGATGTAAGCACATATTTACCTGCCTTTACATTACTTATATAACCTTTACGTTTAGCAATAGCATCAAAGCTTTCAATATCTTTTAGAACCGGTTGTAATTGAGATCTTACATCTTTATACGTAGAACCAGTTTTTACATATACAGTGTGAGTATCTTTTGAAAAAGAAGTGTTTGCTGAAAATACAGCAGTATATATATTGTAACTAAATATTGAAAGTATTACAATACCTAGTAAAGCCGTTATAGCCAAGAGTTTTTTAATGTACATTATTTTGTATTATCTGATATAATAATTCATCCTTATAGGTTCCTGAAACAAAAGTCCAGTCTTTCTTAACACCAATTTTCTCAAATCCACAAGTTTCGAACAAATGCTGTGAGTTTATATTTTCTGTAGAAATATTAGCATAAAGTTGATGAAGGTTTAAGTGTGTAAATGCATACGAAATTAAAAGTTTTAGAGCTTCTTTACCATAGCCTTTACCTCTATCTTCTTTCTCCGCAATTAAAATTCCGATGCCTGCACGCTTATGTACTGGATCAAAATCAAACAAGTCAATAAGACCTAATAAAGCTTCATCTTTTCCACAAATTGCTAAACGCAATTGCTTTACCTCGTATATGTCGCGGTGTGCGTTTTCAAGATATTGTCTAATTAAAAATTTAGAATAAGGTGTTTGTGTGGTGCTTAGTTCCCAAAACGTTTCATTATTTTCTATATAATAAATGAAATCTAAATCTTCTGGCTCTAAAGCTCTTAAATCTATATTAGTGCCAGAGAGTGTTACCATGAGACTTCGCCTTTAAATACCTGGTCTGCAGGACCTGTTAACCATACGTTTGTATATGTGCCATTATTTTCATTAAAAGCTACATTTAAACTGCCACCTTGAACTTTTAAGTCAACTGAATTTTTGTCAGTTTTACTTGACGCATGCATTGCAATAGCAACTGCTGTAACTCCTGTACCGCAAGAAAGTGTCTCATCTTCAACACCACGCTCATATGTTCTAACTCTATATAAATTAGCTGTAATAGGCTCAACAAAATTTACGTTAGTACCTTCTTTCTTAAACCTATCGTTATATCTAATTGCTGCACCATCTACTTTAATGTTTTTATTTAAAATATCACTAGTTAAGGTAACATAATGAGGTGATCCTGTATTTAAATACAACGCATTCTCTAAAGTTTCAATATTGGAGACATCCTGCATTTTTAATGAAACTACACCATTTGAAATTGAAGCTTCATGTTGACCATCAATTGCAGAAAATAAAGTTTCCTTTTCAAAGATATTTAGGTAGTGCGCAAAGCTCACTAGACATCTGCCACCATTACCGCACATTGTGCTTTCATTTCCATCAGAATTAAAATAAACCATTTTAAAATCTTCACCTTCTATTCCAGAGTTTTCGAGAAAAATGAGACCATCTGCACCAATACCAAACCTACGATCACATAATAACTTAATCGTTTTGGTATCATTTTTGGAAAGATTATAACGTCTATTATCTATAATGACAAAATCATTTCCTGTTCCTTGATATTTGTAGAATTCTACAGTCATATTTGCTTTAAAACAGCCACAAATATACAATATTGATGCTGAAAAGAAGTTATGAATTTACGCTGTAAATTTTGCAACATTACTTTACAGGAAGAGTATATAATATGAACACTAAATTTTAAAACTTATGAAGAAAATTGCAAGTTTATTAGTCGTTTCTATTTTAGGTGGAGCCTTAACGCTTGGCGCCTATAAAGTATTTTTAGAAGAAGATCCTATGATAGTTGAGCAACACGCTCAAAACGACTTTAATGTTATTCCTACCAATTATACCAACACCTCTAACTTTGGTATGAATGCAGATTTTACTGCTGCTGCAGAAAATACAGTTAACGGTGTGGTACACGTTAAGAATCTAGCTGTTTTTAAACAGCCTAGAAACTTAAGAGAATATATGTTTGGTAACGCAACTGGAGAGCAAAGCAAAGCTATTAGAGGTGCAGGATCTGGTGTTATTATTACACCAGATGGTTATATAGTAACTAACAACCATGTTATTGCCGGTGCTAGTGAGGTAGATGTAACACTAAATAATAATGAAACCTATAAAGCAGAGGTTATTGGTATAGATACAAAAGCAGACATTGCACTTATTAAAATTGACGGAAAAAACTTAGACTATATTCCTTTTGGAGACTCAGACAACGTAAAAATTGGAGAATGGGCATTGGCAGTTGGAAATCCCTTTAATCTAACATCTACTGTTACAGCTGGTATTATTAGTGCCAAAGCAAGAGATTTAGATGTTAGAGATAGTAACTATCAATCTTTCATACAAACAGATGCGGCCATAAATCCAGGAAATTCTGGCGGTGCTCTAGTTAATGTAAATGGAGAGCTAATAGGAATTAATACTGCTATAACATCACAAACCGGAAGCTATGTAGGTTATGCTTTTGCTGTACCTTCAAACAATGCCAAGAAAATTGTAGAAGACATCTTGGAATTTGGAGACGTACAAAATGCAATTTTAGGTATTAGAGGAACAAATGTAAACTCTGCCATTGCTGGAGAACTTGGTTTAGATGTAACGCAAGGATTTTACATTGGTGGTACAGAAGCTGGTAGCGGTGCAGAAAAAGCAGGACTAAAAGAAGGAGACATTATACAAATGATTGATAATGTGAAAATAAGAAAGTTTGCAGACCTCACTGGTTACGTAAGCTCTAAACGTCCTGGAGATATCGTGGCTGTAAAATTATTAAGAAACGGAAAAGAACGTAATATTAATGTTACGCTTACAAAGTATGAAGTCTTTCAGATTAAAGATGTTGGTTTAGAGGTAAGCAACGCAAATCCACAAGACCTAAAAAAGTTTGACGCTAAAAATGGAGTAAAAATTAGTAGAGCACTAACTAATGATATGGCTTATTATAATCTAGTTGGTGGGTTGCTTGTTGAGATTGACAACACTCCTGTAAATAGTGTTTCAGATGTTGAACGAATTATAAATGAAAAATCATCAAATGAACCTATTATCATTACTTTAATAAATACTAAAGGAGAAAGAGAACGTTATAATTTCAGGTAACAATATTTTAATCGATTTATAAAAGCACATTTGTCTTATGATAAATGTGCTTTTATATTTTTTGCCAGATCGTAATTTCTGTTTTAGAATATTTTCATGACATAAGTCTTTACGAAAACGTTTGAAACCTTTACTTTTGCACAAATTTTTAAAACCAAAATTTACACCTTAATCGTTTCAATATGAGTTTCAATACCGTTTACGAAAAAGAATTAGCATTTCAAGCAGACCGAAGACGTGCCACAGTTGAGTTTATTAAAATTGTGAGTGACCTTTGGTACGACAAGTCTATAGAGCTTGTGTTATTTAGAAACCAATTGATAGATCGCAATGTAAGCGAGATATTAAATCTTCATGAATATGCTGGAGAGTTTGTACAAAAACCTATTTCTATTTTCGATTCTGTAGAAATTGCACAAGCTATTAAGGATATGGATTTACCTCCTGCAAAATTGGATATCGGTAAATTAACATTTGAATATCATTTAGAAGATAATAAGTTTACTAATGCTACAGCCTTTGTAGCAGATAAACTTGCTAACGCAAAAGCTTACAAAGAAATAGAGCCTAAAGACGTAGTACTATATGGTTTTGGTCGTATTGGTAGGTTGCTAGCTAGAGAGTTAATGACACGTACAGCAAGCGGAAGTCAAATGAGACTTCGTGCAATTGTAACACGTGGTGAGATTACTCAAAATGTTTTAGAAAAAAGAGCATCTTTATTAAAAAGTGACTCTGTTCACGGTGATTTTGCCGGAACGGTAGCTATAGATTTAGAAAAGAAAGCACTAATAATAAATGGCACAACAGTACATATTATTTCTGCTAATGCTCCAGAAGATATAGACTATACAGAATACGGTATAAACGATGCTTTAATTATAGACAATACAGGTGCATTTAGAGATAAAGAAGCACTTAGCAGACATTTAGTTCCTAAAGGCGCATCTAAGGTATTATTAACTGCACCAGGAAAAGGTATTCCTAATATTGTGCACGGTGTAAACCAGTTAGAAAACAATCCAGATGAATTAGATATTTTTTCTGCAGCATCTTGTACAACTAACGCTATTACACCTGTACTTAAAGCAATTGAAGATAGCTTTGGTGTTAAACAAGGACACCTAGAGACTATTCACGCTTATACAAACGACCAGAATTTAGTAGATAATATGCACAAGAAATACCGAAGAGGTCGTGCTGCTGCTTTAAACATGGTAATTACAGAAACTGGAGCAGGACAAGCTGTTTCTAAAGCTCTTCCTGTTTTCGAAGGTAAACTTACATCTAACGCAATTAGAGTACCTGTTCCTAATGGTTCTTTAGCAATCTTAAAGCTTGAGCTTAATACAGAAACATCTGTTGATGGTTTAAATGCAGTAATGAAGAAATATGCGCTAGAAGGAGATTTAGTTGAACAAATTAAATACTCTATCGATAATGAGCTTGTAAGTAGTGACATTGTTGGATCTTCTGCTCCATCAATTTATGATAGCAATGCAACAATCGTAGCAAAAGACGGAAAGAATGTGGTAATTTATGTATGGTATGATAATGAATACGGTTATAGCCATCAAGTTATAAGACTTGCAAAATATATCTCTAAAGTAAGACGCTTTAGCTATTACTAGACAATAGTTTACAATTATATTTTTTTCAAGCCAGAGCTTTTGCTCTGGCTTTTTAGTTAGAACGTTTAGCTAATTAAAACCAAAATGTTTTTTATCTATACGTTAACATAGGCTAACTCATATACTTACGACCTTTGCTTTAACTAAATGAATATGATAACAGAAGCAAATAAAAAGAAGAAAAGACGACACTTAAAGAAAAAACGTCTTTGGTTACCTATAACAATTATTGTTTTATTAATTGTAGCAAGACTGCTACTACCCTACTTTGTAAAAAATTATGTAAACAAAACACTAGCAAATATTCCTGGGTATTATGGACAGGTTGAAGATATAGATATTGCGCTTTGGCGTGGTGCATATGTTATACACGGTTTATACCTAAATAAGTTAGATGGTGTAACACAAGTTCCGTTTCTAAACTTTGAAAAGACCGATATCTCTATTGAATGGGATGCAATTTTAGATGGTAAAATTGTTAGTGAAATAGAAATGACAAATCCGCACATAAATTATGTCTTCGAAGATCAGCAAGCGACGAGTGAAGATGGTGATGCAGATATAGATGATTGGACCAAGGCCTTAACAGATTTGGTCCCAATTGATGTTAACAGATTGCAAGTAACAAATGGTAAATTAGCATTTGTACAATTAGCCACAGAGCCTAATATAGATTTATACTTAGATCAAGTTAACCTAAGTGCTACAAACTTGCGAAATGTAAAAGAAAAACAACGCATCTTACCTTCAGATGTTACTGCCAATGCGATATCAATAGGACAAGGAAAAGTAGATTTAAAAGGAAAAATAAATTTATTAAAGCAAATACCAGATATGGATATAACGCTTTCCTTAAAAGATGCAAATTTACCCGCAATAAACTCCATGACTTCTGGACTTGCAGGTATCGACTTTGAAAGTGGGACTTTTGATGTTTATAGTGAATTTGCAATAGCAGACAGCTATCTTAAAGGATATGTAAAACCGTTAATTAGAGATGCAAAATATATAGGTAAAGAAGATGGCTTTTTTGAAACTATCTGGGAAGGCTTTGTAAGCTTTTTCGACTTTATACTTACCAATCCTAGTACAGACAACCTAGCTACAAATGTGCCTTTTGAAGGAGATTTAAGTGCTACACAAGCAAATGTCTGGGCAACTGTATTTAATATTTTCGAAAATGCATGGTTTAATGCATTTAAAGGAGAAACAGACGGAAATATAAATTTTGAAGACACTGCAAAAGAAGCAGATAAAAATGCTGAAAAACTATCTAGAAAAGAAAGACGAGAAAAACGTAGAGCAGAACGAAAATTAAAGCGTGAAGAACGCCAAGATAATGAAGAGAATTAACAATATTCATTTAACAAAACTTTATAGTTTTAGTGCACAATACCAACAATAAGGCTAACTGCGCCACGTTGTCCTATAAACCCTAACAAAAGAAGAATAGAATGAGAATATTTATAACAGTACTACTTTTAAGCCTCGTCAGCTTTAGTTATGCTCAAGACAGCATACAAACCGACCAAAAAAATCCTATTGATGCCCAGTTTGAATCAATTATAAACGAGTCTAATAATTACCAAGATTACAAGGTTGTTAAAAAGGTAAGATTAAACGAGCTTCAAAGAAATACCGAGAACCATATTAATGGACTAAATGAAGAAATTCAAAATTTAGAGAACAATATTAATTCTCAAAAAGCATCGATAGATTCTTTAGAAGAAGATCTTACAAACACCCAAAACGAATTGGCTAAAGTAAATGAAGAAAAAGGGTCTATATCATTTTTAGGAATACCTTTAGAAAAAGGAACTTACAATGGTATTGTATGGTCTATTATAGCCTTGTTGGTTGTTGGTTTAGGTTTCTTTATTATGCAGTTTAAAAATAGTAACTCACAAACACAGGTTGCAAAACAAAATTTAAAAATTGCAGAAGATGAGCTTGAAGAATTAAGACGTAAAGCTTTGGAAAAAGAACAGAAATTAGGAAGAATGCTTCAAGACGAACGTAATAAACTAACCCGCATAAAACAGTCTTAGTTTTGGTATCTTTACCTCTCTAACACTGTAAAGATGATTACCAGAAGAGCATACGTAGAAGACATTAATCAACTGGCACAATTATTTGATGCCTACCGCATATTCTACAAACAAGACAGCGACATTAAAGGTGCAAAAGCATTTTTAATGTCGCGTTTTAATTTAAAAGACTCTGTAATTTTTATAGCAATTGTAAACCAAAATATTGTTGGCTTTACACAGCTTTATCCAAGTTTTTCATCTGTTAAAATGCAACGTACTTTTATTCTTAATGATTTATATGTTTCAGAAACACATCGTAAAAATGGTGTAGGAGAACTATTGCTAAATACTGCAAAGAAATTTTGCGAAACAGAACAGGCACGAGGATTAACTTTAGAAACAGACATTAACAATCCGGCTCAACATTTATATGAGCGATTGGGTTGGAAAAAGGATACAGATGTTCTTCACTATACTTGGGAGTTAAATAAAGAGGTGTAATGATTAAAAATAAATCAATATTAAGTGCATCTAACTTGTCTGTCGGCTATCTTTCTAAGCTGGCAGAGACAACTATTGTTTCAGATATTTCAATTTCATTTAATAAAGGAGAACTCATAGGAGTTATTGGTGTAAATGGCTCAGGAAAATCTACGCTATTAAGAACATTAAGCGGCTTACAACCAGCTCTAAAAGGCGATATTTATTTAGATAATACAGCGCTTCAACATAAAAACCCAAAAGAAATAGCAAAAGCAATAAGCTTGGTTTTAACAGATCAACCTATCTCAAAAAACCTAACAGTTAAAGAATTAATTGCTCTAGGAAGACAACCCTATACCAATTGGATTGGTAAACTTTCAAATGAAGACAAGGCTGCTATAAAAAAAGCTATGCAGTTGGTAGGTATTGAAGAGTTAGCAGATAAATTTTGCTATGAGTTAAGTGATGGCCAATTACAAAATGTTTTAATAGCAAGAGCACTTGCCCAAGATACCAAACTTATTATTTTAGATGAGCCCACATCTCACTTAGACATGTATCATAAAGCATATGTACTTCAATTATTAAGTAAACTGGCTAAAACAACAGGTACTTGTATTGTCTTTGCTACTCACGAAATAAATTTAGCGTTACCGCTTTGTGATAAGCTTTTATTAGTAAAAGACGGCAAGGTTAGCTTTGAGACTCCAGAATATCACATTACTAATAAACACTTAAACACATTGTTTCCAGAAGATCTTATAAGCTTCAATGAAACATCAAAACAATTCATCATTAATTCAAATTAAGTCTGTAATTTACTTGCTAACTTTACACAGAACACAAGTTATATTTATAATGGATCAAAACTTTTTTGTATTTCTCTTAGTCGGATTAATTTCTGCACTTTCTGGAGCGTATTTGGGTAATCTTTTTGCGCGCTTAAAAAATAAGTCTGAAACTAGCGCTTTACAGGAACGCATAAACCAAACAGAACACCAATTAGAACGTGTTGAGGAAAGTTTAGGGCGTACAGAAGTTGAAAAGCAAACAATACGTTCTGAAAAAGAACAACTTAATGCTACTATGCAGGTAATGAAAGTTGAGTATGAGACTCTTGAACGTAAAACCAAAGAGCAAAAAGGTGAGATGGAGCAACTTCAAGAAAAATTCACCAAAGAATTTGAAAACCTTGCCAATAAAATACTAGATGAGAAATCGACAAAATTCACCGAGCAAAACAAAACCAATATAGATATCATCTTAAAACCGCTTCAGGAAAAAATTGAAAAATTTGAAAAGCGTGTAGAAGACAGTAACAAAGAACAATACGGAAGACATAGCGAACTAAAGGAACAAATTAAAGGTCTGTCCGAACTTAATCAACAAATGAGTAAAGATGCAGACAATCTCACAAAAGCACTTAAGGGTGATAGTAAAATGCAAGGTAATTGGGGAGAATTAATTCTTACCCGTATTTTAGAAAAGTCTGGTCTCGAAAAAGATAGAGAATATACATTACAAGATAGTCATGACAACCCTGAAGGCAGACGATTACAAACTGACGTGCTAATACATTTACCAGATGGTAAAAAAATGATTATTGACAGCAAAGTATCCTTAACAGACTTTGAACGCTTTGTTTCCTCTGAAGATGAAGATGATAAACGCAGGCATTTAAAATCACATATAGCTTCAATTAAACGTCATGTTGAACAATTAAGTGCTAAAAATTACCAATACCTTATAGATGAAAGTCCAGACACTATATTTATGTTTATTCCTATTGAGCCTGCATTTGCAATAGCATCTGCAAATGAGCCTAATTTGTATGAAATTGCTTTTGATAAGCAGGTTATAATTGTAACACCTTCAACATTATTAGCTGCATTAAGGTTGGTTGATAACCTATGGCAAAATGATAGGCAAAAACAAAATGCTATTGAAATTGCAACACAAGCTGGTGCTCTATATGATAGTTTTACAAACTTGACAGATGAATTAATTAAGGTAGGAAAGCAAATTGGTACGGTACAGAACAGCTATGAAGGTGCAATGAAAAAACTTACCGGAAGAGGTAATTTAATTAAGCGTGTTGAAAAGCTAAAAAAATTAGGCGCTAAAGCAAGCAAAGCTATTGATGCCAAATTATTGAGCAGAGCAGAAGACAGTGACGAGGATTAAATTATAATAACACTGAAATTAAAACAGATGAAAAAACTATTAGGAATTATAATTGGAGGCATTTTGGCTATTGCAATTTTGTGGTATGCATTTTTATACTTTGTGCCTTATAGTGAAGGTACTCGTGCTGGTGAACTTATAAAGTTTAGCAATAAAGGAGTCATTATTAAAACTTGGGAAGGTGAGATAAGCCAAGGTATAAGTGGCGCTCAAATATTTTCTTTCAGTGTATTAGATCAAGAAGAAGAGGTTATAGCAAATCTTAAAGATTTTCAAGGAGAATACGTAGAGCTAACCTATATAGAACGCTTTGGCACTATATTCTTTTGGGGAGATTCTAAATATTTTATTACAGATGTTAAACTATCTGAATCACCTCACTTTAGACGATAAAAAAACGCCCAAGCAATTTGCTTGGGCGTTTCTTCAATTGCGTATTAAAAATTTATTTCTTCATAACTCTAAGTACAGAAGTTTCTCCACTTTCTGAAGTTACATTCACGAAATAAAGACCATTTTGTAAACCTCCCATTTTAATGTTGGTCATATTTACACTACCTGCTTGAGTAGTTAACACCTTTTTACCTAACATTGAGAACACCTCAATTTTAGAAATCTTTAATAAAGATGTTATTGTTAACTCATCTTGAACCGGATTAGGATAAGAATTAAGGTTTAATCTAAATTTATCTTGTGTGCTTAAAGTTTCAACAACGGTTATTGTTCCGTTCATACTTGAAGGGTGAATAGTACAACGATAATCGTTAGTTCCTAATTCATCAAACAAAACACTAAACACAAAATTACTATCACTAGTTTGCTGGCTTTGAAAAGATTGTTGAGATCCTGCGTCTGAGACTACATCGTGAAAACCTCCATTCCAATCCCACTCTACC
Source organism: Croceibacter sp. (assembly GCF_002716225.1). NCBI lineage: Bacteria > Pseudomonadati > Bacteroidota > Flavobacteriia > Flavobacteriales > Flavobacteriaceae > Croceibacter > Croceibacter sp. The sequence goes on along the minus strand of NZ_PAZX01000005.1, from coordinate 94,218 downwards.
GTATCACCTAACTCAACAGTTAGAGATGCATTATCTCCAACAGATGTATTCCATTGAATAGTATAAGTAGTTTGCGCTGAAATTTGAAATGCAGCAAAAACTAAAAGAATAAGTAGATATTTTTTCATAAGCTTAAATAATATATTGTACGGATATAAAATTAATTAAATTTTAACACTTTTCATACAATAATTAGATTTATTTACTCAAATACATCTTTCTTCTAGAATATAGGTCATAAAATTGATCATCTCTTAAACTATCAATAAATAAGATGCTTTCTCCTGTACTCTTCATTTCTGGTCCCAATTGCTTGTTCACGTTATGAAATTTATTAAAAGAGAATACAGGTTGCTTTATGGCATAACCTTCTAAGTGAGGTTTAAAATCAAAGTCTGTCACCTTTTTAGCTCCCAACATAACTTTAGTTGCATAGTTTACGTATGGCTCTCCATATGCCTTTGCAATAAAAGGAACAGTACGAGATGCTCTAGGATTTGCTTCAATAATATAAACCTTATCTTCTTTTACAGCAAACTGAATGTTTATTAAACCTACTGTATTTAATGCTAAAGCAATTTTCTTAGTGTGATCCTTTATTTGCTCTAATACCAAATCTCCTAAATTAAAAGGTGGTAGTGTTGCGTTAGAATCTCCAGAGTGAATACCACAAGGTTCAATATGTTCCATTATTCCAATAATGTATACATTCTCACCATCACAAATAGCATCTGCTTCTGCTTCTATGGCACCGTCTAAATAATGGTCTAAAAGTAATTTATTGTTAGGTATTTTTCTAAGCAAATCAACTACGTGCTCCTCTAATTCTTGTTTGTTAATTACAATCTTCATGCCTTGTCCTCCAAGTACATAAGATGGTCTTACCAAGATTGGAAAATCTAATTTATCTGCTACTGCTAAAGCCTCATCTGCTGTCTCTGCAACATCAAATTCTGGATAAGGGATATTATTTTCTTGTAATAATTTAGAGAAGCTTCCTCTATCTTCTGCCAAGTCTAAGGCTTGATAAGTAGTTCCCATTATTTTTATTCCGTAGCGGTCTAGTTTCTCAGCTAGCTTCAACGCAGTCTGACCACCTAGTTGCACAATAACTCCTTCTGGCTTTTCATGACGAATAATGTCATAAATATGCTCCCAAAATACAGGTTCAAAATACAGTTTATCTGCTATATCAAAATCTGTTGAAACAGTTTCTGGGTTACAGTTTATCATTATGGTTTCATAACCGCACTCGCTTGCAGCAAGAACACCGTGTACACAACAATAATCAAACTCAATACCTTGCCCAATTCTGTTTGGTCCAGAACCAAGAACTATAATTTTCTTTTTATCGCTTACTACACTTTCATTATCTACATAAACGGTACCATCTGCTTTTTCAATTGGCGCCTCAAACGTAGAGTAATAATATGGTGTTTGTGCTTTAAACTCTGCAGCACAAGTATCAACTAATTTGTAAACTCTATTGATATTTAACTCATCACGCTTGTTGTATACTTGACTTTCCAAGCAACCTAACATATGTGCTATTTGACGGTCTCCATATCCTTTTTGCTTTGCTTCTAAAAGTAGTTCTTTAGGTAGCGTATCAATTTTATATGTAGAAATTTCCTTTTCTAAGAAATATAACTCCTCATATTGTTTAAGGAACCACATATCTATCTTAGTAATTTCTTGAATTCTGCTTAACGGAATTCCTAATTGTATTGCATCATAAATTACAAAAACACGATCCCAACTTGCATAGGTAAGTTTCTGTATAATCTGATCATAATCTTTATAACCTTTACCATCTGCACCTAATCCGTTTCTTTTAATTTCTAGAGATTGAGTGGCTTTATGTAACGCTTCTTGAAAAGAACGTCCTATTCCCATAACCTCACCAACAGACTTCATCTGAAGACCAAGTGTACGGTCTGATCCTTCGAACTTATCAAAATTCCAACGTGGAATTTTCACAATCACATAATCTAATGTCGGTTCAAATAATGCAGATGTTGTTTTGGTAATTTGGTTATCTAATTCATCTAAATGATAACCAATAGCTAATTTTGCAGCAATTTTTGCAATTGGGTATCCTGTTGCTTTAGATGCTAACGCAGATGAACGTGATACACGAGGATTTATCTCAATTGCTATAATGTCTTCATTTTCATCTGGACTTACTGCAAATTGTACATTACAACCTCCTGCAAAATCTCCAATACTACGCATCATATGTATAGCCATATCACGCATTTTCTGGAAAGTTTTATCACTTAAGGTCATTGCTGGCGCTACAGTAATCGAGTCTCCAGTATGGATACCGATAGCATCCATATTTTCAATAGTACAAATAATAACAACGTTGTTATTATGATCTCTTAAAAGCTCTAGTTCATATTCTTTCCAGCCTATTAAAGCCTTGTCTATCATCACCTCATGAATTGGAGATGCCTCTAGACCACGCGTTAACATTTCATCAAAATCTTCTTCTTTGTATACAAAAGAAGCGCCTGCACCACCTAAGGTAAATGATGATCTAATAATTAATGGAAAACCAAATTCTTGTGCTATTTCTTTTCCTTGAAGGTAAGACGTCGCTGTTTTTTGAGGCGCCATTGGCACGCCAATGTCTATCATTAACTCTCTAAACTTCTCACGGTCTTCAGTGATATTAATAGCGTCTATATTTACACCAATAATTTTTACATCAAAGTCTTCCCAAATTCCTTTTTCGTCTGCTTCAATACATAAATTTAAAGCAGTTTGTCCACCCATTGTAGGCAACACAGCATCAATTTGAGGGTGTTCTTTTAAAATCTGAATGATAGATTTTGTTGTTAATGGTTTCAGATACACATGATCGGCCATAGACGGATCGGTCATGATGGTTGCAGGATTAGAGTTTATAAGAATGGTCTCTATGCCGTCTTCTCTTAAAGAGCGTAGGGCTTGCGTTCCTGAATAATCAAACTCACAGGCTTGTCCAATAATAATAGGTCCAGATCCTATGATAAGTATACTTTTAAGGCTTGTGTTCTTTGGCATTGTATTGATTTATAAGGTGGTATAAATTTAAGCTTTCTTACCAGACTATTGGGTATAAAAAAAGGCGTTACTTTAAAAAAGCAACGCCTTGATATTTTTAAACTAAAGGCATAATACCTTAGTGTTTGTGTCTCATCTCAGATGATACTGATAGTTTCTTACGTCCTTTTGCTCTTCTTCTAGCAAGAACTTTTCTACCATTTACAGAAGCCATACGCTCTCTGAAACCGTGTTTGTTCTTTCTTTTTCTCTTAGATGGTTGAAACGTTCTTTTCATCGTAGTATAATCTTTATCTTTAAACTTCCGTTAGGAATTATCTCTTTTCAAAACTGCGTGCAAATATACAATTTTATTTCGCTTCAGCAAGCCTCAATATCATTTTTTTAAACTTTTTTACACGAGTATAAAATTCTATTCAAATTTAAGGTTTTCAATAAGAAATCTTGTTAAAAAGAGCATTGTATTTGTAAGCATCAGCCTTAATAAAAGATATGAAATGTTATCTTTGCAATCTTAAAATTTAAATATAAGCAATGTTCAATAAAAACATTAAACTCGTTATAGCAGCTGCAATTGTAGCTTGGGCAATTTGGCAAATGGTTGAAGGCAATATTGGTAATGGTATACTATTAATCTTACTTGCTGGTATTTTTGTGTTCTTATATTTTAAAAATGAAATGATTCTGCTAGCATTTTTAAGGTTACGTAAGCAAGATTTTCCTGGCGCTAAAAAATGGCTAGATAAAATAAAGAATCCTGAAGCTGCTCTTGTAAAGAAACAACAAGGTTATTTTCATTACCTACATGGGTTAATGATTTCTCAAACTAATATTACAAAAGCAGAAAAGTATTTTAAGAAAGCAATAAAACTTGGTTTATCTATGGATCAAGATTTAGCTATGGCAAAATTAAATCTTGCAGGAATAGCTATGACTAAACGCCGTAAGCGAGAAGCACAACTGTTAATGACAGAAGCTAAGAAACTAGACAAACATGGTATGCTTGCTGAACAACTTAAAATGATGAAACAGCAAATGAAACGCATCTAATTATTGCGTTTCTTATTTTAAAATTTTGTTAAGATGTTTATATATCATAGTTTTATGCTATAAAACCTAGTATATGAACAGAGCATTACTTTATGTATTGATAATTTTATGCTCACATTTTATTGCCGCTTCTCAGACTAGAAACAATTTATTTTCTGAAGCTATTGCTACTCACCTCACCAAATACAACAAGAAAATAAACAAAGCCTACGAAGCTAAAGATTACGAGCGTGCAGAGTTTATGTTTGACTCTCTTGTTAAACATCATTTACGAGGTACTTATCTAGATAATTTTAAGGTAGACTGTCTTGCTAAAAGTATAGATTGCTTTGATGATTATAAGAAGCCTATGTTTTTAGTTACATACGCCTCTTGGTGTGTCCCTACAGAAGGCGAAATTCCTGCAATAAATGAACTTGCCAAAAAATATAAGAAAGACATAGATTTTGTTGTCCTATTTTGGGATAAGAAAACTAATGTTAGAAAGTCTTCAAAAAAATATAACAAACATGTAGATATTTTATATGTAGACGAGCTGGAAAACTCCAATGACAATATTGTAAAGAAGATGAAACACTCTTTGGGCTTTCCTACTTCTTTTTATTTAGGATCTGATAAAAAGATAATCGACATTAAGAGAACTGTATTTCATCCGCTTCATATTAGTTATTCAGAATCTTATAACCTAAACTACAACACAATCTCGCAAGGTTTGTCTTTATTACTTTCTGAAGAAGCTAAAAAACAAGACCAACCACTTTATGGGTATTAACCTTTAAAGTAATCCATTTCCTTATTAAGCTAATACTACTTATTAGTTAAATCATAAATTTATTATAATGACCTAACAACTAATTGAGATACCACGTATTTTTAATAGGTATTTAAATAAGGGGTTTAGTGGAGTTAGACATTATCTTAGTATTCAGCATCATATTTATTACTATAGTATTATTTGTAACAGAATACTTTACTGTAGATAAAATTGCGTTTTTCTTAATTGCCTCTCTTACACTGTTACAACTCGTTTCTCCAGAAGAAGCTATTAGTGGCTTTTCTAACTCTGCCACCATTACAGTACTATGCTTAATGATAGTTGCCATTGGTTTAGAAGAAAATGGCGTTATAAAATGGCTAAGCGAAGGCCTAAAAAAACTTAGCATACTACCGTTAATTTTAATAGCCCCAATATTTATGGTGGTTACTGCTGGAATTTCGGCATTTATAAGTACAACAGCAGTAGTTATAATCTTTATTAAGATTGTGTTCCAGCTATCCGAACGTTTTAAAATACCATCTGGAAAACTACTCATGCCAATTTCTTTTGCAGGAATTTTAGGTGGTAGCTGCACCCTAATGGGAACCTCAACAAACTTAATTGTAAATAGTTTAGCTCAAGAATATGGCGCAGAACGCTTGGGCTTTTTTGAGTTTGCTATTTATGGTTTATGTTTTTTAGTGATAGGTATTGTGTATATGGTGTTTGCTTCAAAGTTTTTGCCGAAAACAAAACCTGAAGAAATAGACTCCGAATACGGTCTAGATTCTCTAGTGGCAACTGTTGAAATTGCTCCAGATTCTAAATTGATAGGCAAACGTATTGAGGACACTATCTTTTATGGTGATAAAGATCTTTCTGTCTTAAAATTAATACGAGAAGACAATGTTATAAATGAACCTGGAAGGTATATATCACTAAGAGAAGAAGACAAATTAATTGTGATGTGCGATTTTGAAAATCTTGTAAAATTATCTGAACAAGAGGAATTTATAATCCACGATAGCAAATTAAAAACCACAGAAAAAACAAACGAAGACAACCAAGACAAAGCAGAACTAAAAAAACCTAAAACAACCTATGCAGAGCTTTTGTTATTACCTGGTTCAATTTTATTGGGAAAAACGCTAACAGACCTAAGAAATTATTCACTTAGAGGCGCAACGCCAATAGCTATTAAAAAACGTAAAAACTTAAGAAATACAAAGGAGCGCCTTATAAGAAAGGACTTTAATGATATAAATTTAAAACCAGGCGACCGTATACTTATTGAAACATCAGACAAATCGCTTTCTGAGATAGATACTATTGAAAATGTTGCTGTTATAGATAGACATGATTTTGTAAACAGCGCTTCAAAACAAAAAAGAATAACAGCATTTATAATTTTCTTATTAGTTGTGGGCTTAGCTGCATCTGGTGTTCTTACAATTTTAGCTAGTGCTATTACTGGTGTTGCACTAATGCTGGGAACAAAATGTCTTGACTTAAATAATACCTATAAAAAAATTGACTGGCAGATTATCTTTCTTCTAGCAGGCATGATTCCGCTTGGTGTTGCTATGAGCAATAGTGGTGCAGATATGTGGATTTCTGAAAACCTTATAGCTATAATGGTTGGGAAAGGCGATGTATTTGTACTTGGCCTTATTTTTCTTGTCACTATGTTATTAAGTGGTACAATCTCCAATAATGCCACAGCAATTATCATGTTACCTATTGCAATTTCTGTTGCCAATGGCTTAGGCTTATCTCTAAAACCTTTTATTCTTGCTATTATGTTTGCTGCTAATTTTAGTTTTTTCACGCCCGTTGGTTACCAAACAAACACACTAATTTACGGATTAGGTATTTATAAGTTTAAGCACTTCTTAATTGTTGGAGGTATTCTTTCTGTAATATTATGGGTGTGCGCTACTTTACTCCTATCTACATTATTATAAGAGTGGAGCCCAAAGACGATTAAATGATTCTTTAAGTTTTTCTGAAAGTGCTCTGTCACGCCACTGCTCAAGATTTAACTCTTCTGTATCTTCCAAGTCTCTCTCAAACATCTCTGTCATTTGCTTACCAAAGTCATCATTAAAGAGTAATGCATTTATCTCAAAGTTTATATTAAAGCTTCTATAGTCCATATTACTTGTTCCTATACTGCTTAATTGCTCGTCGATTACAATGGTTTTGGCATGCACCATACCTTTGCAATAACAGAATACTCTAATTCCAGATTCTAAAAGTTCTTCTATATAAGAATAGGTTGCATATTTAGCTGCAAAAGAATCGCCTTCTTTAGGAATTATTATCTGCACATCTACTCCACTTCTACTCGCTGTTTTTAAAGCCGTAAGAATTTGATCATTAGGAATAAAATATGGCGTTGTAATTTTTATACTTTTTTGAGCATTATTTATAGCCATAAAAATAGCTTCCATAATATATGGCCATCTTGAATCTGGACCACTAGCAACGATCTGTATTGGCAAATTTGCCTTAAAGTTTACAGATGGAAAGTATTTCTCCTCTATATCTATTTCTTGATCTGTCACAAAACTCCAATTTAATAGAAACTGCGATTGTAAGGACTTTACAGCATCACCTTCAATTTTTAAATGGGTATCTCTCCAATACACATCATTCTGCCCGTTACAATACTCGTCTGAAATATTTACGCCTCCCAAAAAACCTACAACACCATCAATAACCGTAATTTTTCTATGATCCCTATAGTTTAGTTTTCTAGTTAGGTTAGGAAACCAAACCGGCATAAATGGGTGTATTTCTACACCACAGCTTTTTAACTGCTCTACATTTGGAGATTTTAATTGATTACCAACGTAATCATACATGACTTTAACACTTACTCCTTCATTAGCCTTGTCGCAAAGTATATTTATAAGTTGTTTCCCTATCTTATCTGCAGAAAAGATATAGTACTCTAAATGTATATGATCTTTAGCTTGTCTTAAAGCTTCAAAAATAGCATCGAAGGTGTTATTACCGTTAATTAACAGTTCTACTTTATTATTATATGTAAGTGGCTTTCTTGGTTTGTTTTGAATGAGTTTTATAAGCTTAGACTGCTTTTCTATAATATCATTTTTTTCTCCTTCAATATCTGTATCATCTACTAAAAGGCGCTTTTCCCATTTTTTAAGAATAGAGTTACTCATAACTTTTTTCTTATCAAACAGTTTTTCCTTTCTGTACTCTTGACCAAAAAAATAGTAGACAAAGATGCCTACAAACGGCAACACAATTAATATTAGGAAATAAGATAACGTCCTAGAAGGATTACGGTTATGCAGCAAGACAAAAAATGCTGTAACCAAAGCCACAGCATAATTTACTATTAATAAAATAATCCAAATGTTATCTTGTATGTATTGCATATAGTTAAGGCGTTGTATAGTATCCTTCTTCTGGAATATCTATAGAGTATTGTTTGCGAGAAGAGTTATTTAAATGCTTCTCTCTAAGCCAAGGATTGTGAATCTTTAAGATTTTGTAGTTTATACCAAAACCTTCAGCAAATTTTGTAAAGTCTGAAACTGCAGTATCTACTGAAACTTTGTACGTAGGCACTTCTGTGTAAAGATCTTTTTCTTGAAAATTGAAACCATATTTTCCTGGGTTGCTTAAAATTTCTTTCAATGCTAAAATTCTAAAAACGTAACGTCCCGTTTCTTCACCAAGTAATAAGTCATAATAACCATCTACATTTTGACGCTCCATTTCTCTAGAAACACCATAATTACCTGCATTATATGCTGCAGCTGCAAGTGTCCAAGATCCAAAACGTTCTTTAGATGCTTTTAAATATTTACAGGCAGCTCTTGTAGATTTTTCTATATGGTAACGTTCATCTACATTATCATTTACTTCTAAACCGTATTCTTTACCTGTTTCTTTTAAAATTTGCCAGAACCCTGTTGCTCTAGCAGGAGAAACAGCCTGTGTTAATCCACTTTCTATCACTGCCAAGTACTTTAAATCTTCTGGCACACCTTCTTCTTTTAATATTGGTTCTATTATAGGAAAGTATTTATTAGCTCTTTTAAAAAGTAAAAGACCGTTAGACTGCCAATAGGTATTTACTAAAAGTTCTCTATCCATACGCTCCTTAATATCTGGATTTTGAACCGGAACAGGTTCTCCCGCAAAATTTAAATTATCTGGAAGTGGTAGAGCGTATACATTATAATCATTTACAACTTTTACTTCTGTATTTTCATTCTTAGGAGCTGTAGGCGCATCTTGAACAGCTTGTATACTTACACCAATTACTGCTATTACTCCTATTCCTGTTAAAATTGATTTTAAAATCTTCATCTGCTTACTTTTTTTGATAAAATTAATGATAATTAAGCACAATAGTACATTAGCACTTGTGTTAATGTCTATTAATTTTTAAGTCTATTTATGCTATTTTCGTGACTTATAATCTGTACTATGAAACTATATACCTCTTTTTTATTTTTATTGCTATACACGGTAGCTTCTTCTCAGATTATTGGTAAAGTTACAGATGCCAGCGGCGAGCCACTTCCTTTTGTAAATATTTATATCGATAACTCCAGTACAGGCACAACTACCAATAAAGATGGTAATTATGAATTAAATATAGATGCTCTTGGTACATATACCATAAGTTTTCAATTTATAGGATATACTCCAGAAAAGAAAACAGTACAAGTTTCTAAACTGCCATATATTTTAAATGCTACATTACAGGAAGAAACTACAAGTTTAGATGAAGTTGTTTTAAACTCTGGCGAAAATCCTGCCTATAGGATTATTCGTGAGGCTATAGCAAACAGGAAAACAAACCTTGCTAAAACAGATGAATTTACTGCCGATTTTTATTCCAGAGGCTTATGGCGAATTGAAGATGCTCCAGAAAAAATACTTGGTCAGGAAATTGGTGATTTTAATGGTGGCTTAGACTCTACAAGACAAGGCGTTATTTACTTAAGTGAAACCATTAGTGAAATTAAATATAAAGCTCCAGATAATTTTAAGGAAAATATTGTGGCATCTATTGTAAGTGGAGATGACAATGGATTTAGTTTAAACACTGCTCAAGAAAGTAATATTTCTTTTTATAACAATACTATAAATCTTAACACCCAAGTAATTTCACCAATTGCAGACTATGCTTTTAACTATTACGATTACAAGCTAGTTGGTGTATTTTATGACGATTTAGGGCATTTAATTAATAAAATAGAAGTTATCCCAAAACGCCAAAATGATCCTGTATTTTCTGGGTTAATTTATATTTCTGAAGATACTTATGAAATTTATGGTACAGCATTAAATATTACAGGAAAAGCAATTCAAATTCCTTTTATTGAAACCCTTGTGTTTACACAAAATTTTAAATATTCCACTATTGATTCGCTTTGGTTAAGAACGTCTCAAGTAGTCGATTTTAGTTTTGCTTTTTTTGGTGTTAAAGGAAATGGAAGGTTTACCGCTGTTTATAGTAATTATGATTTTTCACCTCAATTTGATTCTAAAACATTTGGTAGTGAAATATTAACATATGAATCTGAAGCTAACAAAAAGGATTCGATTTTCTGGAAAGGTGTAAGACCAGTACCGCTTACAGATGAAGAACTAACAGATTACATTAAAAAAGACAGCATACAAGAAATACGCGGTTCAAAAACCTATTTAGACTCTGTAGATCGAGCAGAAAACCGTTTTAAAATTTCAGATGTACTTTTTGGATATCACTATAAGAATTCGTTCAAAAAATATGATTTTGATATAAGTGCTCCAATAACAAATATACACTACAATACAGTACAAGGTTGGAATGGCTCACTCACTGCTAGCTTTCAAAAAAATCAAGAGGAATTTAATCGAAAATATTGGCGTTTGTATACAACTGGTAATTATGGTACATCAGATGAGAAACTTAGGTTAAAAGCAGGATATCAACAAAAATTTAATAATACATCGAGACCTATTCTTTCACTTGAAGCAGGAACAGAGACACAACAGATAAACTCCGAAGAGCCTATTAAACTTATAGTAAATGATTTTGCTAGTCTTTTCTTTGAACGCAATTATTTAAAAATATATGAAAGGCAATATGCACAAATTGGTTATTCTCAAGAATTAATTAATGGATTAAGATTTTATGGAGGCGCTAGTTATGAACGTAGAATACCTCTATTTAATACTACAGACCAAACATTTTATCCAAGAGAAGATGAGCAATTTACAAGCAACAATCCATTACAACCTTTAAATGAAAATTCCGCTCCATTTGTTGAACATAATATTGTAAAAGCAAGCCTTAATGCCCAACTAGTTTTTGGACAGAAATACTACAGCTATCCTGATGGCAAATACAATACTAGACCAGACAAATATCCCGTTTTGTTTCTTGGCTACGAAGGTGGTTATGGAGCTACTGTAAGTGATTATAATTTTCATCATCTTAAAGCCAGACTTGCACAAGCTTTTAATATTGGAAATAAAGGTAGATTTGGATATAACCTAAGAACAGGTACATTTTTAAATGGTGAAGCTATTAGTTATTTAGATTTTAAACATTTTAATGGTAACCAAACAAGAATAGGTACCAGTAATACATATCTTAATAATTTTAACCTATTACCATATTATGCTTTAAGCACTAATGATACATATTTTGAAGGTCACTTAGAGCACGATTTTAAAGGCTATATTTTAAATAAAATACCTTTAGTAAACACATTAGGCTTTAGCTTGGTACTAGGCGCACACACACTAAATACAACTCAAAATAAACCTTATACAGAATACTCTGTTGGGTTTGATAATGTTGGTTTCGGGAAATTTCGTTTTTTTCGGGTAGATTACGTTACTAGCAATATAAATGGTAATAAAGAAAGTGCCTTTATCTTTGGACTTAAAGTTTTAAATTTATTGGGAATAGACTAGCGTTTTTATGATACACCAATCTAAATCTTACTTAAAGTTTCTAAGAACATCTAGAAATCAGCACGGCGTTCATTCACCATTTGTGTATCAATTAGTAACACAATGCTTTTATAAACGCCAACAGCATACAGCTTATGAAATTATAAAGTCTTACAAAAAGCGTATTCGAAAGAATAAGGCAACTATAAGCGTTTCAGATTTAGGTTCAGGATCTCGCATATTTAAATCTTCAGAGCGTAAGGTTTCTAAAATAGGAAAGTTTGCAGGTACAAAATTAAAACGCGCCAAACTTTTAAACAGGATAGTTAGGTATCTTAATATTTTAAAAGCGTTGGAGTTAGGCACATCAGTTGGCTTAGGTTCTGTTGCTATTGCAGCAGGAAATGAAAATACATCTGTATTAACTATTGAAGGTTGCCCAGAAACTGCCAAACTAGCAAAAGACAATTTTAACAGCTTTAACTTTGAGAACATCGAGATAATAAATGGGGACTTTGATTCAGTGTTACCAAACCTACAATCCACATTTGATTTAGTTTTTATTGACGGCAACCATACCAAAAATGCTACACTACGTTATTTTGAAGCACTTTTACAGCTAAGCCACAACGACACTGTATTTATTTTTGATGATATTTATCTTAATAAAGATATGACAAAGGCTTGGGAGCTTATTAAAAATCATGAAAGCGTTACAGTTACTATAGATACGTTTAAGTGGGGATTTGTATTTTTAAGAAAAGAGCAAGCTAAGGAGCATTTTGTAATAAGGGTGTAACTACCTAGCCCAAATATTATACTTCAAAATGCACCACAATGCTCTTATACCATCCTTCCAATTTATCTTTTTACCTTCTTCATAAGTTCTTCCGTAATAGGAAATTCCAACCTCATAAATCCTAACCTTAGGAATTCTAGAGATTTTAGCGGTAACCTCAGGCTCAAATCCAAATCGTCTTTCTTTCAGTGTTAAAGATTTGAGCATATCTGCTCTAAAGAGTTTATAGCAAGTTTCCATATCTGTTAAGTTAAGATTGGTAAACATATTGCTTAAAAATGTGAGAAATTTATTACCTATTGTATGCCAAAAGAATAAGATTCTATGCGGATTACCACCCATAAATCTAGAACCGTATACAACATCTGCATTACCATTTAATATAGGCTTAAGTAATTTATTATACTCTTCTGGATCGTACTCTAAATCTGCATCTTGTATAATGATAAAATCACCATTAGCCATTTCAATTCCTTTATGAAGCGCTGCACCTTTCCCCATATTTTTAGGTTGGCTGAAGAATTGAAATTTTGTCTGCGGATTGTTCTCTATAAATTCTTGTATCTTAATAGAAGTATCATCTGTAGAAAAATCATTCACAATTACAATTTCTCTATCTAAGCCTTCCGGAAGAGATACATTAACAAGAACGTTTAAAATTATATCTATGGTGGCAGATTCGTTGTAAGCTGGTACAACTATAGAGAGTGTATTCAAAATTTACTAAGTTTTACAATTGCTAAAGTAAGTGTTTTTTTAGTAATAGTTAAATACCTCATTTAAAGATATGTGTAACATATTTAAATTGGGCACGTCTATTAATTACAACCAAAATCCAACCTATGAAATCTTCATCTTTCCTTTTAGCATTAATGACACTTTTTATATTTAGCTGTAAAAACAAGCCTAAAACTACTTCTAAGAATGAAAATGCTACTGCTGTTCAAAAATCTATGAATACTAATGCTTCTCGATTTCTGAAGGGTGAATCTGTTACTGCTATATCAATAGGCATTTTTAAAGATGGTAATAAATATACTTCTCATTATGGTGAGCTAGATCCAAATACTGGCAATACTCCAAACGACTCAACACTTTATGAGATAGCTTCTGTTACTAAAACAATGACTGGTGCTTTAGTAGCTCAAGCAGTTTTAGAGGGTAAACTTTCTTTAGATGATTATATAAGAACGTTTTTAGATGAAGATTATCCAAACCTAGAGTACAACGGTACTCCTATTAGGATAAGAGATTTATTATCTCATACCTCAAGATTACCTAGCAACAATAAAGGCATTGCTGAAATTATGCAGACAATTAATGATAGTACTGCTTTTAAGTTTAATGCTATTGAAATGGGGTATTCCCAAGACGATTTCTTCAATTATCTACACGAGATAAAATTAGATACGTTGCCTGGTCATATTTACAGTTACTCTAATCTTGGCGCTAATCTTACAGGTCATATTTTAGAGCAAGTAAATCATAAGTCTTATGATAATTTGTTGAAAGATGTTTTATTTGATAATCTTAATATGAATAACAGTAAGCTTAAGTTAACTAAGCTAGACTCTTTAAATTTAGCTCAAGGTTATAATGATAAACGTACAAAAATGCCATTTTTACCATTAGGTAAAAATCTTTGGGGTGCAGAAGGTGGCGTTAAATCTACTGTGCCAGATATTTTAAATTATATCGAGTTTCAATTAGATAGTACAAACGTATTAGCTCAAAAAAGTCACGAAAAAGTTTACACCTTTAGTGACGCTGAGTATATGGCCTATTTCTGGCCTGTAGAAAATCATCCTATCCACGGTATTTATTATGAACATCATGGTGGTGCTTTTGGCTTTAACACTTTTGTTTATGTATATCCTAAATATAATATGGGTGTTGTAGTTACAACCAATACTAGTGGCGCAAAGGCATCTAATGTGTTAGATAATGTTGTTTTAGGTTTGGTAGATGATCTTAAGCCTTTTGGAAAAAAATCTATCACTTATGCTATAGAAGATAGCATTAATACTAATGTAAACGATGGTGTGACTTATTATAAAGAATTAAAAAAAAACAAACCTGAAGTTTATGACTTTTCAGATGAAAATTCATTAAATAGTTTAGGATATAGAGTGCTTAGAAGTGGAGATACTCAAGGTGCCATTAAAATATTCACCCTTAATACTGAAGAGTTTCCTGAGTCATCTAATCCTTTTGATAGTTTAGGTGAAGCATATTTAGAAGAAGGAAATTATCAAATGGCATTAAAAAATTATAAAAAAGCATTGTCTCTAGATCCTAACGCAACAAATGCTAAAGAAATGATTACAAAAATTGAAGCCTTAGTAAATGCTTCTTAAAGGTTAACCTCTAATAGCTTTCCTTTTCCGTCTATCTCTATATCTGTAATGCAAGCAGGAATTAATAAGGTCTCACCAAATTTTATAGAATAGTTATATTCTTTGTAAGTAACTATAAAAGAACCTTCAACACTCATAAGTATTACAAAGGAGTCTAAATTAGAGAAATCTCTCTTTAGATTTCCATTCATTGCTAAGATGTTGGTTTTAAAGTATGGCGTATGTATTAATTTAGAAGATGCATTTTCTTTAATTGAATAGCTCGTTTTATAAGAGTCTTTTACATCAAAATCAATAGCATCCAAAGCTTGCTCGGTATGTAATTCTCTTAGCTCTCCAGTTTTAGCATCTACTCTATCGTAGTCATAAATTCTATAGGTAACATCAGATGTCTGTTGAATTTCAGCTAACAATACACCTGCGCCAATTGCGTGAACTCGACCAGTAGGAATATTAAATACATCGCCTCTAGTGACAGATTCTTTATTTAAGATTTTAGTTATGCTAGATGATTTTAGAGCGTCTTGATACTCTTCTTTTGTTACTACTTTACTAAAACCCACTATTATTTCAGCATCATCCTCGGCATCCATAATGTACCACATCTCATTTTTCCCAGAAGAATCATGACGGTTTTCAGCAAGCTCATTATTAGGGTGCACCTGTATAGACAATGGTTTTTTTGCGTCTATATATTTTAAAAGTAAAGGAAAGTTCGTTCCAAAAGTTTTATATACATGAGTTCCCATAAACTCTGTAGTAAAGGTTTCAGCAAGTTCTTGAAGGCTCATTCCTTTTAGGCTTCCATCTTTTACTAAAGTTTGATTATTCTTAACATCAGAAATCTCCCAGGATTCGCCAATATTAGATTCCTCAAAATTTTTATTTAATGTAGTTCTTAATTTTTCACCACCCCAAATTCTATATTTATAAAGTGGTTTAAATTTAAGTGGATAAAGTATTGAAGAATCCATAGTAGCTAAAATAGTTTTGCATTATGCAGAAGTACAAATATACAGTATGATTATTGAAAGCTGTAAATTTACTTACATCCTATTGTAACAAATTTTATAGGCTAGCGTCCTATTAAAAAAACTAAAGCATGTCCAACGTCATAGAGATTAGGAATATTATTAGAGATTTTCAATTAGGTCAAGAAACTGTTCACGTTTTAAAAGGCATAGACCTAGACATAACGAAAGGTGAATATGTAGCGTTCATGGGACCATCTGGTTCTGGAAAATCTACACTTATGAATCTTTTAGGCTGTTTAGACACTCCTACAGATGGTTCTTATACACTTAACGGAAAAGATGTAAGCCAAATGACAGATGATGAGCTTGCAGATATAAGAAATAAAGAAATTGGCTTTGTATTTCAAACCTTTAATCTCTTACCAAGAACCACTGCTTTAGACAATGTGGCATTGCCAATGGTTTATGCAGGCGCCACAAAATCTGAACGAAATGAACGCGCTAGTGAGGTTCTTACAGATGTAGGTTTAGCAGACCGTATGGACCATAAGCCTAACCAACTTTCTGGAGGGCAACGCCAACGTGTTGCTGTTGGTAGAGCGTTAGTTAACAAACCCTCTATTATACTTGCAGATGAGCCTACAGGAAACTTAGATTCTAAAACTTCTGTAGAAATCATGGCACTCTTTGATGATATACATAAAGCTGGAAACACAGTAATCTTAGTAACTCACGAAGAAGATATTGCAGAACATGCGCATCGTGTTATAAGACTTCGTGACGGTATTATTGAAAGTGACACAAGAAATAGATAATTTAAACAACATCATTTTAATTTATAGTTCTTAGGTTGTACTTTTAATCTATGTTAGATTTTTTTGAAAACTTATCGCCACTTACTCAACTCATCTTAGTATTTGTTTGTCTTGCATTTTTATTCCTAATCATATTAGCCAATAACAGAAAGAATAAAAACAAACTAAGCCAAACTAAAAACAGAACGTTTAGAGAACGATACAAAGAAAGAAGAAGCAAAAATCTTTAGAGATTTATACTAGGCTTAACAATTGGTTTTAGTCGCATTTACGTTCTTTGTAAAAACTCTATACCATATCATGCGCACTTCTCTACTCCTTTGTGTATTAGCTCTTATTATAACTTCATGTAATAACGAACCAATTTATACCGCTCAAGAAATAATAGATAAAACAATAAAAGTTTCTGGAGGTGAGCTTTATAAGAGTGCACAGATTACATTTAACTTTAGGGACAAAGTGTATAAAAGCACAAGACAATGCAACAAATTCATGCTAGAGCGTTTTGCTACAGACTCTACAGGGCAAATCACACATGACATGCTAGATAATGATGGTTTAATGCGTTTAAAAGATGGTAAACCAGATAAAGTTCACGATACTCTTATAGCAAAAATTAGTGACGGTATTAACTCAGTTCATTACTTCGCACACTTACCATATGGCTTAAATGATGCTTCAGTTAATAAAAAGTTGGTAGAAGAAACTAGTTTAAAAGATACAGAGTATTACAAAATTAAAGTTTGGTTTAATCAAGATGGTGGAGGTACAGACTACCAAGACGTTTATATGTATTGGATAAATAAAAAACGTTTTACTATAGACTATTTAGCGTATACCTATGAGGTTAATGGTGGTGGTATTAGATTTAGAGAAGCATATAATGCAAGGACTGTTAATGGTCTTAGATTTGTAGACTACAAAAATTACAAACCAAAAACTAAAGACTACTCTATTACTACTATAGATTCTTTATTTAAAAACAACCAATTACAACTTCTTTCTAAAATAGAGACTGAAGATGTTTCAGTTGAGCTGTTAGACAAAGATTGTTAAATTTATTTTAGTTGATCTACAGAAATACTTTGGTGTGAAGCGTGACTCTTAGTTTGTCCGTTTTCAAGTACAATAAATTGTGGTGACTCGTGAAACACCCGAAATTTAGCAGCAATTTCATTAGAGATAGATCTGTAGTTTAACAAGTCTAACATATAGATGCTTGCTTTCTCATCATCTAAATCATACTCACGCTCAAATCCTTTAAGAACCATTTTACTAATACCACAACGTGTAGAATGCTTAAAAATGCCTACAGGTTTCGATTTAGATTCCTCTAGTATTTCATCCAATTGAGAAACATCAGAAAGTAGTTTCCAAGGTACTTCCTTAATCTCTTCTTTTGCAATATCTCTTGAGCTTTTAAATTTATCGAAGAATCCCATAGTCGTATTTTTATGTAAAATTAATAAATGATTTCCTGCTCTCAACTTTTAGACCTGTAAATTCTTGTTAAACACTAGTGTTTCTATAGTAAACAAGTTCAAATCCTTACATTTGTAAGAGATAAAGAATAACCAATAAAATAGATATATTATTATGGGAAAAGGATTTTTTCATGTGCCGCCAGCGGTAAATGAACCAATTAAGAGTTATGCTCCTGGATCGCCAGAGCGTGAAGAGGTTTTAAACACCTACAAAGAGTTATACAACAGTACTATTGAAGTACCTTGTTATATAAACGGAAAAGAGGTTAAAACTGGAGATACTGCTACTATGCATCCGCCTCACGACCATAAACATACATTAGGTACCTATCACAAAGCAACAAGGGAAAACGTTGAAGAAGCTATTGAAGGTTCTTTAAAAGCTCGTCAAGAATGGGCAGATCTTCCTTGGGAACAACGTGCAGCTGTATTTTTAAGAGCAGCCGAGCTTATTGCAGGACCATATAGAGCAAAAATAAATGCCGCTACAATGCTTGCGCAGTCTAAAACAATATTTCAAGCAGAAATAGATTCAGCTTGTGAGTTGATTGACTTTCTACGATTTAACGTAGAATATATGACACAGATTTTTGACGATCAACCAGAATCTACATCTGAGGCTTGGAATCGTGTTGAGTACAGACCATTAGAAGGTTTTGTATATGCAATTACACCATTTAACTTTACTGCTATTGCCGGAAACCTTCCTGCAAGTGCAGCATTAATGGGTAATGTAGCTCTTTGGAAACCAAGTGATAGCCAAGTATACTCTGCACAAGTTGTGATGGAAGTATTTAAGGAGGCTGGCGTACCAGATGGTGTTATTAATATGGTAATGGGAGATCCTGTTATGATTTCTGATGTTGCAATAAGTCACCCAGATTTTACAGGCCTACACTTTACAGGAAGTACTAATGTTTTTCAAGATTTATGGAAAACAATTGGAAACAATATACATACTTATAAAACTTACCCAAGAATTGTGGGAGAAACTGGTGGAAAAGATTTCATCATGGCTCACAAATCTGCAGATGCTAAACAACTTGCAACAGCAATTGCAAGAGGTGCATTCGAATTTCAGGGTCAGAAATGTAGTGCTTGTTCAAGATGTTATATCCCTAAGAGTTTATGGGCAGATGTAAAAAAATATCTTGTTGAAGATGTAAAATCATTTAAAATGGGATCTCCGGAAGATATGGGGAACTTTGTAACTGCGGTTATACACGAAGGCTCTTTTGATAAACTAGCTAGTTATATAGATAAAGCTAAAGAAGATAAAGATGCAGAGATAATTGTTGGCGGAAACTACGACAAGAGTAAAGGTTGGTTTGTTGAACCTACAGTAATTGTAACAGACAACCCTAAGTATACAACAATGCAAACAGAATTATTTGGACCTGTTGTTACCATTTATGTATACGAAGATGAAGAGTTTGATGACACTTTAAAGTTAGTTGATGAAACATCTATCTACGCTTTAACAGGATCTATATTCTCTACAGATAGACATGCTGCAGCACACGCTACTAAAGCATTACAAAACTGCGCAGGTAATTTCTATATAAACGACAAGTGTACTGGTGCTGTAGTTGGGCAACAACCATTTGGTGGTGCTAGAGCAAGTGGTACTAATGATAAAGCTGGTAGTAAGCTTAACTTATTACGTTGGGTATCTCCAAGGTTAATTAAGGAAACTTTTGTTGCTCCTAAAGATTACAGATATCCTTTCTTAGGTGAAGATTAAAACCTAAGCTTCTTAAATACAAAAAGAGCCTTCAAAATTTGAAGGCTCTTTTTTTATGTTTCATATTCTAACTAAATAGAATAATAGAGATTTATTTTTTCTCTGCTGGCGGCGCATTAAGCTTTTGGCTTGCTTCCATTGAAATTGCAGAGCGGTCAAAAGTTATTTTACCTGCACCGGTTTCTATGACTACAGCACCTAGCTTATCACTAAAATCTAGAATCTTACCGTGCATACCACTTTTAGTAACAATACGGTCTCCTTTTTTTAATTCTTTAGCAAATGCCTTTTCTTTCTTTTGTCTTTTCATCTGTGGTGCAATCATAAAGAAATACACTACAGCGAACATTGCCAATATTGGCAAAAAACTTCCTAAATCTCCCATTTATAATTATTTAGCTTCTGGAGTACCAGCTGCTTTTTTCTTAGGCGTTACAAACGCTTTAATTTTAATTAATTCTTTACCTGCTTCTGTGTTAGCAGTAATGTTAACTGTCTTAACTTGCTGGTTAGGCTTTCCGTTAGAGTTAAACTTTACTAACATTTTACCTTCTGCACCTGGAGCAATAGGCTCTTTAGACCAAGTTGGTACAGTACAACCACAGCTACCTTTAGCGTTTGTTACTACTAATGGTGCTTTTCCTGTGTTAGTAAATGTAAACTCATGCTCTACCACATCACCTTCGTTTATAGTACCAAAGTCGTGCTCAGTTTTAGAAAATTCCATAACTGGAAAATCTCCTGCTTGTGCATCACGCTCTGCTGCTGCTGCAACGTTCTCTTCGTTTACTTTGTCTGCTGCATTTTCTTTACAAGATGTAAACACCATTGCTGCTGCTGCAAACATTACTAAAATTCCTTTTTTCATAATTAGGTATTCTTTTAATGATTAAATTAAGTTTGTTTAAGATGTAAAAATACTAAAAATATCAGACTACATTAAACCGCGTCCCATTTTATTCAATTTTCCATCTGCTTTAAACTCTTTACTTATTTTATCTAAAATTCCGTTTATAAATATGCTACTCTTTGGAGTACTATATTCTTTAGCAATTTCCAGATATTCATTTATTGTAACTTTTACTGGTATCGATGGAAATTTAACAAACTCGCATATTGCCATTTTCATAAGAACAGCATCTAACTCTGCTATACGTTCTTTATCCCAATTTGGTGTTTTTTTAGAAATTTCTGATGTGTATTCACCATCATTAAGAATGGTTTTCTGCATAAGCTCCACTGCAAAATCTCTATCTTCTGTATTTCTAAACAATCTTGGGATACCAAAGGCTACATCGTCTTTTTTAGCTTTTTCTATAAGCTTATAAATGGTTGTGTTTACAATTGGTAAATCATCTAACCAAGTAAGTTTATGATCTTCTAGGTAATCGTATAGCTTTTCATTAGGCGCTATGATTTCACTAAAAAACTCTGCAACAAAATTTCTATCTTCTTTAAAAGACTGCTTATCAGACTCAATATAGTTTTGATAAATCTGACTATTTCTTAGAGACTCCCAAATAATGGTTTTATACTCATCATCTCTTGACCAGTTGGTAAGTTTTCTGTCTGTAATAAGATTGTTAAAATACTCACTAGCATCTAATCGCTTTAAAAGTTCATTATTAATAAACTTTCTGTTTGGTGTTTTCTCTTCCTCTGTCGCCAAGTGCATTTTAGAGGTTTTTTCTAAATAGGATTCTGCGTGGTTTCGGGTTTCAATCATTAAGTTCAACATAAGAAGGAAGAGGTCGTACATATCCTCCATACTTTTCTTCAGGAACTTTTCTTCAGCATTTAAATTTTGATTTTCAGACTGCTCGTATGCATATAAGGATTGCATAACTTTTACCCGAATGTGACGTCTTGTAAGCATAATAATTCAAAAGAGCATTAATAAATAAAAGGGCGAAATCCTTAGTGAATTTCGCCCTGCAAAATTATGTATTTTTAGAAGATTTTACCCTTCGTTTTCCATTTTTCTAGTCGCAATTCTTTGTTGTGCTATTTGCAATGCAGCTGTATGGGTAGTTATCTTATTAACATCTGCAGAGTTAAGTATTTCTAATGTTGTATTAAAAATGTTTTCTGTCTTACGAATAATTTCTTTTTTATCGTACCCTTCTAGTTCTGCATACACGTTAATAATACCACCAGCATTAATTAAGAAATCTGGAGCATAGACAATACCGCGATCTTGTAATATCTTACCGTGCTTATTTTCATCTTCAAGTTGGTTGTTTGCTGCACCTGCAATTACCTTAGCTTTTATTTTATGAATAGTTTCATCATTAACAGTTGCTCCTAAAGCACAAGGTGCGTAAATATCTACGTCTTCACTATAAATATCTGAACCACCATAAATTGAAGCACCATAAGTATCTCTTACATACTCCAAGCGTTCTTGGTTAATGTCACTTATAATTACTTCTGCACCTTCATTGGTAATGTGCTCTACTAAAGATTCTCCAACATGACCAATACCTTGAACAAGCACGCGCTTACCTTCTAGGTTATCATCTCCAAATTTATACTTTGCAGCAGCTTTCATTCCCATGAATACTCCATATGCAGTTATAGGAGAAGGATTACCAGCTCCACCTTTACTTTCTGAAATTCCAGTTACATAAGGTGTTACTTCTCTTACTAAATCCATATCGGCTGTTTCCATACCAACATCTTCTGCAGTAATATACTTACCACTTAAAGAGTGAACGTACTCTCCAAAACTTTTCATAAGTTCTGGTGTTTTCTGAGTTTTAGCATCGCCAATGATAACCGCTTTACCTCCACCTAAATTAAGGCCTGTAATAGCACTCTTAAATGTCATACCACGAGATAGCCTTAGTACATCGTTTAGGGCATCCCATTCGCTTTCGTAATTCCACATTCTAGTTCCTCCTAATGCAGGACCAAGTACCGTACTATGTATCCCGATTATTGCTTTTAAACCCGTATCTTTGTCATTACAGAACACGATTTGTTCGTGATCGTCAAAAGAAAGTTGTCCAAATACTGGTGCGACTTTTTTTAGGTCGCTAGCAGAGATGATATCGTGAGTCATATATAGATATTAAATTATTGTATTTAAAAAAATAGCACGCAAAAATAATGAATATTTCAATGTATAGCTTTATTTGATGTGTTAATTTACAATATTCTCATTCTGAATTCGTTTCAAATCCTTTCATGAAAGAACTTCAACACCTTAACAAGTATTTTTACAAGTACAAATGGCAGCTTATTTTAGGCCTTATAATTACTTTGGTAGCTAAAGTCTTTGCTGTATTAGTCCCAAGATTTATCGGTAATATTTCTAATGTTATTGAACAGCGTATAAATGGTGGCTTTTCATCAGACTCAACCTATTATGATGCGCTCTTAATCAATATTCTTTTAGTTATTGGCGTAGCATTATTATCTGCTCTTTTCACATTTTTTATGAGACAAACAATCATTGTTGTGTCTAGGCATATAGAGTATGATTTGAAAAATGAAGTTTTTAGACAATACCAAAACCTATCCTTAAACTTTTATAAGAAAAACAGGACTGGAGACTTAATGAATAGAATAAGTGAAGACGTCTCTAAAGTAAGAATGTATGCAGGTCCTGCTTATATGTATAGCGTATCTACATTCGGGATGTTTTTAGTGGCTATTCCTTATATGATTTATCTCTCTCCTACGCTTACCTTATATACTATAATACCACTACCTGTCTTATCTTTTGCTATTTACAAATTAAGTAAAGCAATTCATAAGCGCAGTACTGTGGTGCAACAATACCTATCCAAACTAAACACTTTTACACAAGAAAGTTTTAGTGGTATTTCTGTGATTAAGTCTTATGGATTAGAGGCGCAAACCAATACAGGTTTTACAACTTTAGCAAATGACAGTAAAGAGAAGAATATAAACCTCGTAAAGGTACAAGCCTTCTTTTTTCCGCTTATGGTATTACTAATTGGTGTAAGTAACATATTAGTGATTTATATTGGTGGCCGTATGCTTATTAATGGTACTATAGAAAATTTTGGAATCTTAGTTCAGTTTCTTCTATATGTAAATATGCTAACATGGCCTGTGGCTGTAATTGGTTGGGTAACTAGTATGATACAACAAGCAGAAGCTTCACAAAAACGTATTAATGAGTTTTTAGTTGAAGAACCTGAAATTAAAAATCTTAATGAAGCACCTTCAACAATTACAGGTGCCATTGCGTTTAAAAATGTATCCTTTGTTTATGATGATACTGGGATTGAAGCATTAAAAAATATTTCCTTTAATGTTAGTCCAAATGAGACACTAGCAATAATTGGTAAAACCGGATCAGGAAAATCTACTCTACTTGAACTTATAGGAAGACTATATGATGTAACAAGCGGTGTTTTAACCATAGACGGAACAGATATAAGACAGCTTAACCTTAATAGTTTACGTAAATCTATAGGGTATGTACCACAAGATGCATTTCTATTTAGTGAATCTATTAAAGAGAATATAAAATTTGGTAAAGCCGAAGCTACAGATAAGGAAGTAATGCAAGCTGCTAAAAATGCGAGTGTACACAAAAATATTGTAGGCTTTAGTAATGGCTATGATACTGTTTTGGGTGAACGTGGTATTACTCTTTCTGGTGGCCAAAAGCAACGTGTCTCTATAGCAAGAGCTATTATACAGGATCCTAAAATTTTATTGTTTGATGACTGCCTTTCTGCGGTAGATACAGAAACCGAAGAAGCAATTTTATCTAACTTATACGATATATCTAAAGATAAGACTACAATTATAGTAAGCCACAGAGTATCTTCAGCAAAAAATGCAGACCAAATTATAGTCTTAGAAGACGGCAAAGTACAGCAACAAGGCTCTCACAGTGAGCTAATTAACAAAGATGGCTACTACAAGGAGCTTTATGAGAAACAACTAAGCGAAAAAGAAATCTAAGTTTTTTTTTGCACGTTAGCTTTTTTTTAAGATTTTTGAGACAAATAAAACAATCCATACTATACTATGAGCGATTTCGGAAAGAATGACCATGAAGACATTTATTCTAAAGTATTAAGAGCAGGAAGACGCACTTATTTTTTTGACGTAAGATCTACAAAAGCAGACGATTATTACTTGACTATTACAGAGAGTAAAAAATTCACAAATGACGATGGCTCATTTCACTACAAAAAACACAAAATTTACTTGTACAAAGAAGATTTTGATGGGTTCCGTGAGAACTTAGAAGATATGACAGACTATATTGTACGTGAAAAAGGTGAAGAAGTAATAAGCGAGCGTCACCAAAGTGATTTTAAAAAGGATTACGAAGAAGATACAGAGGTTGTTGAAACCACTTCAAATTCAGAGTCTACAGTAAAGAATTTTACAGACGTTAGCTTTGATGATATTGCTTAATTGCAAAAGGCTATAAAATATTAAAAAACCGCTTCTGCTACAGAGGCGGTTTTTTTTATCTTTAAAGTTCATAAACCTATTATATGCGCTCAATCCTACTATTAGTATTATTTACATCAATTACTCTACAAGCCCAAAAGGATCAACTTTCATTAGATTATTACTTACCTGAAGACGTTACATACAATACGGCAATACCTACACCAGAAGACGTTTTAGGCTATGTACCTGGCACTTGGCATGTAAGTCATGATAAGCTTGTGTCTTATATGAAGGTCTTGGCAAAAGCTTCAGATAGGATTCATATTGAGCAACAAGGTCTCACCTATGAAGACAGACCACTTCTTTTATTAACCATTACTTCACCAGAAAATCATAATCGTTTAGAAACTATAAGACAAGACCATTTAGCATTAACTGAAATAGCTTCGGAGCGCCTAAACACTAATGAATTGCCTGTAGTGGTGTATCAAGGATTTTCAATTCATGGTAATGAGCCAAGTGGTAGTAATGCAGCTTTAGTTGCCGCCTACTATTTAGCTGCAGCACAAGGCCCTAAGATTAATGAGCTTCTTAAACATACTGTTATACTTTTTGATCCTAGTTTAAATCCAGACGGTTTACAGCGTTTTGCGTATTGGGCAAATACCAATAAAAGCAAACATATAAATACAGACCCTCAAGATAGAGAATATGATGAAGTTTGGCCTGGCGGACGTACCAATCACTATTGGTTTGATATGAATAGAGATTGGTTACCCGTACAACTTCCAGAATCTAGAGCACGCATTGCTACATTTCATAAATGGCATCCTAATATACTTACAGACCATCACGAGATGGGAAGTAATTCATCATTTTTCTTTCAACCAGGTATCCCTAGCAGGACACATCCACTCACGCCAGCATTAAACCAAGAGCTCACTAAGAATATTGGTAATTATCATGCTAAAGCATTAGATAATATTGGTTCTTTATATTATACCGAAGAGGATTATGATGACTTTTATTATGGAAAAGGCTCTACATTTCCAGACATAAATGGTAGTATAGGTATATTGTTTGAACAAGCAAGTTCTAGAGGGCATGCACAAGAGACAGATAATGGTGTCCTAACGTTTCCTTTTACAATAAGAAACCAATTTACTGCAGCCTTATCTACTTTAGATGCTGCTGTTGGCATGAGAACTGAACTTTTAGATTACCAACGTGATTTTTACAAAACTGCTAGATCAAAATCTACTAAGGGTTCTTATGTTTTCGGGAATGAAAAAGATGCTGCATCTGCCTATCATTTGGCTGAAATATTAAAACGTCATAACATTGATGTTTATGAACTTAAAGAAAACTTTTCTGAGGATGGCAAAACCTTTAAAAAAGCACATAGTTATGTAGTCCCTAAAAATCAGCGACAACAACTCTTGCTTGAAGCTATGTTTGAAACGCGTACAACATTTCAAGACAGCTTGTTTTATGATATTTCTGCTTGGACATTTCCGTTAGCTTTTAATTTAGATTTTATTGAAGAAGCTTCAACCTCTCGTTTGGGGCGTAAAATAGATAGTTTAGAAATGCCAAAAGGTGTAGTTACAAAAAGTAACTATGGCTATCTTATGCAGTGGCATCATTACTATGCACCAAAAGCGCTTCAGCAACTATTAGATAAGGACCTAAGGGCAAAAGTTGCTATGAAACCATTTAGTCTAAATGGCAAAGACTATGATTATGGTTCCATTTTTATTCCAGTTCAAAATCAAGAATTAAATTCAACAGCACTCTTCACATTCCTTTCAGATGTTTCTAAGAAAAGTCACCTTACCATAACAGGTGTACCTACAGGATTAACTGAAGGAATAGATTTAGGCAGTAGACAATTTAAGCCGATTTCTAAAACTAAGGTTGCCTTACTTGTAGGTGAAGGCATTACTCCTTATGATGCTGGCGAGATTTGGCATTTGTTTGATACGCGCTACGCTATGAACATCACAAAATTAGATGTGAAAAATTTTAACCGCTATGATTTAAGTAACTATACCGATATTATTTTACCAAATTCTTGGGGTCGAGCATTAACTCCTAAAGATGCACAACACCTTAAAGATTGGGTTAAGGATGGTGGTACGTTAATAGGATTTAAAAATGCGGCTCGCTTCTTTAATTCTGAAAAATTTATGTCTCTTAAGTTTAAACGAGTAGAAGATACTGCAAGCAATATTTCATTTGAAGACCGTAACAATTACTTTGGAGCAAAAGGAATTGGCGGTGCTATCTTTGAAGCTAAACAAGACAGAAGTCATCCTATAAATTTTGGGTACAAGAACACTACAATTCCATTATTTAGAAACAGCACTATTTTTATTGAAGCCGATAAAGACAGCTACAACAATCCGTTACAATACACCAAATCGCCTTTATTAAGCGGTTATATTAATGATAAAAATTTAGATGCTTTAGCAGAAACTGTCCCATTTAAACACAATAGATTAGGTAGTGGTCACGTCATACTTTTTACAGACAACACCAATTTTAGAGCATTTTGGTACGGAACAAACAAACTATTGATGAACGCTATCTTTTTTGGTAACCATATGTAAACCTTCACTATGACAACTCAAGACCCACCAATTATCACCACACAGGAATTTAATATCCCTACGGAAAAGCTATGGGAAATTATTACTACCCCAAAACTTATGAGATCTTGGTTTTTTGAACAGATACAAGATTTTAAAGCTGAAGAAGAGTTTAGTACCACTTTTTTAATTGAACATGAGAATAGGCGTTTTACACACCAATGGACAATTGTCTTAGTGGATAAGCCAAACACCATAGTTTACCAATGGAACTACAAAGAACACCAAGGCGACTCAACCGTAACCTTTAATATTACGCCCACCATAACAGGTTGCAAGCTTACAGTAACTGCAAAAACACTAGAAGACTTTCCTCAAGACATTCTAGAATTTAAACGTGAAAGTTGTATTGGAGGCTGGCAGTATTTTATAAATGAGCGCTTAAAAGCATATGTAAGCCAATAGTAAACTTAGACCTTATCTGTAAGGACTTTATACGTAGGATCTTCTAACACATTCACTTCAATAAGATCTTCTGCGTTTGCAAGAAGTGTTCTACAATCTTCGCTAAGATGCTTAAGATGTACCTTTTTCCCTACCTTTTGATAACGCTCTGTAATTTTATTTAAAGCTTCAATAGCCGACATATCTACAACTCTACTCTCTGCAAAATCTATTACAATTTGCTCAGGATCATTAAGAATGTCAAACTTATCATTAAAGGCTTGAACGCTTCCGAAGAACAGAGGTCCATAGATTTCATAATGTTTTGTACCATCATTAGCAATGTGCTTTCTAGCTCTAATACGCTTTGCATTATCCCAAGCAAACACTAGTGCAGAAATAATAACACCAATAACAACAGCAAGTGCTAGGTTGTGTAAAAACACAGTAACTAAGGTTACTAATACCATCACGAAAATATCTGATTTTGGCATACGTCTAAATGTTCTTAAACTGGCCCATTCAAAAGTTCCTATAGATACCATAATCATAAGTCCTGTAAGTGCTGCCATTGGCAAACGCTCTATAAGACCAGCGCCAAACATAATAAATATAAGCAGCATCACAGACGCTACAATTCCAGACAATCTTGCCCTTGCACCATTAGAAATGTTAATTAAACTTTGTCCAATCATAGCACAACCACCCATACCTGAGAATACACCAGATAATATATTTGCAGCACCTTGCGCTACGGCTTCTTTATTACCACTACCACGAGTTTCTGTAATTTCATCAACGATATTTAGTGTTAATAGACTTTCAATAAGTCCAACACCAGCAACTACAGCAGCATATGGAAATATAATAGCTAAAGTTTCTATATTGAAGGGAACTGCAGGTAAGTGAAACGGCGGAAAACCACCTTCAATTGATGCAATATCACCAATAGTGCGCGTATCTAAACCAAACACCACCACTAAACCAAAGACTACCAAAATAGCTACAAGTGCAGCAGGAATAGCTTTACTTAGCTTTGGAAGCCCCCAAATAATTAGCATTGTAAGTAGTACCAATCCAAGTAACACATATAAAGATGTTCCTGTAAGCCAATCTCCACCAGCATCTTTAAACTGCGTAAGCTGAGACATAAATATGATTATGGCTAAACCATTTACAAATCCAAAAATTACAGGATGCGGTACTAATCGCATTAGTTTACCTAATTTAAAAACGCCTGCAAGTACTTGTATAAGACCTGCCAAAACTACTGTAGCAAAAACATACTCAACACCATGAGATTGCACCAAGGATACAATAACCACTGCTACTGCACCTGTTGCACCAGATATCATTCCAGGTCTTCCTCCAAAAATTGAGGTTATTAACCCAAGAACAAAAGCAGCGTATAGACCGGTTAGAGGAGACAGTCCTGCAATAAGGGCAAACGCTATTGCTTCTGGAACTAGTGCCATTGCAACCGTTAAGCCTGAAAGAATTTCTGTCTTATAATTTACCTTCTGTGAAAAATCGAATAAATTGATGATTTTTTTCATGATGCGTTATCTTAATTCTAGCCGTAAATAAGGGCGCGAAATTACAGCATTTTATTCGTTTTAGGTCCTTTTGGCTATTAAATTATTTTAAATAAAGACATAAAAAAAGCCAGACTTATGTCTGACTTTTAGTTTGTTAAGCATTTACCTTATGACTTTAAAAAATTAATAAGATATGTATTTAACTCATTAGCATGTGTAAGATTTAACCCATGAGGACCATCTTTTATAACTTTAAACGTATTATCCTTAATACCTTTTGCAGCTTGATTACCAGCAGTTTCAATAGGAACTATATTATCTGCATCACCGTGAACAATTAACGTAGGTACAGTTACATTTTTAAGTTCTGATCTAAAATCTGTGTCTGCCCAAGCAATTGCTGCTTGTATGGTTGCTCTAGGAGACGCACTGCTTGCTATGTTGAAATCATAGCCTAAGTTTTGAAGTTTCACAGTGTCTTTATTATCTTCATAGTTGTAGAAGTTTTTATGAAAATCGTTCAAGAATGCTACACGGTTGCTTTGCAGAGCGTCTAAAATTCCTTGAATATCTTCTTCTGGAACACCATCTGGATTGTCGTCTTTTTGCTTTACCAACGGAATGATAGAACTTATTAATGCTGCTTTCGAAATTTTATCTGAACCAAAGTCTGTAAGGTATCTTACAACCTCTCCGCCACCCATAGAAAAACCTACAAGTACTGCATCTTTTAAATCTAATTGATTAATTAACTCAGCTAAGTCTGATGCTAGTGTAGAGTAATCATAACTGTCCCAAGGCGCAGACGATCTTCCGAAACCACGACGGTCATAAGATATACAACGGAAACCTTCTTCAATAATCTTCCAACGTTGTTGTTCCCAAGCTTTGCTACTTAGAGGCCAACCGTGGATTAATATTACAGGTTGTCCTTCGCCGTAATCTTCATAAAATATATCTACTGTTTCTTTTTCGCGTTTGTTTGTTATATATGGCATGTTTAAAAATTTTAGTTCGTTAATTATTGTTTAACATCTAATTTAAATGAATAAACAGCACGCCCCAAATATGAGTTTCACTTTAGTAAGGATTTAACGCTTAGTTATAACACATGTTAATGTGTAAATCTCTAACACGCACCACTTTCATTATATTTATTTAACTTACTTGTAAGACTTTTCTTTAAGATTTATTTTAAATTTATGTGTTAACTATTATTATTTTTAAAATGAAAAACGGCACAGTAAAATTTTTTAACGATACCAAAGGTTTTGGATTTATTACAGATTCTGAAACTAGCGAAGAGTATTTTGTTCACGTTTCAGGTTTAATAGACCGTATTAGTGAAGGCGATCACGTGGCTTTTGATCTTAAAGACGGCAAAAAAGGGTTAAATGCTATAGATGTTCGTGTGGTTTAAAGACTCACCTCTTTTAATTAACAAAACCTCTAACAGTTGTTAGGGGTTTTGTTTTATTAATGGTTTTGCTGGATTTCCTATCACAGTGCTATAATCTGGGACATTTTTGGTTACTACAGCTCCTGCGCCAATAGTAACCCATTTGCCAATAGTTAAATTTGGTAGTATTACTGCACCAGCTCCCACGTGTGTACCTTCTCCTATTTTCACACCGCCAGTAACCGTTGCATTTGGCGAAATATGAGTATAATTTTCAATTACTACATCATGTTCTACTACAGCTGCAGTATTTATAATGCAATGCGTTCCGATAATAGCATCTGCATTAATAACAGCATTGGGCATTATTACAGTTCCCTTACCTATAGACGTTAACTTAGATATAATGGCCGAGATATGACTAATTGCCTCTGCAACTTGCACTTGTTTATTTTCTACTATTTCTTTTCTGATTTTGTTATTACCTATTGCTATTACAATAGGGTTTTTAATCATTAACTCAGAATTAGATGGTGATTGTATCGTATAATTGGAAATACTCTTAAGTTTATCATTATCATCAAATACATGCCCAACATTAGTATTATCGTTAGAAGTAATTATATCTATAACCACCTTTGCATGACCACTAGCTCCGTATATGTTAATACTTTTAAATTTCACAATTATCTATTTTTTAGATATAGAATTTAAGTAACCAATATAGTTTTCAGCTAAACGTTTTCTATCAAAATGCTGTAATGCATAATTATACCCGTTTAGCCCCATTAGTTCTAATTCATTTTCATTTAGAATTCTCTTTATAGCATTTACTATAGACTCTATATTCTCAGGTTCTACATAAACACCACAATTTGCACTTTCTACTAATGTTCTTGAAACACCATCTATAGCTAATAGTATAGGTTTTTTACAAGACATATAATCAAACGTCTTATTGGAATATATCGTTTTAAATGTATCTACATTTTTAAGAACTGAGGCACCCATGTCTGAAGCTAATATGAACTTAAACACTTCAGATTTTGGAACAGGATCTCTAAAAATCACATTATCTAAGTTCTTTTTCTTTACCTCTTCTTGAAGCATTTTTTTCTGCATACCAGATCCTATGAGTTGAAAAACAACTTGAGTATCGCTAAGTTTATCAGCTGCCTCAACCAATTGAATTAAATGATTTGCAACACCGTGTGCACCGACATATGTAATTACAAATTTATCTTTAAACCCAAGATCTTCTTTAAATTTCTGAGCATCAAACTTATTTTGGACTGCTTCTGCTAAAGAAAAATCTGCTGCATTTGGTATAAAACAAATTTTCTCCTTCGGTACGCCTTTTTCTATTAACTTATCACGAAACGCAGGTGTTAATACGTTAATTAAACTCGCTTTCTTATAAATAAAATTTTCAAACCAATACGCAAGCTTAATAATTAACTTGTTTTGTAGCACACCTGTATCAATAGCTGATTCTGGCCATAAATCTCTTACTTCAAACACAAACGGAATACGTTTAAACCTTGATAAGATAAACGCTGTTATCCCAACAAATAATGGTGGTGAGGTTACTAAAATCACATCGTGTTTACCTTTTACTTTAAACAAGCCAGCATAGGTTGCAGAGAAAACAAAAGAAAAGTATCCCCAAAGTCTCCCTAAGAAATTAACGTTATAGGCTTCAGATACATGACTTCTAATAACATCTACATTATTGTAAAAATTTTTATCTTCATAAAAATACTTACCCTTATAACGTTCCGGCTTAAGTCCTGTATTATAATTAACCATACCAGACAGTACCGTTATTTTATGATTCTGATCACTCCAAACCTTTGTCATTTCATTAAAACGTGAGCCGCCGCCTTCGTTTTTTTCTAAGAAATATTGATGTAATAGAAGTATTTTCAAACTTTTAATTTCTAAGATTTATAACTGTAGTTATCTCTTGTGTAGATGTTGTAAAGGTAATTCTTTTAGATGCTATTTTCTGACCATAATAATTTGAGACAAAAACATCATCTACAATAGCGTTTAGCTTATTATTATTCGCATCTTTTGCAGACACTTCAACTTTATCATATACTTCGGGGTTTATTTGCCAAAACGCTTGTTTTTGTCTTCCCTTGGCATTATCATCAAAGCTGTCTAACACATTCCAAATAAGCTTATCATTTAACTTTTCAACAGTACGCGTATGCTTTATACCACCTAACTGCCTAAACGCATTAATACTACCTTTAAACTGTTTTGAATTTTGATCTTTTGACACTGTTGCTTCTGCTCTATTTACCCAAAAGTTCCAAATAAATCGACCTTGTTTAAGCATCTGGTTTTCTTCTGAAATAGACACTGTATTGTGAGATTGTATCCCTACATAATAATTTAGAGTTTGCGTATCTGTATTATATTTATAGCTTCCTGAATCCCACAAATAATTAATACCATTATGCCAAATATCTATATGAAGATTATCAGACTGAAATGGTCTGTCTTTATAACTACCACACCTTATAAAGGTTTTTGTAGTATCTTCTTGAATAATATAATAACCACTTTCCTTAAAACTCTCTAGCTCGTTCCATTGTGAAGCTACAGGTTTAATATCTGTTACACCGTACCAGAATCTACTTAATGTGTTGTAAGCTGTTGTGTGTTGCAATACAGCTCTAAGATCATCTAATTGAGATTTATAAACTCTATAATCATCATTTGTTAAAGGGAAAAATAAAGCTCCATCATTAGATCCGTAGTTAGGCAGTTGTCCCGAAACTGGATCCATACACGCTTCTAAAAAATTTAATGACTTTTGAGCTTTCTCATATACAACAGGCTTAAATGTATTGTTATGTAATTCTGAAAGACGTATTCCCCAAGTTAATAATTGTACCACAACACGATGGTAGTTCATTGAAAATTGTAAGAATGTACCATCATCATAAATTTGATAATCTACTTCTTCTTCAAACCAAGATTTTCCTTTTTCACTCCATAATTTTGTGTCTTCCATAAAAGGAAACATTAAATTAGAGAGGTAAAGCATTAATGTTTCTGTAATCGCATGATTATTACGAACCGCTATCCTTGAGAAGTTTATATTGTTATATACATGATGTAATTGCCAGTATATACTGTTGAGTATTGTTTTAAAACGCTCTTCTGTTAAGGCTTCAGAATCTTTGTAATAGTACAGTGCAAACGTCCAATTTAAAACTCTTAAACTAATCTCTTGGCTACAAACATAGTTTGGGCCTTGGTTTAATGGATTTTTAGTAATGAAGTCTTCAATTTCTGAAAGCACAAACTCAGCTTGGTCATCTTGGTAATGAAAATCATATCGAATAACATGGTATACATAACTAAATCTCGCTTTTTCCCAAACATATTTTATATCTCCAGATTCTTTAGATAAGCTTTCAATCTCGGACCAATGCTTAGCTATATCATATTTAAAATTAGTTTCTGGATTTGTTATCCAATTAAAATCTGCGCCTAGATCTAACCACGTGTGGCTAAAAAATTGAACCTTTCCAGATTTAATTTTTTCAAAATTATCTTTTAGAATTTGAGTAGGCTCGGGTGTTAACCCCTTAATATTTTTTCCTTGAAAGAAAAATTGAGGCGTATTATTACGCCATTCTGTTAATAATATAAATGTCTTAAAAGTAGGCTGTGTAGGAAATTTAGCTTTTAATCGTCCTGATTTTATTTCAATTAAATACTTAATCCTAAACGCTATATAACGCCAACCCATATTTTGAATAAAATCTAAGGCTAAACGACCTTTTTTGATTTTACTCCACATTTATCCAACTGTTATTTTTTAAACTTTCAATTGCTGCAAAAGATGCTTTGGTGGTATTTATTAATTCTTCAAACGGGATTATAGCTTTGCCTCCATTATTAATTTGGTCTGTTAATAATGAGAATTGAGCTTTATGGCCTTTATCCATTTTAGATTTCATTTTCTTAAAGCCTTTAAATCCATACCCTTTTAAAACTCTCCAATTATCTAAAACAAGTGTTCTTTCTTGAGAATAAACCTCTACACGTTCTTTAGCGTAAGATTTGCTACCATTTGCAAAATAGTTAATTACACCTGTTGAACCATTTTCATATTTAAGTAATAAGGTTGCGTTATCTGTAGACGCTTCTGGATCTGTACCCATTGCATTCATACAAACAGACATAACTTTACTTCCTGTTAAATACGTTATTAGATCTATAAAATGACAAGCTTCGCCTATAATACGACCGCCACCAACGGCTAAATCGTGTACCCATACATTTGAAGGTATCATACCAGCATTCATAGTTGCTATGACATTTATAGGGGTTTCAGATTGACCTAATACAACTTTCATCTTAGTTGCAAATGGAGAAAAACGCCTGTTAAAACCAACTGTTAGTGTATTATTAGATGATTTGTATGCATCTACTATGTTTTCAAGTTCTTCGTTATTTAATGCCAAAGGCTTTTCAACAAAAACATTTTTACCTGCTTTTAATCCTTTAATAACCATTGGTGCATGCAAGTTGTGCCTTGTGGTTATTACAACAGAATTTATTGATTTGTCTTGTAAAACATCATCATAATTTGTGGAACTTTTAGAAATAGAGAACTTTTTTGCTAATGCCGTTCCTGATACACCACCTGAACTTATTATAGTTTCTAATTGAGCATTTAGTCCTTTAAAGGCAGGCAACATTGTCATTTTAGTAAAATTACCTGCACCTATAATTGCTATACCTTTATTTGCTGAAGTATTTGTTTTGCTTTCAGGCTTTGTAATTGAAACTGTATTTGAATACTCTGAACCTTTATAGTTCAAGATAGATGCAATGGCTTTAGAGTTGCCAATTTCACCATAAATTTCTTTATAATTTTCTAAATCTACAATTTCGGTAATTAGAGATTTTACATCTATAGCCTGTGTTGAAATTGCATTGAGTATCGCTTCAAAATTTCGTTTTTCTGTCCATCTCACAAAAGGTAATGGATAATCTTGGCCTTGTTGCTCGTAGGTGTCGTCATATCTTCCTGGACCGTAAGAACAAGATACCTTAAATGTTAATTCTTTTTCATAGAAGTCTGCTCTGCTAATATCTAATCCTATAACTCCTACTAAAACTATACGACCACGCTTTCTTGACATTTGCGCAGCTTGGGAAATCACATCATTACTTTTTGTAGATGCCGTAATAATAACGCCATCTGCTCCAATTCCATTAGTAAGTTCATTTACCGTTTTAACTGGATCATCTCCAGAAGCAGGATTTATCGTTTGAATTCCAAATGTTTCAGCTATATCTAGTTTAGATTGGTCAAAATCTATCCCAATAACATTACAACCATTTGCTTTTAATAACTGAGCCGTCATTAAACCAATTAAGCCTAATCCTGTTACAACTATAGTTTCACCTAGTGTTGGTTCTACTAAGCGTATTCCCTGTAAACCAATACTTCCTATAACAGTAAAAGCAGCTTCTTCATCTGTAATTGAATCTGGAATTTTTGCTACTAAATTTTTAGGTATAGAGACAAACTCAGCGTGCTGACCATTAGATGCTACTCTATCTCCTACTTGAAACTCTGCAACATCATCTCCAACTGCAATTACTTGACCTACATTACAGTAACCTAACGGCAAAGGCTCTCCTAATTTGTTAAAAACTGTCTCTAAAGTTGGCAATAAGCCATCAGTTTTAATTTTATCTAAAACCATCTTAACCTTATCGGGCTGCTGTCTAGCTTTAGAAATTAAATTAGATTTCCCAAACTCAACTAACATACGCTCTGTACCAAGAGACACTAAACTTTTAGTTGTTTTTATAAGCACCTGCCCACGTTTTACCAATGGTGCAGGTACATCTTCTAATATAGTTTCTCCTGTTTTAAAGGATTGGATGATTTGTTTCATTATGCTAAGCTCTTAATAAAGTTAAAAGTTTGATTTGCTGTTGTGTTCCAAGAAAAATCTTGTGAATATATATAAGCTTTTTCAGAAATCTTTTGTCGTATTTCAGTAGAATCCAATAGTAACTTTAAATTTTTGCAAATATCGTCAACATTAAGCGGATTCATATACTCACCTGCATCTTTTAGCACTTCAGGCATTGGCCCATAATTTGAGCATAAAATAGGTAAGCCGGCAGACATAGCTTCAACCAAAATATTTGGCATATTCTCACAAGTCGAAGCAAATACAAATAAATCTGCAGATTTATATGAATTTGAAATTTCTTCATAAGGTACTTTACCCTTATACTCTACAAAATTGTCAGTACCAATTAAGGACTCTTCAAGATTTTGCCTAACTGGCTCATACATTGGTCCAATAAGTTCTAATTTGATTGGATATCCTTGTTCTACTAAGGTTTTTACCGCTTCAATTATATTCCATTGGTGCTTATAAAAATTAACTATAGAAATATAGGTTATGATAAATGGGTTTTCTTTTGAATAGGTATTTATAGGTTTTTGAATTTTAGGTTTTTGCCTAAAATCAGTAGAAATACCATGATAAATAACTGTTGATGGTTTTTCTTTAAGGCTTGGGTATTTATTTTCAATATAATCTTTAGCATAATTTGATATGTAAATTATACCTTTTGAGTTTTTAAAGGATCTTACCTGTAGCCTTTCCAAAACTTTATATCTCATCCAAGTCAACGACTTTGGAAATCTATTTCGCTCTTCATCTTCAAATACAAGCATATTTTGAGACATGCTTACGTACGGTGTTTTTTTTGAGGAAAACGTGCCTCCAGGAATAAACGCAATGTCGCTTTCTTTTAGTACAGACTCTAATTTAAAACGCTTAAATATTTCTTGCTTTAATATTGACTTAAAGTTTGAAGCAAAAATTAGTTTTTTAAGATTGGGCTGAGGTTCTATTTGAGCTAACCAATCACCTCCAACCAAAGAAATGGTATCTTCTTTATGATTTTCAACAAGGTTTTTTAAGTGTGTTAATCCTCCTCCTGCTTTTATGTTGGTTGCGTCAATGAATATTTTCAATTTATTAGTTATTTCTGATTAGAGGTTATCACTTTTGAATTGGAAAAAATTATTTTTTTCAAAATAAAGCAAAAAAATAATATCCCAATAAAATTCATTGTTGCCGTTACCGGTGATCTCACAAAAAAGAATACATACGGAAAAATCATGGCTCCAATTATAATATTATAGCCCTTAGTTTTAAACAACATAGATTGTATTGCCTCTCCAATTTTCAAAACTCTACCTAAAAGAAAAACAAACAAGAGAGAGTACTTACCAAAATCAACATATAAATCTCCAGTAAATCCAAGTGCGGAACTATGACCAGCACTTAGATTAGCTGTATATTCTCTAATAAACCAAAATCCCAACATTTGGGGTTTGTCTGGCCACAGTTGTCTGGGTACCCAAAAATATAATAAAAAACTACTTGATTTACCCAATTGATGTTGCCGTGTCTTGAAATGTTCAATTAAAAGACCTGTCATATCTATTACACCTTCTGGACTCATAAAATTACTTACTCTCTCTGGCAGAGATACATTGTGAGTTTTGGAAAGCAAAACAATCTCATTGCTTTTAGAAGAAGAAGATCTTATTGAGCGCATTAATAATGAAGCTGAAAAAAGTAAAATAAAAGATATTATTAAAATTGACATTTTCTTAAATGATGATTGACCCAATATTTTACCTTGTATAACTAAGACTAAACCAAGAGCAGAAAATAATAAAGGAAATCTATTTCCAGCTAGAAATAAGATTATGATAATTGGAGCAGAAATCAATAGAGGATAGACTAAACTTTTATTTTTTACATATAAATAATAATAGGCAATAATAGCAGGTAATACTAATCCTAAAGAACTTAGAACTGAACTTAAAAAAAAACTGCCGCCTGAACCAAAAGCTATATCTCTTCCTAATGTGAATGATGCAACAGCACCTTTAAATTTGAAAAAAACATAAAATGCAACTAATCCAATTAACATAAAATCAGCCAACTTACTAGATCTATGGTCGTATATTTTCACACTATGCCTCGTAGAAAAGGACGGTGTCCTTTTTGAAATGTAGCCAAGGTATATTATATTATTAGCAATTATCAAATACTTTAATGCTTCCAATTGATTTAAGCCAAAAAAAGGATAGTATGAAAAGACTTCTGATACGATAATGAAAAGAAATGCTCCATTCCAAACGTGAATTAGTTTTATGGTCTTTATCAAAAATATATCTAAAGAAACAATAGCGATTAGTAAGTAAAAATAAAATTCACCTAGGTTAATATAATTGTTAAAATTTATTGTAACAATGCAGCATAAAATAACTAACAAAAACCTCATAATCTACACGAATTTCTTAAGCTTCTCTGAAAAGTCAGTTATAAGTTTGTCTGTATCGAATCTTTCTTTGTAAATATTTGAAGAATATACACCCATAATATTACGTTGATTGACCGTAGATTCCGCTAACTTTTTTAAAATTTTTGCACCTTTATCTTTTTCAGTGATAGGATCATAGCTCCAGCCATTTTGCCCTTCATCCAAAACATCATCACAATTACCTATTTTGCTAGAAACTAATATAGGCAATCCTGATGCTATTGCCTCAATCGGTGAAAGAGGTGAAGGATCACTTAAACTAGGTAAAATGAATAAATCGGCAGCTGCATAATATCTAAGCATTACCTCTTGTTGTACAAAACCTATGATCTCAACTGGTATATTAAAATTTTGTATTCTTTTTGAAATTTGTGGTCTTAAGATTCCATCACCTAATAAGAATAATTTCACATTTGATATGTCAGAGATGCTAAGTAGATCTAAAAACTCTAAAATACCTTTCTTTTCTATGAATTGACCTGGCAGTATCCACATTTGACAATCCTCACTAACTCCTGCTTCTTCTAAGATTTGATGTTTATCTTTTCTAATTTTACGGATTCCATGATAGAATAGGGATTCGTCGATAATATTAGGTAGTATAAAAAAAAATCTTTCTCCAATCTCAGGAAGAAAATATCTTATATATTCTTTTTGAGGGTTTCCTGTAATTACAAAACCATCTTGTTTTGAAAGCAATAAATTCTTAAGCCTATAAGATAGGCCTTTTGTTCGTTTCACTGAGGTCAAATTTGATTCTACCCACATAAATTTCTTTGCATTACGTTTCACAAAGAATGGTACAAGCCAATGAGTAGGACTGGCCATACCTCCTAGTATTACTGCCTGATAATCACGCTTGAATATTAGACGTAACAGCAATCCTGGATTAAAATGAGCAAACATGTTTCCAATTATTGGGTGCAAACCCCAATAAAATTTATAATGATATTGATAAGTTTCCTGCTTAATTTTCCATTTTCTATTTGGCTCTTTTTTAGCCATATATAATACTTTAAGCGATAGCCCCAATAGAGTAAAGATATTTGACATGCTATTAAACATCTTTTGCCTATATGGTGCTGGTATATTTGTAATTATTAAGATGTTCTTCATTTTATTTATTCTAATTTGCACAAAGGCTCTTATAAAAACTAAAGGTTTTTTTTGCCATTGTTTCAACGTTATAGTCCTTAAGTACATCATCAAAATTTTCAGTATATTTTTTCCATTTAATTTGGGAACTAAAAACTTCATGTATTCTCTTTGCTAAGTTTAAAGGGTTACAGGAAGAATCAACAATTCCTGTTATGC
Organism: Croceibacter sp.; assembly: GCF_002716225.1. Lineage (NCBI taxonomy): Bacteria > Pseudomonadati > Bacteroidota > Flavobacteriia > Flavobacteriales > Flavobacteriaceae > Croceibacter > Croceibacter sp. The sequence goes on along the minus strand of NZ_PAZX01000005.1, from coordinate 53,171 downwards.
CGTCTTTATGATAATCATGCAAGCCGCCATCTACCTTATAACTAAAAATAGGAACTCCATTAGCAAGTGCTTCCAGGCCACTATAGCATAAAGATTCTCTCTCCGACAATATTAATACACCTTGGCTTTTCTCAAAGAAGGGTGCTACATCATTTTGCCAACCCTCAAAAATCACACTATCTGTTAATCCTAATTCAATTATTTTTTCTTTTATTTCATTTATGTAATGATCTTCCTTTTCAGCTTTCCCTACTATAGATAACTTATAACACTTATTAGAGAAAGTTTTTAAATGATGTATTATTTCAATTGCTTCAATAACTTGCTTATCTTTTGTAATTCTACCAACCATAATAAGCGACACTACATCATTGTCAAATTTTGAGACACTTCTTATTTCTAAATTAATACCATTATTAATTTGAGTCCACTTGCTATTTTTAAAATATTGTTTATCATCTTTAAACACACTAAGTACGGTACTAGAAACTGCAATTACCCCAGTCAAAAAAGGCTTGTAAATTTTTTCAAAGATTTGTAAATCTGTCATTTGGTGAATAGTATATACAGTTTTAAATGACCCAAAACATAGAGGAACAAAACCTAGCAATGGTAAAGTATTAAAATGTATTATGTCTGGTTTAAACTTTTTAATAAAAGATCTAAACTTAAATATAATTTTTAAATCTCTTCCATTTTTTGCACCTAATTCAAAAACAGATATCCCTTTCCTTTCTAACTGTTCTCTTTTACTTTTACTATATACTTTTGTAAGAACAACGATTGTAATATCATGATTATCAGAATCTGCATGTTCACACAAATCCATAATATATTTTTCAACGCCTCCCATATGAAGCCTCTGGAGAAACATGACAATTTTCATAAAAATAATATTTAGTAAGTTTTAATCATCTCTTATTTGCCTATTTTACTTAGAAGCTCACTTTTTACAGATTCGTCTATGAATGGACAACTAACTATTAATTGTTCTTGTCCATTAAATTGTTTTTTTAAGGTTACCAAAGGTATAAGGTCTTTAACTTTTGTTTCTAAATTAATAACAATACGGTTAATATTTTTCTCTCCAATACTCATATAGTAATCATCAAATTTAAAATTGCCGCCTTCTAATTTATCACTTAAACCAATCCAAAGAGAAGGAATGCGATAAGCATCAGCAATGACAAGACCATGTAGGGAAGTGCTCAAAATCATATCACATGACAATACATCATTAACAAAAGATTTCCATTTAGTGCCGCATTCAATATCAATAACTTTAAGTTCCTCTGAAGCCACTTTATTCAGCCAAGGATTCATATTATCAACATAATGCGGTATAATACCTATTTTGTATTTTTTATCAATCTTATTATCATATAGCATAGGTAGAAGCAATGCAGGGTCACCAAAAGCTATGTCTGCTTCTTTCGATACGATTTGATTATGTTCCAGTATTGATAGTGTATTTGGACCTCTTACTGCCCTTATGTCTAATTTATGAGCAGGTACTAAAGAAGATTTTTTAATTAAACCTGAGCCCCAAACCACATCATTGTCTCTTGACCATTGAAGCACACTACCTATAACTTGATATCTAGGTAATTCTTTATAATTACTGCGTATATATTTTGAGTGTATTACTTTTTTCTTGGACAAACTCTCAACTAAAAACACATTAAGAGCATCTCCAAAATTAATTGAATGTGAATAACCACCTACTAAAATTATATTATTAAAAAAGGTATACTTTACATTCTCAAATAAATTTTGTTTTACTTCCCTAATTTTTTTCTTTATTCTTTGCTGAATACTCATAACTATTTTCTTTGGGTTTTAACGATGATTAAAAAAAATAAGATTAATTAATTAATCTTCTGGTTAAATAACAGGTAAGGTTTTAAATATAAACCATCAATATTTTTCCGCCTTCTGTCAATTTGTCACCTCGTTCTTTAATTTTATTGTATCTAGACTATTTTCCGTTTTAATTTTAGTATTGTATTTATAACTAAGCTTTTAAAGAGTCTGAAAGGCAGGAAATATAAATTTAATTTCACAATGATTTTATAAATTTCATAAGGTTTCAATTTACCTGTTTGTAAAATATCTAAAGCTCTATATTTTTTACTACATTTAAATTCTTTGTCAAATTTAAAATTGCTGGCTCTGTTCAATTTATCTAAACCACACCAGTTTTGAAATTGTCTTGCAAGATATTTATCATCACTTTTAAATAACTCCTTAGAAATAGAGCTTGATGATTCAACTCTATAAACAGACATAATTTCAGACAAATAATATAAACCGTTAGGAATTGCATAAAATATTTGTACAGTTGAATGTACTCCTAAAAGACCGTCAGTTAGACTTGAGAATTCATCTATCTGTCCTCTCCTAAAAACTATGGATTGAAATGGAGCCGTACTAGCATAATTCTTAATTACCTTATCAGCTCTAATTATTCTACTTCTCTTACCGTGAAAACCATAACCTATATTTTTTATTGTTGTCCCATATAAGCATAATGAAGGATGCGAGCAAATATTAATATCAGGATTTTTGTCTAAAACATTAATTTGTTTCTGAAGCTTATCACTACTAATCCAATAATCATCACCTTCGCAAAGTGCTATGTATTTTGCATTACTTTGTTCAAGACACCATTTAAAGTTGGATATTAAGCCTTTATTTTTTTTATGTCTCTGGTATTTTATGAGATATCCCTTCGGGTGTTTTTTTATTATTTTTTGTACTATTTCTTGTGTAGCATCTGGAGAGTGGTCATCAGCAATAATCAGCTCAAAATTAAAATTACAAACTTGCATTAGAATTCCATTTATGGCACTTTCTATGTAATCTTCATGTTTATATGTGGTCATTATAACACTTACAGTGATGTTTTTCATGATTAAATATTAATTAAGAACGTATTTCAAAAATCCTTTTACTATAATTTGGTTTTGAATCAAACTTCTTTCAAACTGATTGATACATATATCTTCTTGCCCGTTTCAGGATTTATAAAATAGGCGTTATTATAATTCCCGTGAGTAAGTGCTCTTAATTTATTAATTAACGTCCAAGCGGTAGACTTTTCATTTAAATCTATTTCCTTTAGCTTATTGAAATCTTTTTTCAAAAAAAGATTTCCTTCGCACTCAGGTACACTGGTTTTATAGTTGTCATTTATAATGTCTATGATATTTTTGTCAAACAATTGAAGTTCCTTTTCTACAATCCTCAGGTAGAGTGTTAAAGAAGTATCTGTGTTCTTTTTTTCAACAAACTCTCTAGCTATTATATTTCCATGATCAATCTCGGTATCAATTTCATGAATAGTTGCACCAACCGGTAAATTCTGAATAATTGAAAATACCTGTGGATACCAGCCTCGGTTAATTGGATTGTAACCTGGATGTATGTTTATGCAACGGACTGATTTTAAAAGTTTTTCGGGAAAAATCTGCTTACAATGAATGGATAAAACCAAATCATAACTATTAATTATTTCCAAAACATCACCTTCCATTCTCATGTCAAAAGAACTAACAGTACAATCTAGAGCATTTGAAAATTCATTTTTTTTTGAAAAAGGGCTTACGGAATAATAGAATAAATCTTCTATGTTTTTAGCTCTAATAATTTTCTTTAATTTCTTAGAAATGTCAAGATTGTCGGTAATAATTAAAATTTTTTTAAACATTCTCTATAATTAGTTTTGAAATTTGATTTACACTTTTTAATTCCAGACCCTTGTAAAGTGGTAGGCAAAGAATACGAGAACTTATTTCTTCAGAAATAGGCATGCTACAATCATCTAAATACCTAAGAGTGTTAAGAGAAGGATTAAAATATCTTCTTGGAAAGATATTGTTCTTATTTAGTAAGTGTTGAATCTTTAGCAGTTTTTTTTCTGATTCGAAAATTATTGGATAATAACTAAAGTTCCAATTTGTTCCTTCACGAATTTTCAATGGGACAACTTTATTAAAGTCCAAATAATTATTATAATTCTCAACTATTAGCTTTCGAGAATTGATTATCTCATCCATATATGGAAAAACAGCCAAGCCCATTGCCGCTTGGAGCTCAGAAATTTTCGCATTAATTCCGAGTCCGTGAAATTTTGAGGGACCATTATGCCCAAAATTATGACTATAAAACAATTTATGCATTAAATCATTATCCTTACAAAATATGGCACCACCTTCTCCTGTATGAAATAATTTTGTGGCATGAAAACTACATGTACTAACATCTCCATATTGAAAAATTGATTTTCCTTTATACTTTACCCCAAAACAATGTGCTGCATCATAAATCACTTTTAAATTATGTTTTTTGGCAATATCATCAATGGCTTCCACATGACAAGGATTTCCAAAAACATGAGTTGCAAGTATGGCAGTAGTTTTATTCGTAATTGCAGCTTCTATCTTAGTCTCATCTATTGTTAGATAATCTGCATGAATGTCTACAAAAACAGGTGTGCAATTTTCCCAAACTATGGCCGATGTAGTTGCGATATAACTAAAAGGTGTTGTTATTATTTCTCCTTGATTCCCCAAAACCTTTAATGCTATTTGTAATGGCAATGTTCCATTAGTCATCAAAGTCATGTTTTCAATATCAGAATCCATCTTAATTTTACTTTCTAATTCAAGAGCTAGTTCCCCACGATTAGTCATCCACTCATTTTTCCAAATTCTTCTGAGCTGTTTTTCATATTGTTCTAATGGAGGAAAAAATGTTTTCGTTACGTTTATCATTTTTTAGTCTTTATTTTTTTTATTAGGTAAAATATCTCATCAAAACTCTCTTTATTAATAGTCCAATGAAGTGTTAAAAAGAGAAATGAATAAATAATAAACAAGAACACTATAACAAAAAAACTAGTAAAATCATCAAGATAATTTATTAAAAAGTAAATAGATGCAATTATAGTGAATGAAGGTAATATAATTCGAAACGCATCTTTATTTTGAATCCAGAAAGGGTAATCCAAAACTTTTCTAGCGAAAAATTGATTTACGAATAAGCTTAGAAAACTTGATAAGACTTGTCCAATTATAATTGCTATTATGCCATAAGGTACAGTAAAAATTAATATAACAACTCCTAGTATTTTTTTGGTGATCTCTGCTTTTAAAAATAAGTCACTTCGTCCAGTAACCTTTAAAGAATTTAGATAATATACGTGTAATGGAAAGATGATACCTCCAATACAGAGTAATTGAAAATAAGGTACAGCAGCGATCCATTTATCTGTCAATAATAAAACTATTAAAGGTTTAGCAAAAACTATACCTATACCCATAGTGAATGACATAACTAATAAAATTGTTTTTAATATTTTTCTATAGACTAAAAGTAATCTTTTAGGTTCATTCCTAATCTCAGAAAGTACTGGATACAAAACCTTATTAATAGAGCTAGTAATAATTATTAAAGGTGTATTGCGTAAAGTTATCGCTCTAGTGTAATAGCCAACTTGTGCAGGTGCATACAACTTTCCTATGATTAATGTATAAACATTATTATAAGTACTATCCAATAGACCCGACAACAAAAGTTTATAACCAAAATTAAAATGCACTTTCCACTTTTCCTTTCTAAACCTAAATAACGGGTACCAATTGCCTCTTATCCAATATTGAATACAAGTTAATGTACTTTGAATAATTTGCATCCAAACTAATGCCCAAACACCATAACCCAAATACCCCATAATTATTCCTACCAAACCAGAGATTATAATAGACGGAACTTCAATTAAGGTTTGACTTCTGAAGTCTAGTGCCTTTGAAAGTCGAGTTACTTGAACAATGTAAAGCGCATTAAGTATGATTATAAAGCTATAAATTCTAATTAAAAGTTTCAAAATAGGTTCATCATAGAAGAACGAAATGTAAGGTGCCAAAAAATATAAGGCTATGTATATTGTAGTTGCCGTGCCTATATTCATGTAAAAAACAGATGAGTAGTCATCATCATCAGGATCTACGGTTCTTAGTAAAGATTGTGCTAATCCTGAATCTATTAACGTCATTCCAATTGCGTAAAAAATGACTATCATTCCAATAAAACCGAATTGCTCTGGTGCTATTATTCGTGCTAGTATAATTTGTATAATAAATCTAATAATAGCAATACTTAATTGTTGTATAGAGGTCCAACCAATACCCGAAGCTGTTTTTAATCTTAAAGACATATTTTTTTCAAGTAAGAGTAGTATTCTCCTTTTAAGTTTTCTACCCTTTCTTTAATACTTTTTGGAGTTATCCATTTATACGTTAATGCAATTTCTTCTAAACAAGCTATCTTGAGGCCTGTTCTTTTCTCAACAGCCTTTACAAATTCTGTAGCTTCTGTTAATGCTTCATGAGTACCTGTATCTAGCCAAGCGAAACCACGACTAAGTATTTGCATTTTAAGATCTTTTTGCATTAAAAAAGCTTGATTCACTGAGGTGATTTCTAATTCTCCCCTATCAGATGGTTTTACTTCTTTAGCAATATTTATAACAGAATTGGGGTAGAAATATAAACCTACAACTGCATAATTAGATTTAGGTTGTTTTGGTTTTTCCTCTATACTAACCACATTTTTTTCTTCATCAAATTCTGCTACGCCATACCTTTCTGGGTCGTTTACATAATTTCCAAACACAACAGCCTTTTGCTCATTCTTAACAGTTTTAACTGCATCAAATAATATTTTTTGTAATCCTGCTCCGTAAAAAATATTATCTCCTAAAACTAAGCAAACATCGTCTTGACCTACAAATTCCTCACCTATAATAAAAGCCTGTGCTAAGCCATCTGGTGAAGGTTGTTCAGCATATTCTAATGTAATTCCAAAATTACTACCATCTCCTAATAATTTTTTAAAATTAGGTAAATCATGAGGTGTAGAAATAATTAAAACTTCTTTTATACCAGCTAACATCAAAACAGATAGCGGGTAATAGATCATTGGCTTGTCGTAAATTGGCAATAATTGTTTACTTACCGCTATAGTTAATGGATGTAACCGTGTGCCTGAACCACCTGCTAGTATTATACCTTTCATATTATAGTTTATTATCTGATTTTCCACCTAAAATACCTTTAACATCGTATACAACAGCGTTATTTGATTTATAATCATCTAAATTTAAATCTATAAATTGATTATGTGCAACTGTGAGTACGATCGCATCGTAGGCTTTATGAGATGCTGAATCGAGTTCAGCATGACATTTTATATTATATTCGTGTTGTACTTCTTCTGGATTTGCCCAAGGATCGTAAATAGTTACGTTAGTTCCATAGTCTTTTAAATGTTTAACCACATCAACCACTTTTGTGTTTCTTACATCAGGGCAATTTTCTTTAAACGTAATTCCTAACACTAAAATTTTAGCATTCTTTATTTTTAAATCATGTTTTAGCATCAACTTCACCACTTCACTTGCCACATACTGCCCCATACTGTCGTTCATACGACGGCCTGCTAATATAATCTCTGGATGATAGCCTAGTTCTTGTGCTTTTTGTGCCAGATAATACGGATCTACCCCTATACAATGTCCTCCTACTAAGCCTGGTTTGAAAGGTAAGAAATTCCATTTTGTACCTGCTGCTTCAAGAACATCATGGGTGTTAATATCCATCATATTAAAAATCTTAGCCAGCTCATTTACAAATGCAATATTAATATCACGTTGTGAGTTTTCAATCACTTTAGCAGCTTCCGCTACTTTAATTGAAGGTGCTAGGTGCGTTCCCGCAGTAATCACTTCAGCATAGAGTGCATCTACTTTTTTTCCTATCTCGGGTGTTGAACCTGACGTTACTTTTAATATTTTTTCGACTGTGTGCTCTTTATCACCTGGATTAATTCTCTCTGGTGAATATCCTACAAAGAAGTCTTCGTTAAATTTAAGATTGCTAGTACGTTCTAACACTGGCACGCATTCTTCTTCTGTGGCGCCAGGATATACTGTAGATTCATAAATAACGATATCGTGTTTCTTTAACACCTTACCTATGGTCTCACTAGCCTTAAATAAAGGTATTAAGATTGGTCTGTTGTTTTTATCTACAGGTGTTGGTACTGTTACAATAAACACATTACAATCCTCAATATAATTAACATTAGAAGAACACAAAAGTCCTTTTCCTTTATTATTTAATGTACCCACATCTTGAACAAGTACTTCCTGTAAAATATCATCTTCAACCTCAAGTGTATCATCATGACCCTCATTTAGTTTTGCTACACGATTTTGATTTATATCGAACCCAATCACTGGATATTTCGTTCCAAATAATCTTGCTAATGGTAATCCTACGTACCCTAAGCCTATGATAGCAATTTTTATTTTTGCCATGATTATTTATTTAAATTATTCCAATACCAGTCTACAGCTTCCTTCAATCCTTCATTAAATTCGTGAGTTGGTTTGTAGTCTAATAATCTTTTTGCTTTATCTATAGAGGCCAATGAATGTGGTACATCACCTTTTCTAATTGGCCCATTTAATATTTCTACTTCTTTTATTTTAGTGTCAAAATTTGATAATTGTGATCTTAGAAGTGTTGCTACATCTTTAATGGTTGTTCTGTCTCCTACAGCCGTATTGTACACCTTATTTAATGCGTCTTCTTTATCTGTTGTAATGGTTAACATATTCATTTGAATGACATTATCTATATATGTAAAATCTCTAGAAAATGTACCGTCTCCGTTAATGGTTGGGCTTTCATGATTCATAAATTGAATGACAAACTTAGGAATCACTGCTGCATATGCACCCTTTGGATCTTGTTTCCTGCCAAACACATTAAAATAACGTAAACCAATAGTATCTAAATCATAGGTTATTTTAAAATTAGCTGCATATAACTCATTTACATATTTTGTAATGGCATATGGTGATAATGGCTGCCCTATTTCTTCTTCTATTTTAGGTAATGATACAGAATCACCATACGTTGATGAACTTGCTGCATATGTAAAACGTTTCACCTTTTGATCTCTTGCAGCAATCAACATATTTAAGAATCCACCAACATTCACATCGTTAGACGTAATCGGATCATTTATAGATCTTGGTACTGAGCCTAAAGCTGCTTGGTGTAGAATATAATCTTGACCTTTCGCAGCGTTTTGACATGTTTCTACATCTCTAATATCACCTTCTATTAATGTGAAGTTTTCATGAGACATTAGATGTGCTATATTGTGTTTATGCCCTGTCGCAAAATTATCTAAACACGTCACTATAGCATTTTGTTTCAAAAAGAATTCGCATAAATTTGATCCTATAAAACCAGCACCGCCAGTTATAAGGATTTTTGCTCCCTTAAGTTTTTCTTTTTGTTGGTTCGTTAATTTCATTATATGTTATTTTTCAAGAACTCCACAAAAATCTAAAACTACCTTATTGTGTAAGCTTCCTAAATTTTTAAATTGATTATGGGCTACTAAAAACACAATTATATCTGCATTCTCTACTGCTGTATTATACTCTGTTAATTTAAATACTTTGTGCTCTTGAATGTTTGGCTCCACAATGTAGTATTCTTCATCTTGGGCATCTTGTAATACTTTTTGAGCAATATATTTAGCTGGAGACTCTCTTAAGTCATCTATATTTGGCTTAAACGCCAAGCCCATTAACGCAATTTTAGGCTTTTTACCATGGTCCAATTGAAATTGCAGTTTAGCATTTTTTACTTGCTCTGCACACCAAAATGATTTGTAGTTATTTATTTCTCGAGCTTTACCTATAATTTGAGATTCCATTGGAAAATCTGCAACAATAAAATAAGGATCTACTGCAATACAGTGCCCTCCTACTCCACTTCCTGGTTGTAAAATATTTACCCTAGGATGTTTATTTGCCAGTTTAATTAATTCCCAAACGTTTATGCCTGCTTTGTGACATATTAAAGACAATTCATTAGCAAAAGCGATTTGCACATCTCTAGACGAATTTTCTACTAATTTGCACATTTCTGCGGTACGTGCATTTGTCGCGTGAAGTTCACCTTTTACATAGTTTTTATAAAATGCCAAAGCACGCTCTGTACTTTCTATATTTACACCTCCAATGACGCGATCATTATGTACCAACTCATGCATGACATTTCCAGGCAACACACGTTCAGGACAATATGCGATGTGCAGTTTCCCTTCAAGTTCCGGACGTTCTGCATATATATAATCCATCATTTTTTCCGTAGTCCCTACTGGCGATGTTGATTCTATTATATATAAGTCATTCTCCTTTAACAATGGTAAAATACCTTTTGTAGCAGCCTCGACAAAAGAGATATCTGGCTCATTCTTGTCTTTAAATGGAGTAGGCACTACAATTAAATAAGTATTGGCTTCCTGTGCTTTAAGACCTGCTTTTAAAAACCCATTTTTTACAGCACTAGCCACTGCACTATCTAATTCTGGTTCTACAATATGAATCTCTCCTCTATTGATTGTCTCTACTACATTTGGGTTAATATCTACCCCAAATACATTAACTTTATTAGATGCTATAAGTGCTGCTGTAGGTAGACCTATATAGCCTAACCCAATCATTACGACTTCTGGTTTCATGATTCTAAAGATTGAATATGGTTTACTATACGCTCACAAGCCTTGCCATCTCCATAAGGATTATGTAGTGTACTCATATGCTTAAAACGTTCTGTATTATTTAGCAAATCTAAGGTTTCTGATACAATTAGCTCGGTATTTGTACCTACTAAGATCACGGTACCAGCATCGACTGCTTCAGGACGTTCTGTTGTATCCCGCATAACTAAAACTGGCTTTCCTAAACTTGGCGCTTCCTCTTGTACGCCGCCGCTATCTGTAATAATTAATTTTGAGCGATTCATCATCCAAATAAAGTCTTGATATGCCAACGGGTCTATTAACATAATATTACTTATTTCACCTAATATTCTGTTTACTGGCTCTTTTACTTTAGGATTTAAATGTACCGGATATACAATTAGTAGCTCTGGCTTTTGAATCGCTATCGTTTTTAATGCCTTACAAATCTTCTCAAAACCATCGCCATGATTTTCACGTCTATGTCCAGTCACTAAAATAATATCTTTCTTTCCTAAGGTTTTTTCTAAGTCTTGAATTGTTTTTGAAGGCTTTTCTGTTACTTTCTCCACACTTTCCATTAGGGCATCAATAACGGTGTTTCCTGTTATTACTACAGACTCCTTATTTATATTTTCTAACAGTAAATTTGCCTTAGACGTTTCAGTTGGTGCAAAATGAATATCTGCAATTCTGCCCGTTACTTGTCTGTTAATCTCTTCTGGAAACGGAGACCATTTGTTATGCGTTCTTAAGCCTGCTTCTACATGACAGACTTTTGCACCAGAATAAAATGCTGCAATACTTGTGGCCATAGTTGTACTTGTGTCTCCGTGTACATACACATAATCGGGCTTAAACTCCTCTAGAACCTCTTTTAGCTGCACAATAATTTCAGCTGTAAGATTATATAAGTTTTGATTGGGTTTCATTAAGTCTAAATCGAAATCTGGTGTGATTTCAAAAAAATCTAAAACCTGATCCAGCATTTCTCTATGTTGTGCTGTCACACAAACTTTAGTCTCAAAATGTAAATTATTCTTAAGAAATTCTTTTACTAAAGGTGCCATTTTAATAGCTTCAGGACGTGTTCCGAAGACTATTAAGTGTTTTGTTTTTGCCATATAGCAGGTAACTTGGTGGTTATTAATTTAGATGTTGGGGCTTAACTTCTAAATTTTTAATTGATTGCAAAAATAAGATAGTTATGTGACTTAAAACTATATTTAGGCATTCAATTACTAGTTTTAGCGCTTTCTTAAAGTTTGCTAATCATCTCTTTTAAAGCACTTTGCCAATTCCTAATTTCAACATTTAATGTTTCCTTAACCTTTTTAGTTTCCAGAACACTGTATTTGGGACGTATTGCTCTGCTTGCAAATTGCTTAGATGTTGTTTTATGTAAGCGTATATCTTGATTTTGTAACTTAAAGATTTCTGCTGCAAAATTATACCACGTGGTTGCTCCATGGTTTGAAAAATGATACAGTCCATACCTTGTTGAAGATGATGCTATAAACTTAAGCAGAATATGCGCTAAATCTATTGCATAGGTCGGTGATCCGTATTGATCTGCCACAATGCTTAATTCTTTTTTTTCTTGCCCTAATCTCACCATTGTTTTCACAAAATTATTTCCAAATTCTGAGAATAACCAAGACGTCCTAATTATAACATATTTACTTAATGCTTGTTGAATAACTTGTTCGCCGTTTAATTTTGACGCTCCATAATAATTTAAAGGGTGCGTATTATCTCCCTCTAGGTATGGTGCATTTTTTTTTCCATCAAACACGAAATCTGTCGACACATGAAATAGTGTACAGGAATAACGCTTACAGGCAATAGTAAGGTTCTCCACACCTTTAACATTAATCTCAAAGGCTTTTTCTTTGTGATCTTCGGCCAGATCAACTGCAGTGTAAGCTGCGCAATTTATGATATATTCAAATTGTGAATTTGACATATACTGCAATACTTGATTTCTGTTTGTAATATCTAAACTGGAACTGTCTGCAAATACAAAGTTATATAAGGGATAGTTATTAGATATTGCTTTAATACAGGTTCCTAATTGACCATTAGCTCCTGTTACTAAAATTGTATTTGCTTTGGAAGACTTCATTAAAAATAAATTGCGCTTTTGAAACCAGGCAAGTGTTTATCTTTATCATTAACTATAATTTCACCATCCTTTAGTTGCCAATCTATATTTAAAGTTTCGTCATTATATTTAATCCCTGTTTCACTCTCTTTATTATAATATTCATCACATTTATAAAAAAAACGTGCTGTTTTACTTAATACAGAAAAGCCATGAGCGAAGCCTTTTGGCACAAATAATTGTTTTTTATTTTCTGAAGATAAAATCATAGAGAACTGCTTGCCAAAGCTTGGCGAGTTTTTTCTTAAGTCTATAGCCACATCTAAAACTTCGCCTTCCAAAACAGTCACTAATTTAGCTTGCGAATGTATTCCTTGTTGATAATGCAACCCTCTAATTACTCCAAATTTTGATTCAGATACATTATCCTGAACAAACTTTACATTCAATTTAGTTTCGGCTTGAAATATCTGCTCATTAAATTGCTCATAAAAATAACCTCGTTCATCATGAAATACTCTCGGCTCGATACTGTAACAGTCTTTAAGTGGCGTTTTATTAATTATCATACACTAAAATTATCCGTATTGTTCTTTATAATAGTTTTGGTAATTACCTGACGTTACATTTTTAAGCCATTTTTCATTATCTAAATACCAATCTATTGTTTTGGCTAAGCCTTGCTCAAATGTTACACTTGGCTCCCAACCTAATTCTTCGTTGATTTTCGAAGCATCAATGGCATATCTTAAATCGTGACCTGGTCTATCTTTCACAAAAGTGATAAGCTTTTCTGAAGTTCCTTTATCACGCCCTAATTTTTCATCCATCTGTTGGCATAGTAATCTTACAAGGTCAATATTTTTCCATTCGTTAAAACCTCCAATATTATACGTCTCATGGTTCTTACCTTTATGGAATACCAAATCAATTGCAACTGCATGATCTTCAACAAACAACCAATCTCTTGTATAATTACCATCGCCATAAACAGGCAAAGGCTTTTCCTGAATAATATTATTGATAAATAATGGGATTAACTTTTCTGGAAAATGATACGACCCATAATTATTTGAGCAATTTGAAATGACATAAGGCAAGCCATAGGTCTCTCCGTATGCTCTTACAAAATGATCTGAACTAGCTTTTGATGCTGAATATGGTGAGTTAGGATCATAGGCTGTGTCTTCTGTAAATAATCCAGTATCTCCTAATGCACCATACACCTCATCTGTACTTACATGATAAAAACATTTTCCTTCAAAATCATCTTTCCAGATTGTTTTAGCAGCGTTCAAGAGCGTCATTGTCCCTATAACATTGGTTTTCACAAATGCTAATGGGTCTGTTATAGATCGGTCTACGTGTGACTCTGCAGCAAGATGTATAACACCATCAAATTGATGTTTCTCAAATAGCGAATTAATAAAAGGCTCATCTGTTATATCACCTTTCACAAAGGTATAATTAGAGGACTCTTCTATATCTTTGATGTTTTCGAGGTTGCCCGCGTAGGTTAAGGCATCAAGATTATAAATGTGGTAGTTAGGGTAATTTTTAACAAACCTCCTAACAACGTGAGACCCTATAAAGCCTGCGCCTCCTGTAATTAAAATTTGTTTTTTACTCAAAATACTATTGTTTAGATGTTACAATAAAATTAGGATTATAAAGATTCTCTTTATTATACTCTAATTCATTTGTTGAATTTACTTGCATTACTTTGATATTTACAGCGTTGCAAACAGCATGTCCTGCAGCAGTATCCCATTCCATGGTTGGTGCAAATCTAGGATAAAGATGTGCGTTTCCCTCGGCGATTTGACAAAATTTAAGAGAACTCCCAATAGATTTTAATTCGATAGGTTGCCCTGTCTTTTGCAAGTTGTCTATATATTTTTTTGTTTCATTGCTTGCATGCGACCTACTTACCAACACCTTTAACGATTTATGGCCTCTCTTCGGTGACAATTCCCTTACATCTTTTAATAATCTATTAGAAAATTGATGGTTTGTTAACTGTAATCTAAATGCAAGATTTTGACTTACATCACCAACGTATAATAGTTGTTTAACTGGCCAATATATGACACCGAAGGTAGGCACGCCTCTATTTACTAAAGCAATGTTTACCGTAAATTCTCCATTTCTATTTACAAATTCTTTTGTACCGTCTAAAGGATCAACAATCCAGCACTTTGTCCAATGTTTTCTAATCTCAAATGAAATATCTTCGTTCTCTTCTGAAATAATTGGTATTTCAGTTTGCTTTAAAAGTTTATTAATACAATCATTAGCTTTATTATCAGCCTCTGTAATTGGGGAATTATCAGACTTTTTAGAAACTTCAAACTCCTGCTGATACACTTTCATAATTTCCTTACCAGCCAAAACAGAAGCTTTAACTGCCACTACAAAATTTGCTTCAAGATTACTATTCATTTTACAAAGTTCTTAAATTTTAATGTATATGAGTCTTTAATTCTTCCTGTTGTGCCTCAGCTTAAAAAAATAACTACTTTAGCTTTTGAAAAGTATATATTTTTATGATTCTATCTGCAATTGACTGGGCATTAATCATCGGCTTCTTTATAATTAGTTTAACCATTGGTATTGCCGTTGCTAGGCAAAGTGGAAAAGATGCCAAGAGTTTCTTTCTATCTGGGCGTAATATGCCTTGGTGGCTATTAGGGGTATCTATGGTAGCTACAACCTTTGCTGCAGACACACCAAACTTTGTAGCTGGAGTTATTAGGCAAGATGGAGTTTATGGTAACTGGATATGGTGGAGTTTCCTATTAACAGGTATGCTCACCGTTTTCTTTTATGCACGATTGTGGCGCCGAAGTGGTATAACAACAGATCTCGAGTTTTACGAACTTAGATACTCGGGAAAGTCTGCTGCTTTTTTACGTGGGTTTAGAGCTATTTATCTCGGTGTATTTTTCAATATTGTTATTATGGCCAATGTTTGTCTTGCTGCCATAAAAATAGGTCATGTCATGTTTGGCTTTTCTGAAAGCGAAACGTTAATTGTCGCATCTATCATCACAGTATTATATTCCATGCTAGGCGGATTGCGAGGTGTATTACTTACCGATTTCATACAATTTATTATTGCTATGGTAGGTAGTATTTGGGCTACTGTTTATATCGTTAATATGCCAGAAATTGGTGGCTTAGATGCTTTATTATCTCATCCTGTTGTTTCTACCAAGACATCCCTGTTCCCAGATTTCACGAATCTCGACATTGTTATTCCACTACTAATTATACCACTTGCTGTACAATGGTGGAGTGTTTGGTATCCAGGTGCAGAACCAGGTGGCGGTGGTTATATTGCCCAACGTATGCTTGCCGCAAAAGATGAAAAGCATGCTACTGGTGCAACGTTATTTTTTAATATTGCGCATTATGCCCTTAGACCTTGGCCTTGGATTATAATTGGATTAGCATCTTTAATTGTTTTTCCCAATCTAGAAAGTTTACAGGCGGCATTTCCAAATCTTAGCAGCTCTTATGTAAAAGACGATTTATCTTATCCTGCGATGCTTACGTATTTACCTGCAGGATTATTAGGATTGGTCATTACTTCTTTAATAGCTGCTTTTATGAGTACAATTTCTACGCATTTAAATTGGGGAAGTTCTTACGTTGTTAATGATTTTTATGCACGCTTTGTAAAACCAAAAGCATCTGGGAAAGAACAAGTGCTTGTAGGACGTATTTCTACAGTAATTATGATGGTGTTAGCAGGCTTCCTTGCTTTAATTTTAGAAGAAGCAAGAGACGCCTTTAACCTCTTATTACAGATAGGTGCCGGCACAGGTTTACTTTTTATTATGAGATGGTTTTGGTATCGTATTAATCCATTTAGTGAAATAACCGCTATGGCAGTTTCATTTCTTATAGCTGTATTCTTTTTTATTAATGGAAAATTAGAAACCCCAATTGTTGAACTTGCCTCGCATTGGCAACTTGTTTTTGGAGTAGTTGTAACTACTATTGCGTGGGTTGCAGTTTCTTTACTAACCAAACCTAGTAACGCAAANACTATAGCACATTATGAAGACACTGTATTTAAAGGCGACTCAAAATTTCATAACTTCGGTTATAAGATCGTTGCTTTTTTTGCNAGTATAATTGGCGTTTATAACCTTTTGTTTACNACAGGNTTCTTTATNTATGGTGATTTNATTTACGCCTGCATAAGTTTAGCAGTTGTTATTCTTTGCGGTTGGATCATATGGACTTTCTGGAAAAAAGTGGTTTAATTACCACCATCGCCTCCAGGAAACTTAATATAATCTGGCGCTAAGGTTTCAGGTTGCTTTTCTGTCTGTATGTCTGCATCTATCCTAACCTGTCTATTTGTTATTTTATCAATCAATTCTTTAAATGTATTNAAATCGACATTATAAGATAAGCCTGCACCTTGNGTGTACCCTAATTCTTCACCAATGTATTGAATATTATTTTCTCTATTAAAGATGCTTGCTCTTAAGGTCCCTTCTTCATTTAACAGAAATTCTATTTCCACATCACCTACCACCACACTTTCACTAACACCNCCAATTGGNACCCCAACCTGACCATTTATTAATACTCTATTAGAAATTTGTGTTGTNATNGTAAGTCCAAACCTGTCTGCAGTTTCTTGGTCTGGTGTACGATCTCCAGTGGTGTAATTTAAGCCTACTTGAAATTTACCATTTTCATCTGAAAAAGCATCATTCACCAAACTAGAAGCACGCTCTGCCAGTGTTCCTGATACAATATTATTACCTAATGCAAATTCACTATAAAAAGTTCCTTGCGTTACTANAGACAAGGCTTGCANNTCTCTACTTGCTCTATCATCTATTAAATAATCTAACTCTGATCTTACAACTGAGCTAACGTTTGGATAATTAATATCAAAACTAATGTCTGGNTGAACAATTTCTCCATTAAGCGAAATAACCACCTCAACCGGAATCTTTCTGTTTATAGAAGGATTTTCGAGAATTATTGAAGGGTTTGCCTGTACTTTATACACTGCTTGCACATCTAACTGAGCTCTANTAGGNCTACCATCCCAGTTTATACTTCCTCCTGAAACCACCTCGAATTGCTTTTGTACNAATCCGCCATATTTAAAATTATAAACNCCTTCATAGGCAACAAAATCTCCCCACATATTAAACTTACCATTGGTGTCTATTTCAATGAGTAGTGTTCCTGCACCTTTTCCTTTTAATGTGCTACCACTAACTTGGTCTACAACAATTTCAACTTCAGCATCTTTATCTATATCTAAATCAAAGTTTATAGAGAGTCCTTTTACCTCTTCAAAAATAACTTCTTCTCCTGCTAAGCGTGCTTCTTTTTCTTCTGGACTTAAAAAGTGAATAAATGAGTTGTCTCCTATACTTTCTGTATCACTTAATGGTATTTTAAATATTGTACCAGGTTCTGTTTCTGCAATAACATCTATCACCAACTCATCTGTTGGCCCTACGATGGTAGCTTCACCATCTATAAATGCTGTACCATAGTATAATGCATCTTCCTGATAATCTGTATTTAAGACCAACAANTGGTTACCTCGTATACCCAANTCTAAATACCANTCACTAAAACTTTTATGAGAGATAATACCATTTAATTGTCCTTGAGTTTTATACTCAGTATCTTCAATTTTTACTTGATTAAATTTAAATTGCTGTTTGGTAAGCGTAATTATTGCTTTCTCTTTAAAATCGAAATCTGTATTTAGATATGGCACAAGCAAGCCACCTTTATCTAATATAATTTTACCGTCTATATCTGGATTTTTATAATTACCCGTAACTTTTGCCCTTCCATCTGCTATACCTCTTAAATCACTAATAACAATACCTCCTAATGGGCTGAATACAGAGATGTCTAGCTGTTTCATCTCTACATCCATATTTATGGTAGGTTCTTCTCCTACAACATCTATAGTTCCCACTGCAGAAAAGGAATCGAAACCATCATCCCGCAACAAGGCATTTATAGCATATTGNGANAAATCTTCGTTACCATCAATATCTATGGATAAATCGCCTAGCTTTCCTTTATTAATAGAAAGTGCATCAATTGTTAATTCTGATTTTGGATAATACGCGCCATCTTCTTCTTTAAAGTTTAAGGTACCATTTACATTTCCGGCTAGTGCTAAGCTGTCTATATCTGGTGTGATTTTACCTAGATCTACATCTTTAAACGCAATATTGAAATCTTTATAGGTACTNTCTCGCATTTGTCCTGCAAGCCTTATTTCTTCACTTTGATGACTTAATACTAAAGANTCTATTTTGAGNTCTTTAAAGTTATTCTCAAAGATTATTTTATTCGATTTATTTTCTTGGGCATTTAAATACCAAACNTTCTCTTTAAACTTAACATCAGATTTTTGAATACCCANAACAGAGTTTCCATTTTCATTTATGGTATGGTATAANTTTAGGTTAAATGCATCATCATTAGATTTACCGCCAACAATTTCGGAGCGTATAAATAACGTGTCCTTTAAGGTTACATTAATTAAATTGAATTCTGATACATTGTAATAGTCTGTGCTTATGCTATCTGCTTCGACATAGGTATTAAATAACGGGTTTTTATTATCTACTTGAATGTTTACTTTTTCTACTCGGTTACCAAATGCTTCAATTAAAGGAGACCTNAAGGTGAGCTTAAATTCACTTTCATCACTCTCNACTCNACCACGAATAAAGGTTTCTGGNCCAAAATTTATTTCAGGATAAAANACCTCAACAATTTTGTTGTAAATATCAAAATCGAATTCNAAGAATTGATTAGTCGTTATGGTATTTGGCTTATAGTTGGTATACAAACTACCTACCGCATTTTCAAACAAAGCTGGCACCTCTTCAACAGCAAAAACTCCTACCACTTTTCCGTTTATAACATCTGGAGAGTTNATNTCTATTGTTCTTACACCATTATCAAAACTGGATTGAATNCTTAAATCTTCGAATGCATAAATATCATTCTGATTTTCGTAGGTAGCATTAGATAGTGAGATGGTTCCAAAGGCGTCGTTAATGGTTGTACCCTTCATCCTCATAAAGACATCACCCTGAAAATTGGAAATACTGTCTCTGCGTACAAAGTTTAGTGCATTAAGNTCTGCATTTCTTACAGAAGCTTCAAAATCATAAATATTTATATCTTTTGAAACATCTGCCAAACCATTAAACTCCATTTGAAGATTAGGATCATCAATAAGTAAGTTTCCATTAAAAACAGGGTTTCTTAACGTTCCTAAAACCTTTATATTTTTATAGGTGTAATTATTAAACTTTAGCTTTGTAATGGTTCCCTTTACATTGGTATTTAAACTTTCTGTAGTAAAGCCTTTACCATCTACATCTAGATTAAATGTGGTTGTTCCTAAATTAGTGGTCTTTGCCAAACGCCCTACATTAAAATCTTTAAAGTTTAAGTTTCCTTTATAAGTGGCATTTTCAGAATCGTTAAGCCTGGCAAGGTCAATATCAACTTTAGCTGTTCCTAGTTGAGAAAATAAATCTGCTTTAGTTGTTACTGTTGTTGGTGTTACTCTTGCCGTACCTGTTAGCCTTACGTTTCCTAGTTCTTTTANACTCTCTGGTAAATTAGGTNTTAGAATATTTGGCAATAGAGANACAAGGTCATAGTAATTTGTTGAAAGGTTGCTTAACGTACCATTAATAATTAAATCTTCAGGATTGGTTACAGCATCTCTTATTCTTATATCACCGTAAATCTCNCTACGGTTCATTCCTTGTAACTCAAGATTTGTAAGCTCGAAGTCATTTAGGGTTCCTTGCATATTGGAAGCCATTACAAACTGAACGTTATTTCCAAACTCATTATAAAATGGCTTTAGATCGTTTGTATTTATGACGCTTTCCTCCAAGGTGAAATCCCATTTAACTTTATTTACAAAGTCTGAAAGATCTTCAATAGTATAGTTAAAATAAAGTGTGCCTTTTATATCTGAGTCTTCTGTAACAATTCTCAGTTCTTCAAAACCCATTTGGGTCGGAGAATATGTAAAGTCTCCATTAAGGTTTTTAATAGTTAAGCCTCGTTCTTCTAGAAAGTCCAATGTGTTAATACTAACACTTACGTTCTTATTATTTACAACAAGATTATCTGCATTTATATCNACATCATTTAAAAATAAGGCTCTAGGATCTGAAATATTTTCATCCTCAAAGCTGTATTTACTGTTTGTTACATCTATATGGCTTACAGAAAGGTAAAAATCTGAACTTGGTTTAGGTTGTTCTGGTTCAAATTTTTGAAGAAACACTGCAAAATTATCTAACTCTTCACCCTTATAACGTTTCATTCTAAAGGTTAAACTATCTATTGATGAATTTCCTAACGTAGAATGATTGTCNAAAAGNCCCGATAAGCTTAGAATCGATGTTTTTAATTCATTCACATAAATTAAAGTATCTTGATGATGATCCTCGACAAACGCTTTTTCTAATTTAACATCACCAAAATATGTAATGCTTACTTTATCTATTTGTATATTGGTGTTATACGTATCATTAATACTGTTTGCCAGCTTTTTAGCCACAGTAGTTTGTACCCAAGGAATGGAAAATAAAACCACCAAAATGATAAAAAGCAGCAAGATGGCTACTATGGTTTTCTTTAGTATGTTCCAAAACTTTTTAATAGGCGAGCTTATATTGTAACTTTGCTCAAAATTATACAATTTTTATGCCCTAATTCTTTAATGAGTTCACAAAAAATATACATTCTTGGCATTGAGTCGTCTTGTGACGATACTGCAGCAGCTGTGATTTGCAACGGAGAGATTTTAAGCAACGTTGTAGCCACACAGCAAATACATATTAAATATGGTGGTGTTGTACCAGAACTTGCTTCTAGAGCACACCAACAACATATTGTTCCTGTTGTTCATCAAGCTTTAGAACAAGCAGGAATAACAAAAGAAGATTTGCACGGTATTGCGTTTACCAAAGGTCCTGGTTTAATGGGGTCACTTTTGGTAGGTGTCTCATTCGCAAAGTCTTTAGCAATGGGATTAAATATTCCGCTATTAGATGTTAACCATATGCAAGGTCATATTTTAGCGCATTTTATAGAAGAAGATGGCTATACCTTACCAACATTTCCTTTTTTGGCCATGACCATAAGTGGAGGTCATACTCAAATTGTAAAGGTTAATGATTATTTTGATATGGATGTTATAGGCCAAACACTTGATGATGCTGTAGGCGAAGCTTTTGATAAAAGTGGAAAACTTCTTGGTTTAAAATATCCTGCAGGTCCAGAAATAGACAAACTTGCAAAACAGGGCAATCCTAAAGCATTCCCTTTTTCGAAACCCAAAGTTGGTGGATTAGACTTTAGCTTTAGTGGCCTAAAAACTGCCATTCTCTATTTTATACAAAAGAAGGTAAAAGAAAACCCAAATTTTATTGAAGAGAACCTAGCAGATATTTGTGCCTCTATACAATTTACCATCATTAGCATATTAATGGCTAAGCTTAAAAAAGCTGTTAAAGACACTGGTATTACACAAGTTGCAATTGGTGGTGGTGTTTCTGCAAATTCTGGCATTAGAGATGCCCTAAAGCAAGCAGAACATACGTTAGGTTGGACAACGTATGTTCCGAAGTTTGAATATACCACAGATAATGCCGGAATGATAGCCATTACTGGATATCATAAATATTTAAAACAAGATTTTGCAGACATTACAGTGGTTGCAAAAGCGAGATTAGCCATATAATGCAGCTATTTTATCAAGAACATATAGATAACAAAAGCATAAACGTTCATTTTGAAAGAGATGAAAGTAAACACATTGTAAAAGTTCTGCGCAAAAAAGCTGGAGATACTCTACATGTAACCAATGGCAAAGGATGGTTGTTTACTGTAGAAATCATTAGTGATAACCATAATAAATGTGTTGGTGTAATTACAGAGAAAAAATATCAGGAACCACAACAACTGTATTTACACGTTTTAATAGCGCCTACTAAAATGAACGATCGTATGGAATGGTTCTTAGAGAAAGCTACCGAAATAGGCATTTCAGAAATAACGCCAATTCTTTGTGACCATAGCGAACGAAAGACTATTAAGACTGATAGATTTGAGCGTGTCTTACAAAGTGCAATGAAGCAATCTTTACAGTTTCACCTACCAAAATTAAATGCACTTACTCCATTTTCAGAAGTCATTGGCCAGAATTTTGAAGGCCAAAAGTTTGTAGCACACTGCGAAGACGATAAGAAACGATTGCCAATGCAAAATGAAATTACTTCAAACCGTCTTACAATTCTTATAGGTCCAGAAGGCGATTTTTCTTTAGAAGAAATACAGCAAGCGTTAGATTATAATTGGTTGCCCGTAACTTTAGGAAACACAAGGTTACGCACAGAGACTGCAGGAATTGTTGCAACAACCATAGCCAACCTAAAGTTTACCGATTAAAGCTCGTATTGTGAAGCTGCATTAACACGCAGGTCTTTATCTTGAGAAAAAGCAATTAACATCACCTCATCTTCTTCAGTAACAATTTCAGGGATCTTTAAGGCTACTGAAGCATTTTTAGAATTAGAGATTACTTCTCTTGCCACCACGATATTTGTGTTTAATAGCGTTCTATCACGGTTTTCTCCTCTTGGTATTTTAGTTTCACGTTCTTTAATTACTAACACAACCGTTAATAATTCTGCTAGAGCCTCAGTTTCTAATGACAAATTAATACTGCCATTTACGCTTTCAACAGATTTAAATGTGATGGCATTTGAAACATAATTACTTTCCTCATTAAGTTTTCTATTTAATTTTAAAGCATCACTTCCTGTAAAATGTGAACTACCATTAACAACCAATTGAGGCGTGTAAATTGAAGAAGACTTAAACTTGCTTCCATAGGCACGTTGGTAGTTAGAGTAAACTTTAGAACTAAACGGATCTTTCCAACCTATATAATTCCAATAATCTACGTGATAAGACAACCCTATTACATTCTTATGATTTGCTAAAGTTTTATCTAATAACCTATCTGCTGAAGGACAGCTCGAACAGCCCTGAGATGTAAATAGCTCCAATAATATAACTTGGTCTGTACGCGTGTTGGACGTCGGATTTTCTTCTGAAACTTCTGTAGTTGTAAACTGAAATGCGAGAACAATACCTATTGCCAAAAGTATTGTGAACAATATCTTTTTCATAACTAATTTCTTTGTTACTTTTAGACGATGAAATGCCTAAAACTTACACTTATTGCCCTACTCACACTTGGGTTTTGTAATGCACAAGACATTGCTACCCTAAAATATGGTGGCGGTGGAGATTGGTACGGAAACCCAACAGGATTGCCTAATCTCATTGCGTTTTGCAATGCACAGATAAACACATCTATCTCCGAAAAACCCAATGTGGTAGATACTGGCAGTATTGATATTTTTCAATACCCTTTCCTTCATATGACAGGACATGGTAATGTTTACTTTTCTGAAGAAGATGCAGACAACTTAAGAAACTATCTTATAAGTGGAGGCTTCCTGCATATAGACGATAATTACGGTATGAACGAGTTTATACGTAAAGAGTTGGTAAAGGTATTTCCAAATAAGGAGTTGCAAGAGTTACCAGCAAATCATCCTATTTTTTCAATAGCATATCCATTTCCTAATGGCTTGCCAAAAATTCACGAACATGATGGCTTAAGGCCGCAAGCGTTTGGAATATATCACGAAGACAGATTGGTACTTTTATTTACGTTTGAAAGTGACCTTGGCGATGGTTGGGAAAATCCTGAAATACATAACGACCCAGAGTCTGTTAGGCTTAAAGCATTACAAATGGGCGCCAATATTATTAAATACGCTTTTGAACATTGAGCCAACTTACACATCACCAAACCGAATTTCCGAACACACAATTTCCTATTGTTCTTGTTTTAGATCAACTTACAAGTCCTGCAAATCTTGGAAGTATTTTTAGGCTAGCAGATGCTTTTGGAATAACCAAAATTGTACAATATCGCTGTGATATTGACATGAATAGTTCCCGCTTTAAACGAACCGCTAGAACTACCAATACAACTGTGCCTTCTGAACGTATTGATGACATTAGTAGCTATATAACCTCTCTAAAATCTGATGGATATACAACAATAGCTCTAGAAATAACAGACTCCAGCAAACCTATCGATGCTATACCATTATCATCAGAAAGCAAACTTATTTTAATTATAGGTTCTGAACGTAAAGGTGTTTCTGAGCAACTTCTTAAGCATTGTGATTTTGCTACACATATAACCATGTTTGGTAAAAACAGTAGTATGAATGTTGCGCAGGCAACTGGTATTGCATTATTTCAAATTACCAAAACCTTAACACCAAAGCTTTAATTTTAAAATATCTTTGTACGCAATGACTTACAAAACTATTTCTTACGGGATATTAAAGGCCTTAGGTATTATTCTTGGTATCTTAATACTACTTTTCTTTTTGTGGGAAATACAATCGGTTATTATTTATATAGGTATTGCCGCTGTCCTTTCATTAATAGGAAGACCAGCAGTCTTATTTATGAGGCACAAATTAAAATTGCCAAACCTTGTGGCAGTTATCATTGTACTCGTCATATTCCTCAGCATATTTATTGGTCTTATCTTGTTATTTGTTCCCATAATTGTGGAGCAGAGCCAAAATCTTAGCCAAATAGACATAGATGCGTTTAGAACAGATTTAAATGACTTAAACCGACAAATTAATGAGTTCTTAGGGGTAAATCAAATAAACATTGTTGAAGGCTTTAAACAGTCTGATTTTGTCAAGAATTTTGAAATCACATCTGTCCCTAAGTTTTTAAATAATGTCTTTGGTAGTTTAGGCTCAGGATTAATTGGGTTGTTCTCAATTATTTTTATTTCCTTCTTCTTATTAAAGGACAGCAAACTACTATTAAACAGTGTTTTGGCATTTTCTAACAGAGGAGATGAAGATCGTTTTAAACGCGTGTTTCATACTATTAAGATATTACTTTCTAGATACTTTGTAGGATTAACGTTTCAAATAACGATATTGTTTCTATTATATGCCATTATACTTATGTCCTTTGGTATAGATAACGCTATTGCAATTGCATTTATCTGTGCTTTCCTTAATTTAATCCCGTATTTAGGACCAACTATTGCTGGAGTTTTAATGATGATGTTTGTTATCTCAAGCAATTTAGGATCTAATTTTTCAGCTATAATTCTACCTAAATTAATTAAAGTTGGGTCGTTGTATATTGCGTGTCAAATACTAGATAACTTTATATTTCAGCCATTAATTTTTGGTAAGAGTGTACGCTCACATCCTCTTGAAATATTCTTAGTTATACTTATAGCAGGTTTGGTGTTTGGAGTACTAGGAATGGTAGTAGCTGTACCAGCTTATACAGCCTTAAAAGTAATTGCAAAAGAATCTTTGGGTGAGTATAAAATTGTTAGAAACCTTACCAGAAACCTTTAGTATTGTCTTATATAAATTTAGCCTTATTAAATGCTGAAGTTGTTAATTATTTAAAAGACAACGCCTCTTTATCTGCAGCAAATATTGTTTTAAAGGGTAGNCCATTTAAAAACATAACGGCTCAAGAACTGGCACAGCAGCATACAGGTTTATTAAAAAGCAAAGACAAGCTTCCTTTATGGTATAATACAGAAGGCATTTTATTTCCTCCAAAAGTTAACATAGAGCAAACCTCGTCTTCTAAAACGGCACGTTATAAAGCATCTTTAATTTCCGGAAAAACCATNATTGATATTACTGGAGGTTTGGGAATAGATGATTATTATTTCTCGAAAGTTTTTGATACTGTAACACATTGTGAACTCAATGAAAGCCTAAGTGCATTAGCCGCTCATAACAGTAACGTTTTAGGAGCTCATAATATAACATNTAAAGTAGGTGATGGCATAAGTATTCTTAAACANGAATCAACTAAATTTGATTGGATTTACAGTGACCCTTCTAGGCGTGACGATACTGGNGGTAAAGTATTTAAACTAAGTGATTGCGAACCAAACATCCCTAAACATNTAGATGTATTACTNGAAAAAGGGAAGCGTATTCTTTTAAAAACCTCACCACTTTTAGATATAACTGCAGGATTAAGAGAGCTTAAGTTTGTCTCAGAAATACATATTGTAGCTNTTAACAATGATGTAAAAGAGTTACTCTGGATTATAGATCAAGAACACAGCTCACCTACAGAGATTATAACAGTAAATTTTAAAGCTGATTATAAAGAAGAATTTAAGGCCAAGCTAACCTATGAGTCATTAGCGCGAGTTAATTACAGTAAAGCCTTGAGCTATCTTTATGAACCAAATTCTGCACTTATGAAATCTGGGTTATTTAACACCATAAGTGAACAATACGCCCTTTTTAAACTTCATCAAAANAGCCACTTATACACNTCTNAACGATTGATAGNTTTCTCNGGAAGGCGATTTAAAATTCTTGAAACTCTTCCNTTTCACAANAAATCATTGAAGCGAGTTTTTAAAAACACAAAAGCTAATATTACAACGCGTAATTTTCCGCTTACAGTATCGCAGCTAAAATCTGCGCTTCAAATTAAAGATGGTGGNACAACCTATTTATTTTTCACAACGCAAAACCAATCTGATAAAGTAGTCTTGGTCTGNGAAAAAATTTAAGTGAATTTTAAAACTATTCGCCTATCGCAAAATGTTTAAACCCTATTTCTTTCATTGCAGAAGAGTCTAATATTTTACGCCCATCAAATAAGAAAGCTGGTTTAAGCATATTGTTGTAAATAGTTTCCCAGTTGTAAGTTGTAAACTCATCCCATTCTGTTAATACAGCTACNGCGTGCGCATCTTTTGTAGCTTCTTCTGGAGAACTAACAACAGTAACTAGTCTTCTATTTTCTTCTTCAGATCTTGTGTTAAGATAATCTAGATCTGCGTAAATTTGTTCTTCTTTAACTTTAGGATCATAAACAATTATTTCTGCCTGCTCATCTAAAAGATAATCTGTTACATATATTGCAGCAGATTCCCTTGTATCATTAGTATCCTTTTTAAAAGCCCAACCAAAAAGNACAATTTTTTTNCCTGCAACAGTATTATACATAGAANCAATCATCTTCTCTGCAAAACGCTTTTTTTGATGGTCGTTCATAATAATTACCTGTTCCCAATAATCTGCAACCTTATCTAAACCATAAGATTTTGCAATATAAACAAGGTTTAAGATGTCTTTCTGAAAACAAGAACCTCCAAAACCAACTGATGCTTTTAGNAATTTAGAACCTACTCTACTATCTGTACCAATAGCTCTNGCNACCTCATTAACATCTGCTCCTGTTTCTTCACACAACTCACTAATTGAATTTATGGAAGATACACGCTGTGCTAAAAAGGCATTTGCAGTTAGTTTAGAAAGTTCTGAAGACCAAACGTTGGTCTGTAAAATACGATCTCTATCTATCCAATTGGCGTAGACGCTAGTTAATGCATCTTTTGCTTCTTGACCTTCTGGAGTAGTATCACCACCAATTAAAATTCTATCTGGATTTAATAAATCTTGTACGGCAGTACCTTCTGCTAAAAACTCTGGGTTAGATAATATTTCGAAGTGAACACCATTACCGGTATTATGCAAAATACTAGTAAGNGTTTCAGCNGTTCTTACTGGTAGTGTAGATTTTTCAACAANTATTTTATCTGTAGTAGAAACTCTTGCAATTTGCCTTGCACAAAGTTCAATATACTTTAAATCTGCAGCCATACCTTTACCCTTACCATAAGTTTTGGTAGGTGTATTTACAGAAATAAAAATCATATCTGCTTTATCAATAGCAGCATCNACTTCTGTAGTAAAAAATAAATTTCTACCTCTAGCCTCTTTNACAACATCTGCTAAGCCTGGCTCATATATAGGAAGATTATCAAAATTTTNATCATTCCAAGCAGCAATACGCTTTTCATTAATATCAACAACAGTTACTGTTATATGTGGACATTTTTGTGCAATAACAGACATTGTTGGTCCTCCAACATANCCAGCACCAATACAACAGATATGAGAAATAGATTTCATAGAAATATGTAAATAATCTTAAAAATTGATTCTTAAAAAAATTAAGAGTACAAATATATAATTTCAAATGGCAGTAGCAGTGTATAGCTAAGAACAAAAGCCATTTGTATTATTTTTTTGTTTAAATTAGAAGATAATTCCTTAGACGTTAAAGTTATATTAAACCAAATTCAATAGTTGCTATTCCCTATTTATCATTGTATTTTTGAATAGAAACAATACAGAACAATAAATAAAAACTATGAACTATCTCAATCTTGATAAAGAGAAAACACAGAATACAGTTAACGAGCTTAACATTCTGTTAGCCGATTATCATTTATACTATCAAAAACTNAGAAATTTTCACTGGAATATTGTTGGAAAAAATTTCTTTNATCTTCACGAAAAGTTTGAAGTGATGTATGATGATGCTAAAATGAAAGTTGACGAAATTGCTGAGCGNATCTTAACGCTTAGGTATCAACCAGTAAGTAACTATTCCGACTATTTAAAGCATAGTAATTTAAAGGAATCTGAAAGTAAATTGTCTGATACCAAAATGATAGATATTTTACTTGATGACCACGGTAAGATTATTAAGCAAATGCGTAAAACTGTAAATGTTGCAGACGACAATGGTGATGANGGTACCATAGATTTACTAGGTGCTTACATAGGTGAGTTAGANAAGACAAGTTGGATGTTAGATGCTTGGCGAATGAAAACTAACGACACACACCCAACAGCATAATTATGATATTTCTACAAGACGACACCACCAAAACTGCCGAAGAGGCCATAGTTAATAATGAACCTTTTAGCTGGAACAATGCCGGAGAGTTAATCTTAGGAAAACTTGGGCGTTGGTTAGATTCTTTTATAACCAACCTACCAAATATTGTATTAGCTATAGTAGTTTTTATTTTATTTATAATTGCCAGNAAGTATATTGGTAAGCTTTTTAATAAAGTAATNTTAAAGCGCGTAAAACAAGACTCTATACGCTCTATGACCGTNCGTGTTATAAAAGCTCTNGTAATTCTTNTTGGGTTTTTCTTTGCGCTAGGCTTATTAAACTTAGATAAAGTGCTTACTTCTGTTTTAGCTGGTGCTGGTGTTGTAGGTTTAGCAATTGGTTTAGCCTTACAAGGCACATTAAACAATACCTTTTCGGGTGTCATCCTTAGTTTTTTACCAAATATACAATTAGGAGATTGGGTTGAGACTAATGGCTTTGCNGGATCTGTTGTAGATATTAACTTACGAAGTATAATAGTTAAAGGATCAGACAATAATTTAGTTATGATTCCTAACTCAAAAATTATCGATGAACCTTTTAAGAACTTNTCACAAACACCAAGATCTCGTGTCTTTGTAAATTGTGGTGTTGGTTATGAAAGTGATTTAGATAGTGTAAGAGATATGACTATTGAATTAATTGAAAAAGTGTTCCCTCAAAAACCTGGTGAAGAAGTAGAATTCTTTTATCAAGAATTTGGAGACAGCTCAATTAACTNTGTCTTNAGATTCTGGGTAGATGTTACTAAGAANAGNGACAANCTTGTTGCGCAAAACAAAGCCATCCTAGAAATTAAAAGGCTTTATGATGCTAACGATATTAACATTCCTTTCCCAATTAGAACTTTGGACTTTGGAAAAAATAAATTTAGATCTGAAACATTAACTATTTCAAACAAAGAGTAACNGTTTTAGACTTAATTACAAACCGAAGTNTTTTACATACTTCGGTTTTTTTATACCTTAAATTATGAGACTGCTTTATATATTATTTATCGCAATACTTTCACAACAAACCTACGCTCAAGAGTATGGCAAACTCAAAAAGCTACATCATCTTTCAGACTTGATGATCGAGGTTAGTGGCGTATCTGTTATTGAAGGCAGTAACCTCATCTGGATGATTAACGATTCTGGAAATACTAATGTGCTATTTGGTTATAATACTAACGGTAGTATAGAGCGAGAAATAGTTTTAGATAATGCTGAAAATATAGATTGGGAAGATTTAGCTACAGATGCTTCTGGTGCTTTATATATTGGAAACTTTGGAAACAATAAGAACGATCGTAAAACTCTATCAATATACACAGTGTCCGGAATAAGTACTGCAGAAGATACACATCTTGAAGCCCAACAAACAGAGTTTTATTTTGAAGACCAGAAGGAATTTCCTCCTAAGAAAACTGAACGTAATTTTGATGCTGAAGCCTTTATTAAGCTTGGTGACTACTTTTACATCTTCACGAAAAACCGATCTAAAGATTTTAATGGCGTTACTAAAGTATATAAAGTGCCAGCTAAAAAAGGAGATTTTAAAGCTAANCTCATTGCATCTTATTCTACNTGTAATGATCCAGAAGATTGTTTTATAACTAGTGCTACTATTAGCAAGGATAATAAAACACTTGTGCTGTTAACTTANAATAAANTATTTGTGATCACAGNTTTTAAAGGCGACGATTTCTTTAATGGNANAATTAAAACAATAGATTTAGAACATACAAGCCAAAAAGAAGGTGTTACCTTTAAAGAAGATAACACCCTTTATATAACAGATGAACGCCGTAAAAAAACTGGCGGTAATCTTTATGAATTCACTTTAGAGTAGCTTAAAATTTAAATCCNAANCCAAACGAAAATCTTAGTCCATCTTCTCCTGTAAANAGGTTAAATGTACCGTTAATGGCATCTGCGCTATTTACCCAGAAACCACCACCATAACTTGAGTGCCACTTGTCACTATCCTCACCATCAAACCATACTCTACCAGTATCTATACCAGTAAANANCCCAATTTGAAATGGCAAGAAGCTAGTTTTAAATTGGTCAAAGCTATAACGTAAATCTCCACCAAAAGTAAGTGCAGATTCACCAGAAAAACGCTGTGTTCTATACGCTCTGTTTCCAGTGTTTCCTCCAGAATGTGCTGCTTGATAAAACTCAAACTCATCACCTAAGTTTACNTGTCCTTGTGCTTTTGTCTTCAATACTAATTTACGATTGTTTGTAAGCGCATTAAAAAAGCCTAGGTAAGGTTTTATATATGCATAGGCATTTTCATCTTCTAAGCTATACTTACCACCTCCNGACAATTCAAACTTCATACCTCTTGTTGGGTTTAATGTGTTGTCATAACTCTCATAACGAAACATTGCTTCTGCTCCTAAGAAAAACTCTCTATCATAAAAACTAGCACCTGCAGGTATAAACTGGTCTGTTACAAATCTGTTTGCAGTATCTTCAATTTCAATACCTTCAATTGAGGCAGTATATTTTAATGTACTACCAAAATCTCCTCTTTTTATGGCTCCAACTTTACCAATTAATTTACCAATTTTCACACGGTTATAATCCATTGAAAGATCATCGTCATTATTTACAGTTTCGTTTCCGAAGCCAAAGAAGTTTTCAGAGAAATTCTCACTAGTAAACTCTCCTCCAACAAAAAGGTTGAAGTTTCCTAACACATTTGCAAACTCACCAGTATACTTTACATCAAAACCACTTGTTGCAAAATAAAAGCCTCCAGATATAGTATGCTGTTGCGTGAATGGATTTCTTCTAAAAGAGTTTATGGTATAAATATTTTGTAAGCCTAACCTAAACCCATCATCTGGATTAAACCCGAATCCTGGTAACAGTACATTTTGTCTTACAATCTTCTTATCCTTGTTATAGTTGTTTACTTCGTAATTATCTGAGAAGCTAAAATTAGCGCCACCTTTTTCTTTTACTGTATTAGGCTTAGACTTATAATCATAAACTTTAATACGTTTACCTTCTTGAATATCATAAATGTCATTATTCTGACCTCCAATTATTCTGGTAAAAATTGGTCTGTTTCCATCTCCGGTAACCGTAAAGACATCATCATCATCTAAACCATAAATCCACAATTCTTTTGTTTCGTCTTTGCTGTATGTTTTATCACTTACAACATCTGCTCTCTCACCATCTTTGTTACGGGTAATCTTAACACGAGTTTTACCATCTTCTAAACGTGTAATATCTATATAGTCATCTTTATCTGTAGCAGTAATGATAGCTAATTGAGATACATAGTTGTAATAACGTTCTGTAATATTTACAATGTTATCTCTTCTGCCCTTCATCTTTTNAACAAGACTTTCNTTAGTAAGCTCTTGTGCTTCTANAGGCATTTTAGAAAAAGCCTCTTCAATAACCTCATCTGTAATATTTTCTTTAATATATCTTGCTTGTGCAAGCCACTCTTCTTTTCCTTTATTTTGAATTAAAGAACGGTCTAAACCTACAGCCGCAGAGTTAAACCACTTTACATTATCTACATTTTCTCCGTACTCAGCAAATTGATTTGTAAAGCCTATTAAGCCTCTTAATGTTGAAAAGAATGCGCCATCAAAATTTGAAAATACTTGATCTCTATCTCTAGGAATAGGTTGGAACACATGTGTACCATCTTCTTTTTCAAACTCACTCCAACGCCATTGGTCTTGGTGCCTGTCCCAATCTCCAACTAGCATATCAAAAATTCTTGCCTTAATGTAAGCAGGCTCNTCTATCTTATATTTTTCATCTCTACGCAAACGTTCGTAAACATCTGCTGTACTCTCTATATCGTTAGGCTTTCCAAAACTTTCTACATCGGCGTGATTCTCTTCAGGACGTTCAACAATCATATAGATTTCATCTCCATATTCATTATTGTATTTACCGAGAGCTTTTTGCTTAGGCACATAAAACAATTTTGGATTTGTATGATAAAGTCCTATTGCATCAGACAATGTTGGTATTGCCATAAACCCATANGGATGTGCAGCCGTATAAAAATCATATAAAATATCTTCTGCAATTGTATTCTTAAAGTCTTCTTCTATATAGCTGTTTTTAAATGCCGTGGTTTGTAAAAACTGTACCGCACTCTTCCTAAGNGCACGCATATTAAAATCTCTTCCGTCTTTAGTTTTTAAACGTAAAGAACGTGTTTGGTGACCACCACCTTTTCTATCAACAGTCATCCCACCATAAAGTGTATCTAAATTTACAGTTTGCACATCTATGTTNGCGCCATAAACATCTCTGTAACGATCTCCCCANATACTTTCATACGTGTCAGACCTATCTGTATCTTCACTCCTATAAACAGAGGCTTTTGTTACTGGGTTAAATGTGTCTGGCAGTGTTGATACGTCAAAATCTTTAGGAGCTTCATGAACTTCTTTCTGATACAGTAATACTGGTTTACCTTTTTCACTGCCATAAAAACTAGCCCAAGAAGAACCGTCCTTAAAAACATCTAGAACAACAAANCCTTGTCCTGGATGAGAAAACAATCCGTCGTTACTTAATACTGCATAAGAAGCCTTTGATCCAGACCCTGAAACTATTTGCTTAATATTTTCATTAATAATATACTGTAAACTATGTTCGTGACCAGATGCGAAAATNACGCGNTCGTTATCTTGAGCAAGCGTAGCTAAACGCTTTACCAATCCTTTATACTTATCATTTTGTCTATCTTGTTTAGACACACCACCACTAGTTCTTATTTGCATAGCTAAAGAACCCAATATTGGTAACGGTATTTTTTTCTGGCTAGGATACAANTGCTTTACTGGTGCATATTGGCCACCGTGAACACCATTNGTATATAATGGATGGTGTAAGGCAAAGATTATAGTTTTGTCGTTATTCTTTTTAAGCTCACCTTCNATTTCTAAAAGCACAGCTTCTCTAGATTTAAGTTGAGGACACTTATCATTAATTGTAGGATGCTTATCCCAATCTTCTAAATACCATTGAGAATCTAAAACTAGCAGCTGTATGTTATCTCCTATCTCAAAACTTTCAAAAGCACAACCATCTGTAGGGTGAAATACTTTTTTGTCTTTTAGGCGTTCTTCAAAGTATTTTTCTTGACGCTCTAATCCTTCTAATCCTTCATTATACCAATCGTGATTTCCTGGAAGGAAAATAACTTTACCATCAAAATTTTCAACAGCATCTAATTGGGCATCTAACCTGTATTCTGATTGNGATCTTAGTTTNTCTCCTTTAGGAGGCATTCCTGCAGGATAAATATTATCTCCTAAGAATACTGCATAATTATCTTTAGATTTTACAGAGTCTANAAAGGTTTTAAATGCCAATAAGCCTAAAGAGGTTCCGCCTGGCTGGCTATAACCNGCATCTCCAATAAGAAAAAAGGATTTATCCTTTTCTTTTTGTGTAGGATAATCCCAATTGCTTGTTTTCTCGTCTTCTTTATAAGTAGTTTGAAATGGCGCACAACCTAAAAGTATTGTAAACACTAGTGCTAGGCAGAGAAGTTTATTGTATTTCATATAAATTTTATCGTTCTTTTTTTTTTGTAATTTGCAGGCAATAAATTATCTTATAATTATGTCTGAAGTCGCTGAAAAACCATCTGAACTTGTTCAAAAAGCCGATGAATTTGTCCTTAAATTATTTAAGGAAAAACTTCCTAATACCTTTTTGTATCACAACTACAATCATACTTTAAGAGTCGTTAAAAGTACAAAAGAAATTATTGAACACTCTGAAATTCATGTTAAAGACAAAGAAGCTCTTTTACTTTCAGCTTGGCTGCATGATACTGGTTATGTGGTTAAAGTAGATGGTCATGAAGAAGAGAGCGCTAGGTTTGCAGAAGAATTTTTAAAAGAAAATAATGCAGACAGTGAACTTATTGAAAAAGTTAAAAAACTCATTTTAGCTACTAAATTCGACTTTGAAACTTCAGATAATTTAGAGTCTATTTTAAAGGATGCAGATGCTTCTCACTTTGCTAAAGATTATTTTGAAGAAACCAGCGAGTTTTTAAGACAAGAACTACAATTACAAGGTATTGCCAATTACACGCCTACAGAGTGGATTAATGAAAACATAAAAATGTTTACAGAGCAGCATAAGTTTCATACAGATTATGCGCTTAAAAACTGGAAGGAGCAAAAAGACCAAAACCTTCTAGACTTATTAGAGTCTAAAAAGAAGAAGGCTAAAAAAATAAGGAAAGAAGAAACTAAAGCACAGCTTAAGGCAAAATACAAAAATGAAAGCCCTGAACGAAGCATACAAACACTTTACAGAGTAACGCTAAGAAACCATATAAAACTAAGTGATATTGCAGANACTAAAGCCAACATATTACTTTCTGTAAATGCTATAATTATATCTTTAGCACTTGCTAACATAATTCCAAAATTAGATTCTGTTACTAACAGACANCTTATGATCCCTACACTTATTTTAGTTTTATTTAGTGTAGCTTCAATCATACTATCTATTATGTCNACAAGNCCNAATGTCACTAGTGGAGAGTTNACAAAAGAACAAGTGAAGAAACGAGAGGTGAACATTTTATTCTTTGGAAANTTTCACAAAATGGCNTACGACCAATACCAATGGGCAATGAATGAGATTATAAACGATAAAAATTACGTTTATGAGTCTCTTACAAAAGATTTGTATTTATTGGGTGTTGTTCTTAATAGAAAGTATAGGCTTTTAAGACTAACCTATACTATATTTATGACAGGTATTATTGTTTCTGTGATAAGTTTTGTTATTGCATTCTGGTCTATATAGACTGTATTAATCTAGTTAATCTAGCTGTTGCATTAACTCCTCATAGGTTATTGTGCTCTTATTGTCAGACTCATCATCTGAAGATGTATAGAGAACATTTACTCGTATAGCTTTTAAACCAACAACACCTTGNACNTCTTCTAATTCTAGGATTTCAACTTGATCTCCAAGGTANTTTTTACGCTGTAAAAATTTAATATAGCTTAGGTATTCTCTTTGNTCTGCATCTTGAGTGTATACTATTGCTATTTTACCTTTTTGAGTTACACGCTCTTCTGTGTTTTTCACAAAGGCTTTATCTATACGTTTTTTGATAATCTCATAGCGTGCATTATAAGCACCATCTATATCAAATTTCTTCTCATCCATCCTATATCGTATGGAAAGCGTACTGCTGAATACCAATATTAATGATGCAGCATCTAACTGTAACGGCATACTTTCCTGTATACGGTAAAATCTGTTTTCCATCTCACACATAGTGCTTAGCTGCCACAATCTNAGATTAGATAGGTAAAGCTCATCAAAAGGCTTATTCTTTTGAGTCATTGAGTTTCCTATATAAATATTATGATCTACACCATCTGTTTTATAGCGTTCAAAATAATGAGGNTAAATTTTTTGAGCATCTAACTGCTTATTATCTATATATCTTGCTAAGTTCTTATTTATACGCTCCACAGTAAGATCATAATCCTTACGATGATGATAAAATAAACCTGTATCTGGATTAATTGATGTTCTATATTNTAAAATTGCAGCTTTACAGGACTTAGAGCGTTTAGAAAGATGNTTAAACAANGGTTTTATTTCGTGCTTAAACATATTAGAAATATTTTGCTCTGTAGAGGCATTTAAAGAATCTGACAATTCATCTTTAACCTCTATAATCTTATATTTTAATTGCTCATAAATAGGCAGCTCTTCTTCAGAACACGCAAGTTCTAAAATATCTAATACTGCATTNAGTTGTTCATCTAAATCGCGTTGAATGCCATCATTTCGAGCATCAGAAGATCCNACNATATCAATTTGGCCGTATAATGGATACACATCTTCAAAAGCTATATCTCTAAAAGATGCAATACCATCATCATCTAAATCTTCAATAAATCGTTTTGCTTCTTGTTCAAAAACCCAATGNACGCTAGGATGTATAGATGTGCATTCNTTTTGTATAACAGCTTTTATTCTNTTTTCATAATCTCTTTTGTTACGCTCTACCGCAGTAACAATATATGGTAAGATGTCTTCTAACTTAATTGCATTAATGCTATTTAGCTCATATGGNTTATCAGACACTANTTCTAATATNCCTAANAGNTCNCCATTTTTAGCAATAGGAGCCAAAATACAGCTCTTTATATTGTTTTTTAGAAGGTTTTTAGANAGTANNTTATGATCGGTTGCNTCTGCATATTTATCTACATCTACAATTGTAAAGTAAGACTTATCTTCTACTAAGTTTTTATATGAACTCTCACAAAGTACAGTACCACAATCTTGATTACTCTTTGAATCTANTATATAACTTCTTGCAGACTTGCCTTCTAAATANGATANGGTTTCATCTGTTTTATTAAAAGCTGTAAATCCNGCTCTTAAATCTCTTAGTCCGAAAATAGATCTAAAGATACTTTGAAAACGTTGCATCTCTTCGTCTGAATTATTTTCACGACTTAGAAGTGTAGTTTTTAGATTAGAAATTTCATCATCTATAGTNACATCNGTAAGGTTTACAATTGTAAAGCCTTTTAAAATCCAGCTNTTNGGAGGNAATTTAGATTTCCAAAGATCTATATCATTATAGTTCTGAATAAGAAGTTCTATATCATCTTTAGAAATATCTATAGAGCGATCTGTTGGTTCAATATCTATAAAATCTGCATTCATCGCGATGCGATAATGCCTCATTAATCCATCTTCATCGGGTATATCATAATAAAGCGGTCTAGAAAAATCAATAGGATATTTGTAATACTGCTTTATAATTATGATACAGGCATAGATGTAATATAAGTTCTCATCAAAGTTCCTTGCATCTAACTGAAAGTCTTCTCCTGCGTTATTAATTATACTTTTAAAACGTTTTGAAGCATTAAAGATAATATCGTGAAATGGGATTGATGCAGCCTTAATCTCATTATCTGTTAAGATAGACGGAAAAAGATCATCCAATAGGATTTTAATAGCAGCTTGGTGTTTTGTAAGCTCTTCTAAGTCATTAATACCTTCTGTAAGCTTAGGGAATGAAGAGGCATACTTAAGTATATTCTCCATATTAGCTTTAGCAATACTGCTNGTTACAGAGCCAATCTCAGACTTGTATTGCTCTATAACTTTGTGAAAGCTCACCTTAATATCTAATGGAAACTCTTCTAGTTGCTGTTTCATATTCTAATTCCCTTGGCATTACACCAAATGTTTATAACTACATTCATTTAAAAATAAAGATTTACGTAAATCTTCTGTAAATAGATGTCTTCTCCTTATTTTTGTTTNCAAAATTACACAAAATGAAAAAGATACTACTTATTGCAACCATAGCATTATGCTTTAGCTGTAAAAAAGATACAGGCTATGCCGTTAATGGTACTATAGATGAGTCGTTTAATGGCAAAAAAGTTTACATAAGCCACTTAGAAGAAAATAATGCTACTACAAAAATTGACTCTGCAGTAATTGCTGAAGGTAAATTTAAATTAGACCCTCAAGACACAGANAGACAATACCTTGCTTTCTTAAATATTGAAGGTATTAGCNTAAACTTACCATTTATAGCAGAAAACGAAGCTATAAGTATGACTGTTTATAAAGACAGTTTACGCCAATCTGTAATTAAAGGTGGTGCTCAAAATAAAGTCTTCAAAGATTACCTAAATCATTTAACAGAGACTAATAAACGTATTTCTGAAGGCACTCAAAAAGCAAGAGAAGCTATGTCTCAAGGAGATACTGCTACAATCTCTTCTATTAAAATGGAACGTGAAGAGATTATAGAAAATGACAAGCTTTATAAAATAAACGTAGCTAAAGAACACAAAACATCTTTAGTTGCTGTTTTGGCACTTACAGATTTAACTAACCTTAAAACTATTTCGAGTATTGAAGCTAAGGAGATGTTCGATGAGCTTTCTGATGAAGTTAAAACCTCTAGCCTTGGTAAGAATTTGTCTAAAATGTTATCTGCTCGTAGCGCTACAGATATAGGTGCAAAAGCTCCAGATTTTTCTGGTCCTACTCCAAATGGAGAAACGCTTTCTTTAAAAGATGCGTTGGGCAAAGTTACNATATTAGATTTCTGGGCATCTTGGTGTAAACCTTGTAGAATTGAAAATCCTAATGTTGTAAGAGTGTATGAAAAATATCACAATAAAGGTTTAAATATTGTTGGAATCTCTTTAGATAAAAGCACTCAAAAAGAGCGTTGGTTAAAAGCTATTGAAGATGANAACCTTACTTGGCAACATGTTTCTAACTTACAGTTTTGGCAAGAACCAATAGCACAACAATACGGTGTAAGATCTATTCCAGCTACATTTATATTAGATGAAAANGGCGTAATTATCGCAAAAAATTTAAGAGGCAAAGACCTTGAAGATAAAATGGCAGAGCTTTTAAATTAANCACTTACGATTGATAGTTATCAAAATAAAAAAACGCCTAAGTTTTAAACTTAGGCGTTTTTATTTGCGACAATTTAAATATTAGTTAAGTGCAAAAACTACATTAACATCAATCTTAATTGCAATTTCTCCTTTAGCTAAAGTTTCTTGAGGTTCACTTCCNGCAAAGTCAGACTCCATAGCCATCATTCTTACTTTAGGAACTATAGGATTAGCTGTTCCCTGTTCAGAAATACTTATTGCCTTACCAATTGTTTGGTTTAATGTACTAGCATACTGCTCTGCTTTATCTTTTGCATTAAGCATTGCTTTTTTACGAGCTTCTACCTGCAAGCTTTCTAAGTTCTTTGCNCCAAATTCAATTCCATCTATTCTATTAATACCAGACTGCAATAAGCCACTCATTGTTGCATCGTATTGCTCTAAGTCTTCAATCTTTATACTAATAGATTGGTTTGAAGAATACTTATATTCTTTGGTGTTGTAGTTGTAGCTTTTATCTAAACGTACAAAGTTGGTTTGTATGTTCTTATCTTCA
This sequence comes from Croceibacter sp., assembly GCF_002716225.1. Classification (NCBI taxonomy): domain Bacteria; kingdom Pseudomonadati; phylum Bacteroidota; class Flavobacteriia; order Flavobacteriales; family Flavobacteriaceae; genus Croceibacter; species Croceibacter sp. The sequence goes on along the minus strand of NZ_PAZX01000005.1, from coordinate 12,566 downwards.
ATCTTNAGCTTTCTCAAAAATTTAATGACATTATCTACAGANGCATCTGTTTTNGTTTTAACATCAACTGCAGATGTTCCTTCTTCTTCTACCCTAACCTTTACTATGACGTGATCTGGTACAACATTAATTACACCTTCTCCTTTTACAGAAATTGTAGGTTGTGGATTTTGTTGTGCTGTCATCATAGTTGTGGTAAAAATTAAGGCTAATAATACTGTTAGCTGTTTCATAGTTTTTGTTTTCTTTGGTTAATTACAATAAAGATACCAAAGTTAAAAACCTGAACCAATTTATAGCTTACAAGAGTCTCAACTAAACTGCACTTAAATAAAANAATCTATATTTTACCTGTNCGATGAAGTAGGTAAAGCACAACTATAGGTAATGCTAGCAACACAACCATTAATAAGTTTTGGCTTAAAACCCATGGCGCAAATGCTAATGTCATGATATAACCACCTACTGCGCCGCCAAAGTGAGCATCATGACCAATATTCCCTACTTGTTTTTTCATTCCATAAATAGAATATAGTAAATACCCAATACCAAAAATATAAGCTGGAATAGGAATTGGAATAAAGAAGAAATACAGGCTCATCTCTGGATATAATAATATAGAAGCATAAATTACACCAGACACTGCACCACTTGCGCCAACAGCACTATAATGGTATTCATCCTTATGAAAATAGTATGACAATAAGCTACCTAAAGCAAGACTTACGAGGTAAATGATTACAAANGAAAAAGTCCCTANCCTATTAATTACAACATTGGCAAAAAAATATAACGTTATCATATTAAAAATAAGATGCGGCACGTTGGCGTGCAAAAACCCAGAAGTAATCATTCTTACCTTCTCGCCTCTCTTAATAGCACCAATATTAAATTTGTATGATTCGAAAAANTCAAAATCATTAAAGCCTTTATAAGACACTAATGCATTTGCTGCAATGATAATAATAGTAACTATGGCTATATCGCCCATAAATATGTAATTTAAGACTCAAAAATACATTATTTTTGCCGAAATCTTTAACATGCAAAGACTAGCCTTTATACTTATTTACCCNTTACTTTTNGGGTTNTCCAAACTTCCGTTTTGGTTNTTTTATAGAGTTTCAGACTGTTGTTATTTTATTGTGTATTACATNATAAGATACAGACGANNTGTTGTAGACTCNAANCTTAAANGNGTTTTTCCTNANAAGACNAATTCTGAAATAGCTAANATTAGAAAAGGGTTTTANAAACATATGTGCGATATGTTTTTAGAGATGATTAAAACNCTTTCNATCTCAGANAAAGAATTAAAAAAGCGTTTTGTNTANACCAANCNTGAAGCCNTAAGAGAGTTAGAAAACNTNAANAAAGGAANTATNATNATGTGTGCNCACTATGCNAGTTANGANTGGATACTTTCTGCAGCNTTTTACAACTTTAANTACAAGACNTANGGNATTTANAANAAAATNAAGAANCCGTATTTTGATAANCTAGTTAANGANATAAGAAGNAGNTATGACTCTACCATNATNACNACNTTAGANACACCTAAAACNATGATGCGNAANAAGGCTAAAGGNNNNTTAGCNAGTTATGGNATGATTGCAGACCAAGCNCCNAAAGGNGGNAAAACAGATTATTGGAGAGAATTTATGGGNATAAATACACCTGTATTTGTNGGNTCTGANGTTTTNGCCAAACGCTTAGANNTNNCTGTTNCATANNTNCATATNGAAAANGTNAAANGNGGNCATTATGAAGCTACNTTTAAAACNATNACNACAGAACCNNNAANNGTTGAGAATTATAAAATNACAGANGCNTANTTNAATTNTNTAGAAGACCAAATACGAGAAAAACCAGAGNATTANTTATGGACNCATAAACGCTGGAANCANAAAAGACCNGTNAATAGCTAAACTTATATTTTATGCCANNNANCTNTANNANANTATTNAAANTNNCNTGCNTTTGNNTAGCTACNTGTNGTTTTTTGGNTGTAAAAANNAAGACCTCAGCAANNTTGANACCTATACTTCANAAGGNTNNATAANTGCAGTTATNGAAATTCCTGCAGGTACNACNAAAAAAATTGANTACAATAAANAANNNCTNGAGTTTAANGTAGANCAAATTNANGGNAAAGANAGGNTNATTAANTTTTTACCATACNTNGGTAATTATGGTTTNATACCTNGCACATTAAGNGANANNNCNAAAGGTGGTGANGGTGATCCTCTAGACATTATNGTNNTNTCAGANACTAAGNNAACNGGNACNNTNTTAAGNGTTATNCCNATNGCTGTNNTAAGAATTGTAGATGAAGGCGAAGAAGATGATAANATTATTGCNGTTCCTNNNAANAGCTACAGATCGNATNTTAGATNTNGAANCATNTAAAGAATGGNAAGANNGTTATCCNGCAAGNATANNNATGCTTTTAACNTGGTATAACAATTATGATNCTTCTGGGCAAAATGTTATATTAGGCATANAAGANGAAACTGTNGCCAAANCNATAATCANAAAGTGGCANTTGTAANNNTTATNGCANTANCACGTTNTTAANNNAANCATCATGAAANTCTTAATTAGCTNTANNCTNTTTATNTGNATAANNATNTCTTTNTNNGCNCAAGANAANTTTAANANTGCAANAGCAGATGCCTATTTNAANTTATTAGATAANCANAACAANTTTATGGGTGCTGTNAANGTNNCAAAANATNGNGAANACTCTTTACAGTAATGCCATNGGNTATGCTTCTGTAANAGATAGNNTTAAAAATAATNTAGANACNAANTTTAGGATTGGCTCTATNAGTAAAACNTTTACNGCNACTATNATTTNTCANCTTATNGAAGCNGGNAAATTATCANTAGACACNAANCTNTCTNCNTATTTTCCTNAAATTNAANATTCNGAAGANATNACNATAAAAGANCTNNTAAATCANAGAAGTGGNATTTANAATTTNACNACNAGTCCTGCNTTTCCNTATNTNATGTATAATGAAACTTCTCACGAAGATTTATTAGAGTTAATTTATAATTTAGAACCTGCTTTTTATCCAAACGATAAGTCTGAATATAGCAACACCAACTATGTACTTTTAAGTTATATAATTGAAGAAATTGAAGGCCAAGACTATGCAAAAAGTTTACAGTCTAGGATNGCAGAACCTTTNGGTTTAAAAAANACGTATTATGGTAAGGNAATAGAAATAGNAAATAATGAAGCCTCATCATTTCAATATGTTTCATCTTGGAGTAAATTAGANGATTCTCATTTAAGTATTCCTAGCGGTGCTGGNGCAATAGTTTCTACAGTTTCAGACTTAACTNTTTTTATAAACTCACTTTTAACTNCAGAGAAACTTATTACAAGTACATCATTAGATCAAATGAAAACTACTATAGATCATTTTGGTCACGGTTTATTTAAAGTTCCTTTTTATGAAGATTCTGGTTTTGGCCATGGCGGCTCTATAGACGGTTTTAAATCTGAGCTATATTATTTCCCTACTTCTAAAATTGCAGTTTCAATTTTATCTAATGGCTTAGCACTTAATTTAAATGATGTTTTAGTTACAGTGTTAAATATAGCTTACAATAAAGACGTTGAGTTGCCAGATTTTTCAGAATTCAATATCTCTTCAGAANTATTATCACANTATGAAGGAACATTTAGCTCACCGAGTTTTCCTCTTAAAATTACTATATCTTCAGACGGTAATTCACTTAAAGCCCAAGCAANAGGNCAAGGTGCTTTTCCTTTAACNGCANNATCANAAACNCAATTCGAGTTTTCTGGNGCAGGTATTAAAATTATGTTTGATAAANTNGAAGAAGGNANTTACAAGGAGTTTACCTTTACCCAAGCAGGACAACAATTTACACTTACANNAGAAGACTAATTACTAAACATTTNATGGAACCAATTAGAATTAATAAATACTTTACAACAATTGGCTTTTGCTCTCGCAGAAAAGCAGATAAGCTTATTGAAGCAGGCTATGTTACCGTAAATGGCCAACGTCCAGAAATGGGCCAAAAGATAGATCCTGCAAAAGATAAAGTACGCGTTAATGGAAAGCTTGTTGGACAAGAAGAAGAAAAACCTGTGTANTTAGTTTTTAATAAACCCGTTGGTATTGTTTGTACCACAGATACACACGTAGANAAAGATAATATTATAGATTACATTAATTATCCTAGCCGTATATTCCCAATAGGACGATTAGACAAACCTAGTGAAGGTCTTATTTTCTTAACCAATGATGGAGATATTGTAAACAAAATATTAAGAGCAAGAAACCACCACGAAAAAGAATACATTGTTACTGTAGATCGTGTTATTTCTGANGATTTTGTAAATAGAATGAAATCTGGAATTCCTATTTTAGATACTGTAACACGTGAATGCGAAGTAGAAAAAATTACTGATTATATGTTTAAAATTGTGTTGACTCAAGGTCTTAACAGACAAATTAGACGTATGTGTGAGTATTTGGGTTACGAGGTACTAACCCTTAAACGTATTAGAATTATGAATGTAACTCTAGATATTCCAGTTGGAGANTATAGAGATTTTACAGATCAAGAATTTAAAGAGCTGCAAGATTTATTAGAAGACTCAGAGAAAACCGCTCCAGAAAATGACTAAGGTGCTTAATTGCTAAAGACATATTGGTTTTAAGTTATTTTTAAATATTTTTTATTTTGAAGCACTTATCTTTAAAATNAAAATGGCAAAGAAGAANGATATACCTNGTGTTAAGAATGAGGAGCAATATGAAGCACTAAGAGACAAAGGCTATAGTAAAGAAAAATCTGCACGAATTGCCAATACACCAGATTCTGGTAAAAAAGGTGGTAAAGCAGATACTTATGAGGATAGGACAAAAGACGAATTATACAAGCAAGCCAAAAAAGTAGGTATAGATGGTCGATCAAACATGTCTAAAAAAGAACTTATTAAAGCATTAAGAAATAACTAACCAAACAGTATTAAATGTCTAAAATTAACCCTTTTCACTTAGCAATACCAGTACACAACCTTCAGAAAGCGCGTGAGTTTTATAGAGACGTTTTAGGTTGCCAGGAAGGAAGAAGCTCAGACCATTGGGTAGATTTTAATTTCTTTGGGCACCAATTAGTTATTCATTATAAAGAACAATCTAAATCTGAATCAAGCAATACTAATCCTGTTGATGGTAAGGATGTACCTATACCCCATTTTGGCGTTGTGTTACATTGGGCTGTATTTCAAAAATTTTCAAAAGACCTAAAGAGTAAACATATTGATTTTGTAATTGAGCCCTATATTAGGTTTGAAGGAAAAACTGGTGAACAGGCGACTATGTTTTTTTATGATCCTTGTGGCAATGCATTAGAATTTAAAGCCTTTAAAGATATGTCTCAACTTTTTGCATCCTAACAACCCATGAAAAAACTTTCTCCAACACTTGTAAGACAACTATTTGTTATTATTGTCATTCTCTTCTTACTCATCTTAATTTTTAGAGAGATTATACCTTATCTAGGTGGCGTTTTAGGTGCTATTACCTTTTATGTCCTATTAAGAAAATGGATGGTAATCTTATTACGTAAAGGTTGGAACGAAAACCTAGCAAGCGGTTTATTAATGCTTGGTTCATTTGTAGGGATCTTAGTCCCAATTAGTNTAATTATCATTATGCTAACCTCAAAGATTGGTAAAGCTGTAGATAATTCTGAACGTGTTATTGAAGCTGTAAAAACACAAGTTGACAAATGGGAGTTAAGCGTTGGTTATGACCTAAGCTCACAAATAGATACTGGAAAAATAGCAAGTTGGGTTGGAGATAATCTAAAGAATTTAGCTGGCGGTACTTTTGATGCTTTTATTGCAATAGGTATATTATATTTTATGTTGTATTATATGCTTACCAACCGTAGCCAACTAAGAGAAGCTTTAGATGAATATATACCAATTGGTCACGATAATTTAATTCTTATTGGTAAGGAAAGTAGTGATTTGGTAAGAGCAAATGCAATTGGTATTCCATTAGTTGCAATTTGCCAAGGTATTATAGCTCTTATTGGGTTTTTAATATTTGGTGTACCAGATCCTTTCTTTTGGTTTGTTATAACTACCATAGGATCTATGATTCCTTTTATTGGTACAGCAATTGGTATCATACCTGTCACAATTTTACTTTATGCACAAGGTATGCATTGGCAAGCTATAGCTATATTTATTTACGGTATGGTAGTCGTGGGTGCTACAGATAATTTTATACGTTTATATATGTTACAAAAGCTTTCTAATGTACACCCATTAATTACATTATTTGGAGTAGTTGTAGGTGTACCACTTTTCGGATTTATTGGTTTAATTTTTGGACCATTATTAATCTCTCTTTTCTTGTTAATTGTGAAAATTTATAAGAATGAGTATGGAAAGAATGAAGCTCGTCTTTAAAATTTGATTCCTCAAAAAATCAATCTCTCAACGAAGTATTTTACCTTTCATCAGTAAGTTTAGTTGTATTATATTAAATAATATTAAATTATTATTATGTTAATCAGATAATTAATATCATTGATAGTTATTAAAAAATCAATAGTATTATGAACTTGAAAACTACCTTACTTTTCTCTGTGTTAGCCTGCTTATTCTTGTCAGGATTGCACGCTCAAAACGGGAACGATTGGTCTAGATCGACTAGACAAATTACACAACAAGAAGTTGGCTTTAGAAATGATCATATGCCAACAACTTTTGAGCTTTTCAATTTAGATATTGAAAACTTAAAAAGCAAATTATATAACGCGCCTAAACGAGGTGAGTTTTTCGGAAAATCTAATCATATTATTAGTGTTCCTACAACTGGAGGAAATTTTGAAAGATTTGGAGTTTTAGATACTCAAACATTACATCCAGAGCTACAAGCTAAATATCCAAACATAAGAAGTTATGTTGCTCAGTCTTTAGACAATCCTGGTAACTATATGCGTTTTAGTGTTACTAATAGCGGTTTACATGCTAGTATTTCAAGACCTGGACAATCTACAGTTTACATTGACCCTTATACAAAAGACAAGTCTGTCTATATGGTTTATAAAAGAGACCATTTGGTAAACTTGTCTGTAGGAGAATTTTCTTGTGAGACAGACAATTCTTTTGTAGAAGTAGATAGAGGTTCTTTCCCTTCTAACACGTTAAGAGCTACAAACGACACTAAAATTAGAGTGTTTGAGCTAGCATTATCTTGTACTGGAGAATATGCTCAACTTTTTGCAGGCACTGGTGATGAAGCTACACAGAAAGCTAATGTACTATCCGAAATGGTGGTTGCTATGAGCCGAGTAAATAGTGTTTATGAAAAAGAAATGGGAATTACATTTGAGTTGATACCAAATACAGACCTAATCATTTATTTAGATCCNGAGACAGATCCATGGGATGGTGAGTATAATGACAAAACTCAAGAGGTAATAGATATGGTAATTGGTGACGAGAATTATGATATAGGTCATAATTTTAATACTTCTGGTGGTGGTAATGCTGGATGTATAGGGTGTGTTTGTAATTCAGGAAATAAAGGTAGTGGTTATACAGGTCTTCCAAACCCAACAGGCGATCCTTTTTATATTGATTACGTAGCACATGAAATGGGACACCAAATTGGAGGATACCACACCNACAATGGAACACTAACGTGTTTAAAATCTGGTAATAATACTGAAGTAGAACCAGGAAGTGGCTCTACAATAATGGGGTATGCTGGGATTTGCCTTGGTCAAAATGTTCAAGATCAATCTGATGATTATTTTAACTACGTAAACATAAGAGATATAAGTGCTAATATACAATCTGGGGTAAGCTCATTTTGTCCTGATATAATAGAAACATCTACAATTAACAATGCACCAACAGCAGATGCTGGCGCAGATTATACAATTCCTATTAACACTGCATTTCAACTTACCGGTGTTGGTGAAGATCCAGATTCAGATGATATATTAACTTACACTTGGGAACAAAATGACAATGAAGACATGCAATCACCATTACTTCCTATAGCTTTAGCTACAGCTGGACCTATGTTTAGATCTAGAAGAGGTACTGTAGAACCTTTTAGGTTTTTTCCTCAATTAAGTGATATTTTAGACAACAACCTTACTCCTACTTGGGAAGTAATCCCTAGCAACCAAAGAGATTTTGAATTTGCATTAACTGTAAGAGATAATGTCATGTATGCAGGGCAAACGGCAGATGATTTGATGACCTTATCTACTGATATTTTAGCTGGTCCTTTTGAAGTTTCTTCTCAAAACAATGCAACAACTTGGATACAAGGAGAAACAGAAACCATCTCATGGAATGTTGCAGGAACAGATGGCACATCAGTAAATTGTCAAATTGTAAACATCCTGTTTTCTGCAGCAGGTGATTTTTCTGATACTGTTGTTTTAGCTTTAAACACCCTAAATGATGGTGATGAAGACATTACTGTGCCGCCAACTTTAACTACTACTGGAAGACTTATGGTAAAGGCAGCAGATAATGTGTTTTTAGATGTTAATGATAGTGCTATAACTATTGAGGAATCTGTTGAAGCTACATTCTTTTTAACTGCAAATGAGGTAGAAAAAGACGCTTGTTCTAATGCTGGTTCAGAAACTCTTACATTTACTTACACACCTTCATCATCGTTTACAGAAACTGTAACATACTCTGCAACAGGATTACCTACAGGAGCTTCTGCTACATTTTCACCAGAGACTTCTAGTACGACTACAGAAACTGTAACAATGACAATAAGTGGTTTTGAGAATGCTTCTTCTGGAGATTATGTAATTACATATCAAGGTGATTCTGGTAGCTTATCTAAAACTCAAGATGCTACAATTTCACTTATAGGTACAAACTTTGACACACCAAGCTTAAGTGCTCCTGCAAATAACAGCGAGAACCAAAGTACTTCTCCACAATATATGTGGTCTGAAGATTCAACAGGTGCTTCAGAATCTTATACTATTGAAGTTTCTACAAACGAAACTTTTACAAATATTATTGAAACAGCTACAGTTGAAACAACAATGTACAATTCTTCTATAGTCTTAAATGAATCAACTAACTATTATTGGAGAGTAAAACCATTTAATGATTGCGGTGAAGCTGAGTTTACAAACTCAAATCAATTTACAACTGGTGTTTCAACATGTAATAGTGAAGAAAATACATCTGCAACACTAACAAGCTCAATAGTTTCAGTAACAAGTTCTATAACAATAGATGATGATTTACCTATCTCTGATATTAATGTTTTAATAGATTTAAAGCACACATATGTTTCAGACCTTACTTTAGAACTCGAAAGCCCTTCAGGTACAACAGTAGTATTAATTAGTGGTGCTTGTGGAGAAGAAGATGATATTTTAGCAACATTTGATGATGCTGGTAATGTAAATTCATGTTCTGGAACACCAACAGTAAATGGTACTGTAAGACCACAAGATGCCCTTTCTGCTTTTAATAATGAAAGTACTCAAGGAACCTGGACATTAACTATTTCAGATTCATTTATTGGGGATGATGGTACACTTGATTATTGGGCTATTGAATATTGTGGCATTGACGAAGTGTTGACAACAAATGATGTAACATTAACTAATGATATCATCATGTACCCTAATCCTTCTAATACAACTGTAAACTTTAGTTTCTCTAATTCTAAAAATTTAGATGTGAAATTATTTGATATGTTAGGAAGATCTGTTTTAAAAACAACACTATCTCAAGCTAACAATACGGTTAATGTTTCTAACTTAGCAACAGGTGCTTACTTAGTGCAAATTAAAACTGATAATGGTAAGACTACTACTAAACGATTAATTGTAGAGTAATTAATTTACCAAGCTCAATACTAATGAAAGCCAGCTAAATAGCTGGCTTTTTTTTTATACTAAGAGATTATATCTGTATTTTTAAACCTCAGTTAAACCTCACTTTAAAGAACCTACCAGCATTGCTTAATGTTACTTAAACTTGAAAATACATACTAATTTATTATATATTTTTTTGTAAATAAAATTTTAAAAACTAAACCCAAAGGCTCCTGTAACACCAAAACTTCTGGCATCTGTATTATCAAAATAGTTCCCTCTAAAATGAAAATCTAACCTAAATATTCTAAAAATATTGCCTACTCCGAAACTGTATTCATAGTAAGGTTCTAGGTCTGGTGCTTGTAAAAATATACCTGAAGCATCTAATGCTCTATTTTCATCAGATAGTGTTCCGTATACACCTCTGACTCCTACAATCTCTCTCAAGTTTAAATCTCTAATCAATGGAATTCTAGAAAAGAACCTTCCATTAAAATTATGTTCTAAATGAAATGATGTATATGTATCTGTTACAAACTCATAAAAGTTTAATAGCGGAAAGGAATTAAAAATTGAAAATAAGGTTTGGTTACCTGGCACAACACTTAAAAGAGCTAATGGTACTTCTCCGTATGTTTTTCCTGCTTCTAATGTCGTGGTCATTCTTCCTAAACCACCTATTTTCCATGGTTGTCTATAATATAATTGTACTTTTTGGTAATCAAAGTCACTATCAATTAAATTTTTTACACCTAAAGTATAGTTCAAAAATACATTAGCATATTCACCTTCATTAATAAGCGTGCGCTCCACTCCGTAACCTGTAGTTTTTCTTCCTGGCGTATAAGATAGCTTTGTAGAAATCTCTGCTTGTTGTAATTCTGAGGCTATCTGTGTTCTTGCTTCATCTATAAAGTAATCCAAACTAAACGTAGGTGATGCAGATTTTAAAGTTTTATATGTAAAATCTGTCCTGAAGCTAAAATTCTTTTTTGGTTCAAACTCTATGGCAACATTGGTAAGATTAATAGAACTTAACCTATCATTACTACCAACTGTAATTAAAGATGATGATGCCAAACTTCTCCCTAGCACATCTGTACTGTTGGTCAAGCTAGCACCTAATTGCTCTATATCTCGCCTATTACCAGCAGATAGGATAAGCCTAGATTTTCTATCTAAAAGTACTTTTCCAGAAACACCATATTTAAATTGGTTGTCCTTAAAGCCATAAGCACCGTAACCTTGAAAACGCCAAAGGTCATTAAGTGTTCCATAAGTTCTACCGCCAAAACGTACCCGTAAGCCTTCAACAGTGTTATATCCAAATGTTGAAAATACAGGACCATAATCCCAACCATCATAATCTATATATCCTGTTGCTAGTATAGTTCCTATATCATAAAGTCTTTTAAATGCTTTTACAGTTTTTAAGGTATCTAACATTTTATATACACCCTTTTCATCTTTATTAAGTGCTTCTTGACGCTTGTTATGCCAAAAGGCATCATCCCTATTGTAAATAGCTTCATTAAAAGGGTCTACCTCATTATCATAAAAGTCTTTTGGTTTCTTTATATCGAACTTATAATTATCATATAAGGTTGTTCGTTTACCATAAATACCTCTAGCCTCTTCTTTCTTTCTAAAAGAAAAGTCTGACATAAAGTAGTCTCTTGTAATAAGGAATGTTGAATCATTTAAAACATCAAACTCTTGCTCAATATAAACCTCTTTTACCCAGTTTATATTAGCACTTTTTGATACTCTTAAATTAATATCCTTAATCGCCCAAGTAGAATCATTTACCCAAAAATCACCTTTAAAGGTTAATTCATTTTTACGTCTAGGATAATATACAATATTATAACACCATTTGTTATCTATATATGCGCTATCTGAAAGCACATAATTATATACATTAACTCCTGTTTTTGATAATGGACTCGTAAAACTTTTATCGAAAAATTTTATATAATTATCATAAACATCATAATCTGCATAAAGATCTTTTATAAAAGCAATTAGGTTTTGGTTGTTACTAAATCCTGAGTTTTTATTTCCTAAAAGATCTTTTTTCTCTTCATTAAGGGTATTATCTCCAAAAATTTTAGAGGACTCTTCGTTTATAAAAATAGGTAGGTAAGTTTTTCCAGTAATGCTATTGGTGTCTGTTTCTTCAAAAATAAACTCCATACCATTAAAAATACGGCTCTCAATAAGTGTACTATCTATAGTGTTTAAATCAAATTCTAGCTTTTCGTACTTATCGTATTGGTATTGTTTAAATTTCTTTACACCATTTTCTCTTCTGTTTTCCCAAATTTTCTTGAGAATATCTATTGCAGGATTATTCTTTTTAGAAGTTTTACCTTGATAAATAATAACTTCACTCAAAGAGTTTTCTTCTTCTTTAAGTGTTATTTTCAAGTTGTAATTACTGCGTTTTTCAAGAACAAATCGCTGAGTTTCAAACCCCACAAAACTAACTGTTAATGCGTCGTAATTATTATCAGACTCTACATAAAAGCGGCCTTCCTCATTGGTAATTGTACCAACAGTTGAACCTTCTAAAATTACATTAGCAAAAGGGACAGGTTCTCCGTTAGAGTCAAAAACCTCACCACTAGCTTTAGTTTGAGCTAACACAGACAGTGTAAATAAACTAAAACAAAAAA